>NZ_JCAIUJ010000004.1:0-374438 GCF_059445465.1 Isoptericola sp. Y541 | reverse complement strand
AGGACAAAAGACTGTCGGAGCTGACCGGTACTAATCAGCCGACAACTTCACATACACATCAACACTGTTGAGCAATACTTGCTACGCGTCCACTGTGCGGTTCCCGAGAAACGGGCACCACTCCCCTTTACCCCTGAGCTCCGTGAAAACGGGTCGGGGGTAGTTGGGGGGACCCGAACAACTCGATATTGTTACGGCGGTCATAGCGAAGGGGAAACGCCCGGTCCCATACCGAACCCGGAAGCTCAGCCCTTCAGCGCCGATGGTACTGCCCTCGAGAGGGGGTGGGAGAGTAGGACGCCGCCGGACATCTATTCACGAGAGGCCCACCCCTGACCCGGGGTGGGCCTTTCGCGTACCCAAACAAACCGTGACGCGACGCGAGCCGAGCGGGTGCTCTCTTGACAGGCCGCGCTTTCGGGGAAGATCTTCCGGATCGTAACCCCGCTTTCGGTGGGCGGAATCGGTCGGAGGGGGGATCGCTCGATGACGAGTCCTGGCCTCGAGACGTTCAACGCGGCCGACCCTGGCACGGCGCGCGCGCAGGTGCTGTCGTGCGCCGCCGTGTCCCGCTGGGCCGACGAGGTCGTGGCGGGCCGTCCGTACGCGGACGCCGGTTCCGCGCTCGCCGCCGCGCGGACCGTTGCGGATCGACGCTGCGCTCGCCCGCCGGGAACAGGCCGGCCTCGGCGAGATCGGCGGGTCCGTCGAGGAGCGCCTGCGCGCGGGAAACTGTGCGTACGGGGCGAAGTTGGGCCACGTCGTCCTCATCCGGGCGGCGGGACGCACTGCGGAGGAGATCCTGTCGTCGCTCCGCGAGCGACTGCAGAACGACGCGGCGACCGAGCGGGGCATCGCCGGGCAACAGCTTCGGGAGATCGCCGTGCTCCGGCTGGAAGGATCGCTCGCTGACGTCACACATCACCACGCACGTGCTCGACGCCGTCTCGGGGATGCCCGACGCAGGCGTGGCCGTGTCCCTGTGGAGCGTCGGCGTGGACACGGCCGATCGGCTCGCGGACACGACCACCGATGCGGACGGTCGTGCGTGGGACCTTGGCCCCGAGACCCTCGAGCCGGGCACCTACCGCGTCACGTTCGCGACCGGTGAGTACTTCGCCGCGCGCGGTGTGCCCACGTTCTATCCGTCGATCACTATCGACTTCACGGTCGATGCGGGGCGCGACCACTACCACGTGCCCTGCCTGCTCAGCCCGTTCGCATAGTCGACGTACCGCGGGAGCTGACGGGCCCTTGGCCCGCATCATCGGTCGCGGCAGAGCCGCCGCGTCCTGCGTCATCGTCATCGCAGACGGACCGAGGCCGGCCCCTGAGGGCTGCCGTGGGACCACGCAACATCAGATGAAGGAGTCAGGACGATGTCCGCCACCGACGCCCGGTCCACGACGGGCACGATCGTGCTGGGCGACAACCAGTACGGCAAGGCCGAGGTCCGCGTCATGAAGGTCGACCGCGACCAGGCGCGCCACCGCATCACCGAGCTCTCCGTGAGCTCGCAGCTCCGCGGCGACCTCACGGCCGCCCACGTGGAGGGCGACCAGGGCAAGGTCGTCGCGACCGACACTCAGAAGAACACCGTCTTCGCGCTGGCCAAGGGCGGCATCGCGTCTCCGGAGGAGTTCGCGATCCGCCTCGCCGAGCACTTCACCTCGAGCTTGGCTCCTACGTCGCCGACCGGCCGTACGGCAAGATCGAGGCGGAGGTGAAGCGGGAGGGCGCGAAGGCGGAGGCGCGCGCCTGGGCGACCGTCACGGGGTTCTGCTGATCCGGAAGACTCCGTGGAGTCGGTTCGAAGGAGCGTCGACATGAGCACGACCACGATCGGCCGGCAGGATCAGGCTGGTGATGACCCGTTCTCCGCGCAGATCGTGCGGTTCTTCCCGCCCGTGGTGACGGGCACGATCATCACGACGATCTGCGCGACCCTCGAAGCCCCGCGCGCGGACCTCGTGCCCGCCGGCGCCGAGCCGGGGAAAGGGTGACCGGGATGCGCGCCCTCCGTCCGGGACCGGGCCTGGCGTCAGGCCGCGGAGAGCAGCTGCTCCGAGATGGTCTCCGCCACCTCGTGCAGCATCGGGAGCGCGGCCTCGCCGAACTCGTACGTGACCCGGGCCGCGGGCCCGGAGACCGAGAGGGCGGTGGGCGTCGGCGCGCCCTTGACCGGGACGGCGAAGCACCGCACGCCGATCTCCTGCTCGCCGTCGTCGACGGCGTAGCCCTGCTCGCGGATCTTCGCGACCTCGGTGAGCAGGTCGTCGACGTCGGTGATCGACAGGTCGGTGGCCGGCGGCATGCCGACGCGTCCGACGATCTTGCGGATGGTCTGGTCCGGCAGCTCGGCGAGCACCATCTTGCCGACGCCGGTGCAGTGGCAGTACACGCGCCGTCCGACCTCGGTGAACATCCGCATCGAGTGGGACGACGATGCCTGGGCGACGTAGACCGCCATGTCGCGGTCGATCATCGCGAGGTTGGCGCTCTCGCCGAGCTCGCGGGCCAGCCGCTCCAGGTGGGGACGGGCGCTGGCGCCGAGCTGGCGCCCCGCGCTCTCGCCGAGACGGATCAGGCGGGGGCCGAGCGTGTACCGGCGCGACGGGAGCTGGCGGGCGTATCCCCGTCCCACCAGCGTCCGCATGAGCCGGTGGATCGTGGGCAGCGGCAGCGCTGCCGCCGCGGCGAGCTCGCTGAGCGCGGCGTCGCCGCCGAGGTCCGTCATGATCTCGAGCAGGTCGATCGCCCGGTCCACCGACTGGACCCCGGTGCCGTTCGCCATGGTCGCGTCCCCCTTCGCAAGGCCGGGTGAACCGAGGCCGGTTCGAGGAATCATCTTTCCACATCTCGAAACTTCACAGCATCAGGACCACGAAAGGATCCCCGGCCATGGCGATGCCCAGCCCCAGCTACACGATCACCCTGCGAGTGGAGGCGCCGGCGACCCAGCGCGCCACGAGCGAGATCGTCCACGAGGTCGCGACGGCCGGGGGCTCGGTGATGGGCGTGGACATCGCCCAGTCGCACGCCGACACGATCGTGGTCGACGTCACCTGCGACACCGTCGACGCCGAGCACGGTGAGAGGATCGTCGCGGCGCTCGACGCGCTCGAGGGCGTGCGCGTGCTCAAGATGTCGGACTCGACGTTCCTCATGCATCTCGGCGGCAAGATCTCCGTCACCCCGAAGGTGCCGCTCAAGACCCGCCGCGACCTCTCCCGCGCCTACACGCCGGGCGTCGCACGCGTCTGCCTCGCGATCGCCGACCGGCCCGAGGACGCGCGCCGCCTGACCATCAAGCGCAACACCGTCGCGGTGGTCACTGACGGCACGGCCGTGCTCGGCCTCGGCGACATCGGCCCGGCGGCCGCCATGCCGGTGATGGAGGGCAAGGCGGCGCTGTTCAAGCAGTTCGCGGACGTCGACGCCTGGCCGATCGCCCTCGACACCACCGACACCGAGGAGATCATCCGCACGGTGAAGGCGATCGCGCCGGGCTTCGGCGGGGTCAACCTCGAGGACATCTCCGCGCCGCGCTGCTTCGAGATCGAGAAGCGGCTGCGCGACGAGCTGGACATCCCGGTCTTCCACGACGACCAGCACGGCACGGCGATCGTCGTGCTCGCGGCCCTCATCAACGCGCTCAAGGCCGTGGACAAGAAGATCGACGACGTCCGCATCGCGGTCTCCGGCGTCGGGGCAGCGGGCTCGGCGATCATCCGCCTGCTGCGCGCCCAGGGAGCCCGGGACATCATCGGCTTCGACCGGCACGGTGCCCTCACGGCCGAGTCGGCCGCGGGCGACGAGAGCCGCGTCTGGCTCGTGGAGCACACCAACCCGTCGGGCTTCACGGGCACGCTCAAGGAGGGCCTGAAGGGGGCCGACGTCTTCGTCGGCGTCTCGGCGGCCAACATCCTCTCGGGTGCGGACGTGGCGGCGATGAACGACGACGCGATCGTCTTCGCGCTCGCCAACCCCACCCCCGAGGTGGACCCGATCGCCGCGGGCGAGACCGCCGCCGTCGTCGCCACGGGCCGCAGCGACTACCCCAACCAGATCAACAACGTGCTGGCGTTCCCCGGCCTGTTCCGCGGCCTGCTCGACTCCGGCGCCCGGCACATCACGGACGAGATGCTGCGCGTGGCGGCCGTGGCGATCTCCTCGGTCGTGAGCGACGACGAGCTGAACCCCGCGTTCATCATCCCCGGCGTGTTCGACAGCCGCGTAGCCGAGGCGGTCGCGGAGGCCGTCCGGGCCGAGGGCCTCAAGGAGGTCCCGGTGGCCGAGCAGCGCGCGGGGGACGCGGAGCACCTGGCGGAGCACCTCGGCCGGGCCCTGAACGCCGACGCCGGGACGGCGGCATCCCGATGAAGGCCGCCCTCGACCCGGGCGACCCTCGACGACGTCGAGCGCCGGCTCGCCGCCCGCGGGCAAGGACGCGGACCTGGTGGTCTTCGCCCCCGAGGCGTCGTTCGTCGTCGAGCCGGCCGCCCTGCACCACAAGAACCCGGCCACGCCGTACGCCGGTCGCGACCTGACGGGCGTCGTGCGGGCCACGCTGCTGCGCGGCCGGCCCGTGGGCGACGAGCCCGCCGGCACCCTGCTACGCCGCGGCGAGGCCTGAGGCACGGCCCTGCCGCGGTTCCCCTGCACCCCGAGAGGAACGCACGAGGACGCACGATGACGAGACTTCAGCCCGGCGACACCGCCCCCGGCTTCAGGGTGCCCGCATCCGTCGTCGACGCGCTATGGTTTCGACCAGAATTCCACCAGGCGTAATTACCGTTCCACTGCGACGAAGCAAGGAGGGACTGTCGTGGCGCTCCCCGACGGCCTGACCATCACCGCCGCGATCGGCGAGGGCGACACCGAGGTGCTCACCCCGGCCGCGCTCGACCTCATCGTCACTCTGCACCGGCAGCTCGGAGCCCGCCGCCTCGAGCTGCTGGAGGCGCGCCGGCAACGCCGCGAGGCGCTCGCCGCCGGCGGCACCCTCGACTTCCTCCCGGAGACGGCGCACATCCGCGCCGACGACTCGTGGCGCGTGGCCGAGCCGGCCCCCGGCCTCGTCGACCGCCGCGTCGAGATCACCGGCCCCACCGACAAGAAGATGACGATCAACGCGCTCAACTCGGGCGCGAAGGCGTGGCTCGCCGACCAGGAGGACGCCAACACGCCGCTGTGGAGCAGCGTGGTGGGCGGCCAGGTCAACCTGCTCGACGCCATCGAGCGGCGCATCGACTTCACCTCGGAGGCGGGCAAGGCGTACGCGCTCAAGCCCGACGAGGAGCTGGCCACGATCATCGTGCGTCCCCGCGGGTGGCACCTGAACGAGAAGCACGTGCTGGTCGACGGCCAGGAGGCCTCCGGCTCGCTGGTCGACTTCGCGCTCTACGTCGCCACGGGCGGCCTGCGCCAGATCGCCAAGGGCCTGGGGCCGTACTTCTACCTGCCCAAGATGGAGTCGCACCTCGAGGCGCGGCTGTGGAACGACGCGTTCGTCATCGCGCAGGAGGCGCTCGGCATCCCGCGCGGCACCATCCGCGCCACCGTGCTCATCGAGACCATCCCGGCCGCGTTCGAGATGGAGGAGATCCTCTACGAGCTGCGCGAGCACTCGGCCGGCCTCAACGCCGGCCGCTGGGACTACCTGTTCTCGGTGGTGAAGACCTTCCGGACCCGCGGCGATTTCCTGCTGCCCGACCGCAACCAGATCACCATGACCGTGCCGTTCATGCGGGCGTACACGGAGCTGCTGGTCGCCACCTGCCACCGGCGCGGCGCGCACGCCATCGGCGGCATGGCCGCGTTCATCCCGAGCAAGGACGCCGAGGCCAACGAGCACGCGTTCGCGAAGGTCCGCGCGGACAAGGCACGCGAGGCCGGCGACGGCTTCGACGGCTCCTGGGTGGCGCACCCGGGCATGGTGCCCACCTGCAAGGAGGTCTTCACCGAGGTGCTCGGCGACCGGCCGAACCAGATCGACCGCACGCGCGACGACGTGCACGTCACCGCGGCCGACCTGCTCGCCGTCGACAAGACCCCGGGCACCGTCACGGAGGCCGGGCTGCGCAACAACGTGTCGGTCGGCATCCAGTACCTGCACGCCTGGCTCGGCGGGCTGGGCGCGGTGGCGATCTTCGGCCTCATGGAGGACGCCGCGACGGCGGAGATCTCCCGCTCGCAGGTGTGGCAGTGGCTGCACAACGACGTCGTCCTCGCCGACACCGGCGAGCGGGTGACGCGCGAGCTGGCGGACCGACTCGTCGAGGAGGAGGTGGCCAAGCTTCCGGACGACGCCGCCGACTACGACGTGGCGCGCTCCCTCTTCGTGGAGGTCGCCGTGGCCGACGAGTACGTCGACTTCCTCACGACCGCCGCCTACGAGCGGATGCCCTGACCGACACCTGTGCGACATGTCCCGACCACTAGACTGGCGGCCATGTCCACCATCTCCCGAGACGAGGTCGCGCGCGTCGCCGCCCTGGCCCGGATCGACCTGCGCGACGACGAGGCCGACCGGCTCGCGGGCGAGCTCGACGTCATCGTCGACTCCATCGCCCGCGTGCGCGAGGTCGCCACCCCCGACGTGCCCGCGACCAGCCACCCGCTGCCCATGACGAACGTGTTCCGCGAGGACGTGCCGCAGCCGGCGCTGCCCGTGGACGACGTGCTCGCCGCCGCGCCGGACGCCCAGGGCGGCCGGTTCGCCGTGCCGCAGATCCTCGGGGAGGAGTGAGATGACCGACCTGACCCGCCTCACCGCCGCGGGCCTCGCCGAGGCCCTCGCCGCCGGGGAGACCACGAGCGTTGAGGCCACCCGCGCCCACCTCGACCGGATCGCGGCGGTGGACGGCGACGTGCACGCCTTCCTGCACGTGAGCTCCGACGACGCGCTGGCCACGGCCGCCGACGTCGACGCGCGCCGGGCCGCCGGCGAGGAGCTGCACGCGCTGGCCGGTGTGCCGATCGCCGTCAAGGACGTCGTCGTCACGAAGGGCATGCCGTCCACGGCGGGCTCGAAGATCCTCGAGGGCTGGATCCCGCCCTACGACGCGACGCTCGTCGAGAAGCTCCGCGCCGCGGGCCTACCGATCCTCGGCAAGACGAACATGGACGAGTTCGCCATGGGCTCCTCCACCGAGCACTCCGCCTACGGCAACACGCACAACCCGTGGGACCTCGACCGCATCCCCGGCGGCTCGGGCGGCGGCTCCGCGGCCGCGGTCGCGGCCTTCGAGGCTCCCCTCGCGATCGGCACCGACACCGGCGGCTCGATCCGCCAGCCGGGTGCCGTCACCGGCACCGTCGGCGTCAAGCCCACCTACGGCGGCGTCTCGCGCTACGGCCTCATCGCGATGGCCTCGTCCCTCGACCAGGCCGGCCCGGTGACGCGCACGGTGCTGGACTCGGCGCTGCTGCACGAGCTCATCGGCGGCCACGACCCGCGCGACTCGACGTCCATCCCCGAGCCGCTGCCGCCGCTGGTCGCCGCGGCCCGCCAGGGCGCGCTGGGCGACCTGTCCGGCCTGCGGATCGGCGTCGTGACGCAGCTGCAGGGCGAGGGCTACCAGCCGGGCGTGCTCGCGCGGTTCCACGAGTCCCTCGAGCTGCTGACCAAGGCGGGCGCCGAGATCGTCGAGGTCTCCTGCCCGAGCTTCGACTACGCGCTTGCCGCCTATTACCTGATCATGCCGGCGGAGGCGTCGAGCAACCTCGCGAAGTTCGACGGCATGCGCTTCGGCCTGCGCGTCGAGCCCGAGGACGGGCCCGTGACGGCGGAGCGGGTCATGGGCGCCACCCGCGGCGCCGGCTTCGGCGACGAGGTGAAGCGCCGCGTCATCCTCGGCACCTACGCGCTGAGCGCGGGCTACTACGACGCGTACTACGGCAGCGCGCAGAAGGTGCGCACGCTCATCCAGCGCGACTTCGCCGCCGCCTTCGGGCAGGCCGACGTGCTGGTCTCGCCCACCGCGCCGACCACGGCGTTCAAGCTGGGCGAGAAGCTCGACGACCCGCTCGCGATGTACCTCAACGACGTGGCGACGATCCCGGCCAACCTCGCCGGGGTGCCGGGCATGTCCGTGCCGAACGGGCTGGCTGCCTCGTCGGAGGGTGGTGCCGGCCTGCCAACAGGTTTCCAGATCCTCGCGCCGGCCAAGGCGGACGACCGCCTGTACCGCGTCGGCGCCGCGCTCGAGTCGGCCCTCGAGTCCACCTGGGGCGCCCCCCTGCTCGCCCGCGCACCCGAGCTCGGCTGACGGAGAAAGGAGACCATCGCTGTGACCATCACGACCCCTGCTCTCGTCGCCTACGACGACGCCGTGCGCCGCTACGACCCGGTGCTCGGCATCGAGGTGCACGTCGAGCTCGGCACCCGAACCAAGATGTTCTGCCCGGCCGAGGTGTCCTTCGGCGCGGAGCCGAACACCCAGACCACCCCGGTAAGCCTCGGCCTGCCCGGCGCGCTGCCGGTCCTCAACGGCACCGCCGTCGAGTACGCGATCCGGATCGGCCTGGCGCTGAACTGTCAGATCGCCGAGACCTGCCGCTTCGCCCGGAAGAACTACTTCTACCCGGACGTGCCGAAGAACTTCCAGACGTCGCAGTACGACGAGCCGATCGCATTCGAGGGCTGGCTCGACGTCGAGCTCGAGGACGGCACGGTGTACCGCGTCGAGATCGAGCGCGCGCACATGGAGGAGGACGCCGGCAAGAACACGCACGTCGGCGGATCCGCCGGGCGGATCCACGGCGCCGAGTACTCGCTCGTGGACTACAACCGTGCCGGCATCCCCCTCGTGGAGATCGTCACGAAGCCGATCACCGGCACGGGCGAGCGCGCGCCCGAGGTCGCCCGCGCCTACGTCCAGGCGCTGCGCGACATCTTCCGCACGCTCGACATCTCCGAGGCGCGCATGGAGCGCGGCAACGTCCGCGCCGACGTCAACCTCTCGCTGCGGCCGACCCCGGAGTCCCCGCTGGGCACCCGGACGGAGACCAAGAACGTCAACTCGTTCCGCTCCGTCGAGCGCTCGGTCCGGTACGAGGTCTCGCGCCAGGCCGCCATCCTCGACGCCGGCCAGACCGTGATCCAGGAGACGCGGCACTTCCACGAGGAGGACGGCAGCACGTCGCCCGGCCGCGTGAAGTCGGACGCGGAGGACTACCGGTACTTCCCCGAGCCCGACCTCGTGCCGGTGGCCCCGTCGCGGGAGTGGGTCGAGGAGATCCGCGCCACGCTCCCTGAGCTGCCGCAGGCGCGCCGGCGCCGGCTGCACGACGAGTGGGGCTACGCCGACGCCGAGATGCGCGACGTCGTCAACGCGGCGGCTCTCGACATCATCGAGGCGACCGTCGCCGCGGGCGCCACGCCCGCCGCCGCCCGCAAGTGGTGGATGGGCGAGCTGGCCCGCCGCGCCAAGCAGGACGAGGTGGAGCTGGCCGAGCTCGCGATCACCCCCGCCCAGATCGGCGAGCTCCAGCAGCTCGTCGACGCCGGGCGGATCAACGACAAGATCGCCCGGCAGGTGCTCGACGGCGTGCTTGCCGGGGAGGGCGGTCCTGAGGAGGTCGTCGTGGCCCGCGGCCTGGAGGTCGTCTCGGACGACGGCCCCCTGCTCGCGGCGATCGACGAGGCGCTCGCGGCCCAGCCCGACGTCGTGGAGAAGGTGCGCGGCGGCAACCAGGGGCCGGTCGGGGCCATCATCGGCGCCGTGATGAAGGCGACCAGGGGCCAGGCGGACGCCAAGCGCGTGCGTGAGCTGGTCCTGGAGAGGATCGCCGGGTGAGGTCGCCGGTCCTGCACGGCGAGCTGGTGCGGCTGCGCCCCCTCGAGGCGCGGGACGCCGACCGGCTCTGGGCGTCGTTGCGCGACCCCGAGAGCGCGCGGCTGTCGGGGATGGGCACGAACGGCGCGTCCACCCGCGCGGAGGTCGACGCCTGGGCGGCGACCGCCGCGGACCGGCCCGGACGCTACGACTGGGCGGTCACGTCGGCCGCGGTGCGCGACGGCGAGCTCGTCAGCGACGACCTCCTGGGCGAGATCTCGCTCGACCAGGTCGACCTCGACCTGCTCTCGGCGAACCTGCGCCTGCGGATGATGCCCGACTACCGTGGCCGCGGCTACGGCCGCGAGGCCATCGCCGAGGTGCTGCGGTTCGCGTTCGCGACCGAGGGCCCCGGGCTGCACCGGGTGAGCCTGTCGGTGTCGAGCATGAACCCGCGGGCGCGGGCCCTCTACGAGTCCCTGGGGTTCCGCGAGGAGGGTCGCCTGCGCGACGCCCTCCGCGACGGCGACGGCTGGACCGACGCCGTGGTGATGAGCATCCTCGAGGACGAGTTCCACGCGGGTTTCGGCACCGACTGAACTGTGCGTGAGCGACCTTGACACCGGCCCGACGAGGAGTGTGACGTGACCAGCCGCCCCAGACCACGCGCTACTACACCCCGCAGGGCGGGCTGCCCGTCCAGTCGGAGCTCCTGACGGACCGCGCGATCGTCACCGAGGCGTACACCGTCATCCCGCGCGGCGTGCTGCGCGACATCGTCACCTCGAACCTGCCCGGCTGGGAGAAGACCCGACTGTGGGTCCTCGCCCGACGGTGCAGTCGGTCGTCTTCGTCACCGAGGGCACGCTCGTGCTGACGGTCGGCGGCACGGAGCACACGCTCGAACCGGGCGGCTACGCCTACCTCGCGGCCGGCGACGACTGGTCGCTGCACAACCGGTCGGACGCCAAGGCCGCCTTCCAGTAGGTCCGCAAGGTGTACGAGCCGATCGAGGGCCACCGGGCCACCACGTTCGTCACCCGCGATCAGGACGTCGAGCCGCGCCCGATGCCGGACACCGACGGCGCGTGGGCCACCACGCGCTTCGTCGACCCGGACGACCTTGCGCACGACATGCACGTGAACATCGTGACGTTCCAGCCCGGCGGCTCCATCCCGTTCGCGGAGACGCACATCATGGAGCACGGCCTGTACGTGCTCGAGGGCAAGGCGGTCTACCGCCTCAACGGCGACTGGGTGGAGGTCCAGGAGGGCGACTTCATGTGGCTGCGGGCCTTCTGCCCGCAGGCCTGCTACGCCGGCGGCCCCAAGCCGTTCCGCGACCTGCTCTACAAGGACGTCAACCGGCAGGTGAAGCTCGACCGTCGCTGACCCGATCGTCGACCCGGCCCACCGTGGCCCCACCGCTCGCGTCGCAGGCCTCGCGAGCCGGTGGGAGCATCGAAGGCATGGCTGCACGCGGTGACGCGGGGGACCGCGAGTTCGAGGTCGAGCCCGACGCGGGTGCGCCCCCCGGTCCCGGGACCCCGGCGGCCGCCGGACCGATCGCGGGGGACCACGGGTTCTTCGGCCATCCCATGGGGCTGATGACGCTCTTCACCACGGAGCTGTGGGAGCGGTTCAGCTACTACGGGATGCGCGCCATCCTGCTGTACTACCTCACGGACACCGTGGCCAACGGCGGCCTCGCCATCGACGACACCACGGGCGCCGCCCTCGTGTCGATCTACGGCACCGGCGTCTACCTGCTGTCCGTCGTGGGCGGCTGGCTCGCCGACCGCGTCATCGGGTCGCGCCGGTCCGTGCTCTACGGCGGGATCATCATCGCCGCCGGCCACGTCGCGCTGGCGATCCCCGGGATCGGCTTCTCCACGATGGGCATCGCCCTCGTCGCCATCGGCACCGGGCTGCTCAAGCCGAACGTCTCGTCGATGGTCGGGGAGCTGTACGCGCGCGAGGACCCGCGTCGCGACTCGGCGTTCTCGATCTTCTACATGGGCATCAACCTGGGGTCGTTCTTCTCGCCGATCATCGTCGGGATCGTGCAGCGGGCGTTCGGTTACCACGCGGGCTTCCTCGTCGCCGCGGTCGGCATGGCCGTCGCGCTCGTGTTCTTCGTCGCGGGCCGCCGATACCTCGGCAAGGCGGGGGCGTACGTGCCCAACCCCGTCGCCCGGGAGGAGTACCCGAAGATCGCGCGGCTCTTCGCGATCATCCTCGGCGCGATCGTTCTCGTCGCTCTCGTGGCCGTCCTCGTGTCGGGCGGGTTCACGGTCAGCACGTTCATCGACACGCTCGCCTACCTGGCTCTTCTGGCGCCGATCGCCTACTTCGTGGTGATGTACCGCTCGCCCAAGGTGACCGACGCCGAGCGTCCGCGCGTCGTGGCGTACATCCCGCTGTTCGTCGCCGCGATGCTCTTCTGGATGATCTTCGAGCAGGCCGCGACGACCCTCTCGGTGTTCGCGCGCGACCGCACGCAGCTCGACATCTTCGGCGTCGAGATCAGCCCGGCGTTCTTCCAGTCGGTCAACCCGCTCGCGATCATCGTCCTGGCGCCGGTCTTCGCATGGATCTGGATCAAGTCGGACGACCGGCCCTCGACCGCCAACAAGTTCGCCCTCGGCCTGACGTTCGTGGCCCTGTCGTTCCTCGGGCTGGCGTTCGCGTCGTCCGTGGCGGGTGACGCGCGGGTGCCGGCCTGGGTGCTCGTGGCCGTGTACGTGGTGCAGACCGTCGGAGAGCTCTGTCTCTCGCCGGTCGGGCTCGCCGCGACGACGCTGCTCGCGCCGAAGGCCTTCCGCTCGCAGGCGATGGCGCTGTGGTTCCTCGCCCCGGCCGCGGGCCAGGCGATCACGGCGCAGGTCATCCAGGCCACCGAGGGTGTGTCGGACACCGTCTACTTCGGGGGGATGGGCGCCGTGGCGCTCGTCTTCGGGCTCGCGCTGTTCGCCCTCGCGCCGTGGGTCACGCGGCACATCCGACACGCGGACGAGCTGGAGGGCGTGCACACGGCGGGCGGGTGACCGCCGGGAGGCGGCCCAGGGCGCGCCCCAGCCCCCACGTGTCGCCGGCCCGAATCGAGCCCAGGTAGCCCGTCGTGGGGAGCTGCCCTCCAGCCACGCGTTCTCGCGGAAACTGACCACGGGTCGGACGAATGCCCGCGATCCGGGACGGCGGGCGTAGCGTGCCCGTGCGTCGCCGTCGTCCGCCGCGGCGCGGCACCGTTCGTCGAAGGAGCTGACATGAGCCGTCCCCTGCGCTCTCGGACATCCACCCACGGCCGCAACATGTCCGGTGCCCGCGCGCTCTGGCGCGCCACCGGCATGGGGTCGGAGGACTTCGGCAAACCGATCATCGCGATCGCGAACTCGTACACGCAGTTCGTCCCCGGCCACGTGCACCTCAAGGACATGGGCGACCTCGTCGCCTCGGCGATCCGTGAGGCCGGCGGCGTCTCCAAGGAGTTCAACACGATCGCGGTGGACGACGGCATCGCGATGGGCCACGCGGGGATGCTCTATTCCCTGCCCAGCCGCGACCTCATCGCCGACTCGGTCGAGTACATGGTGGGCGCGCACTGCGCCGATGCCCTCGTGTGCATCTCCAACTGCGACAAGATCACGCCCGGCATGCTCAACGCCGCGCTGCGCCTCAACATCCCCGTGATCTTCGTGTCGGGCGGACCGATGGAGGCCGGCAAGGCCATCGTCGCGGACGGCGTCGCCAAGACCCCGCTCAACCTGATCAACGCGATCAACTACTCGGCCGACGACAACGTGTCCGACGACGCGCTCGCCCAGGTCGAGGAGAACGCCTGCCCCACCTGTGGCTCGTGCTCCGGGATGTTCACCGCGAACTCGATGAACTGCCTCACCGAGGCGCTCGGCCTCTCGCTGCCGGGCAACGGCTCCACGCTCGCCACACACTCCGCCCGCAAGGAGCTCTTCCTCGACGCCGGCCGCACCATCGTCGACCTCGCGCGGCGCTACTACGAGGACGAGGACGACTCGGCCGCACCCCGCTCGATCGCGACGAAGGCGGCGTTCGCCAACGCGATGACGCTCGACGTCGCCATGGGCGGCTCCACGAACACGGTGCTGCACATCCTCGCCGCCGCCCAGGAGGGCGGGATCGACTTCGACCTCACGGACATCGAGGAGATCAGCCGCCGGGTGCCCTGCCTGAGCAAGGTCGCGCCGAACCACCCGAACTTCCACATGGAGGACGTGCACCGCGCCGGCGGCATCCCCGCGCTGCTCGGGGAGCTGGACCGCGCCGGCCTGCTCGACCGGGACGTCACCTCCGTGCACACGCCGACGCTGCGGGCCTGGCTCGACGACTGGGACGTGCGCGGCGGCAACGCCACCGACCGTGCGACCGAGCTCTTCCACGCCGCCCCCGGCGGGGTGCGCACCACCCAGGCGTTCTCCACCTCCAACGTGTGGGAGACCCTCGACACCGACGCCGCCGACGGCTGCATCCGCGACCTCGAGCACGCATACACGGTCGAGGGCGGCCTCGCGGTGCTGCGCGGCAACCTCGCCACCGACGGCGCCGTGTTCAAGACCGCCGGGGTCGACCCGGACGTCTTCCACTTCGTCGGCAAGGCGCTCGTCTGCGAGTCGCAGGACGAGGCCGTCGAGAAGATCCTCACCAAGCAGGTCGAGCCCGGGCACGTCGTCGTCGTGCGCTACGAGGGCCCGGCGGGTGGGCCCGGCATGCAGGAGATGCTCTACCCGACGTCGTACATCAAGGGCCGCGGCCTGGGCAAGGTGTGCGCGCTCATCACCGACGGCCGGTTCTCCGGCGGGTCGAGCGGCATCTCGGTGGGGCACATCTCCCCGGAGGCGGCCGCCGGCGGCACGATCGGCCTGATCGAGGACGGCGACGAGATCGAGATCGACGTCGACACCCGGCTGATCCGCGTCAACGTGCCCGACGAGGTGCTCGCCGAGCGGCGCGCCAAGATGGAGGCCAGCGAGAACCCCTGGCAGCCGCTGAACCGCGACCGCTACGTGTCCCCGGCCCTGCAGGCGTACGCCGCGATGGCGACGTCGGCCGACCGCGGTGCCGTGCGCGACGTGTCGCTCATCTCCCGCCGCTGACCCACCCGCTGGTTGAGCCCGTCGAAACCACGCCGCTGGTTTCGACGGGCTCAACCGGCGTGCGGGGTTTCGACGGGCTCAACCGGCGGGGGGTTCGTAGTGTCGAGCCCATGAGCACCGACGCTGCGACCACGCCTGACCTCAAGCCCCGCTCCCGGCAGGTGACCGACGGCCTGGAGGCGACGGCGGCGCGCGGGATGCTGCGCGCCGTCGGCCTGGGCGACGACGACTTCGCGAAACCGCAGATCGGCGTCGCGAGCTCGTGGAACGAGATCACGCCGTGCAACCTGTCGCTCGACCGGCTCGCGCAGGCCGTGAAGAACGGCGTGCACGCCGGCGGGGGGTACCCGCTCGAGTTCGGCACCATCTCCGTCTCCGACGGCATCTCCATGGGGCACGAGGGGATGCATTTCTCGCTCGTGTCACGCGACGTCATCGCCGACTCCGTGGAGACGGTGATGCAGGCCGAGCGGCTCGACGGCTCCGTGCTGCTCGCCGGGTGCGACAAGTCGTTGCCCGGCATGCTCATGGCCGCCGCGCGCCTCGACCTCGCGAGCGTGTTCCTCTACGCGGGCTCGATCATGCCGGGCTGGGTGAAGCTGTCGGACGGCACCGAGAAGGACGTGACGATCATCGACGCGTTCGAGGCCGTGGGGGCGTGCGCGCGCGGGCTCATGAGCCGGGACGACGTCGACCGGATCGAGCGCGCGATCTGCCCCGGCGAGGGGGCGTGCGGCGGGATGTACACCGCGAACACGATGGCGTCCGCGGCCGAGGCGCTGGGCATGTCCCTGCCCGGGTCGGCCGCGCCGCCGTCGGCGGACCGGCGCCGCGACGCGTTCGCGCACGCGTCGGGCGAGGCCGTGGTCGAGATGCTGCGCCGCGGCATCACCGCCCGGCAGATCCTCACCAAGGAGGCGTTCGAGAACGCGATCGCCGTGGTGATGGCGTTCGGCGGGTCAACCAACGCGGTGCTGCACCTGCTGGCCATCGCGCACGAGGCGGAGGTGGACCTCACGCTCGACGACTTCTCCCGCGTGGCCGACCGCGTGCCGCACCTCGGCGACCTCAAGCCGTTCGGCCGCTACGTGATGAACGACGTCGACCGCATCGGCGGCGTGCCCGTCGTGATGAAGGCGCTGCTGGACGCCGGGCTCCTGCACGGCGACTGCCTCACCGTGACCGGCCGCACCGTGGCGGAGAACCTCGCCGAGATCGCGCCGCCCGACCCGGACGGCAAGATCCTGCGCGCCCTGGACCGCCCCATCCATCCGACCGGCGGCATCACGATCCTGCACGGCTCGCTGGCGCCCGACGGCGCCGTCGTGAAGTCCGCAGGTTTCGACTCCGACGTCTTCGAGGGCACGGCCCGCGTGTTCGAGCGCGAGCGCGGCGCGCTCGACGCGCTCGAGGACGGCACGATCACCGCGGGCGACGTCGTCGTGATCCGCTACGAGGGGCCGAAGGGTGGGCCTGGCATGCGCGAGATGCTCGCGATCACGGGTGCGATCAAGGGCGCCGGGCTCGGCAAGGACGTGCTGCTCATCACCGACGGGCGGTTCTCCGGCGGCACCACCGGGCTGTGCGTGGGGCATATCGCGCCCGAGGCCGTGGACGCCGGGCCGATCGCGTTCGTGCGCGACGGCGACCGCATCCGGCTCGACGTCGCGCGCAAGACGCTCGACCTGCTGGTGGACGACGCCGAGCTCGCCGACCGCCGGTCGGCGGACTGGGCGCCGGTGCCGCACGGCTACACCCGCGGCGTACTCGCCAAGTACACGAAGCTCGTGGGCTCGGCGTCGCGCGGCGCCGTGCTGGGCTGACCGGGCACGGGTGCGCGGGCATCCCGGGGGAGCGCGGGCGAACTGCGCCCGGACGGGCGATGCTGGGCACATGAGCGACACGATCACGTCCGAGGAGTTCACCACCGCCGACGGAGTCGCCGCATGGCGCGCGGAGGACGGATCCGCCGAGGCGACGTTCCGCACGGGCTCGTTCGCGGCGGGGGTGCGGTTCGTCGACGCGATCGGCGAGATCGCCGACGCCCTGGACCACCACCCGGACGTGGACCTGCGCTACCCGGCCGTCACCGTGCGCACGTCGTCCCACGACGTCGGCGGGCTGTCGGCGCGGGACGTGAAGCTCGCCCGGCAGATCAGCGAGGCCGCCCGCGAGCTGGAGATCCCGCCGGAGCCGGCGCGTACCTGACGGCGTCGTACGGTACGCGGCGCGACGCCCGCGCACCGTAGTCGTAGTCGTAGTCGTAGTCGTAGTCGTAGTCGTAGTCGTAGTCGTAGTCGTAGTCGTAGTCGTCGACGAAGCGGGCGAGCGTGAGCTGCCCGAGCCGGGCCGGCCGGGCGCCGGACCGTCGGCGCTCCTCGGCGAGCGCGGGCGCCAGCGCTGCGGGGACCGCGCCCCAGGCCAGCCCGACCGCGGGGGAGAGCGTCTTGCTGGCCGTGCCCGCGTAGACGACGTGCTCGGGGGCGAGGGCCTGCAGCCTCGGCCGCGGACGCCGAACGCGCGGGGCTGGACCCCGCGCTACGCGAGCTGGTCCGCCTGCGCGCCTCGCAGATCAACGGCTGCGCCTACTGCGTAGACCTGCACTCGACGGCGGCGACGGAGGTCGGGTCGACGTGCAGCGGCGGCTGGCGCTGCCAGTCTGGCGCGAGTCGAGCGTCTTCACGGTGGCCGAGCGCGCCGCGCTCGAGCTCGCCGGGGCCGTGGTGCGCGTCTCGGCCGCGGAGGTGCCCGGCTCCGTCGTCGACGCCCTCGTGGCCGAGGTCGGGGAGGAGCCGCCGCCGCGATGCTCGCCCTCGTGGTCACGGTGGTGGCCTGGAACGGCATCGGCGCGACCGCACGCTGCTGGCGCCCGCCCGGCGCGCCCGCTGACCCGCCGAGCCGCTGACCTGCCGGGCCGCTGACCTGTCGAACCGTCGAGTCGCTGGCCTGCCGAGCCGCTGACCTGCCGGGCCGCTGACCTGTCGAACCGTCGAGTCGCTGGCCTGCCGAGTCGCTGGCCTGCCGAGCCGCTGGCCTGCCGAGCCGTCGAATCGCCCAGCGCGCGCGTGGTTCGCGTGCGCGCGGCAGGGTGGGCGGAGGCGACGGCGACGGGAGCGACCATGTCCGAGGGCACGACGGGTGAGACCGGGCAGCCGGGCGACGAGATCACGCCGGCGCAGTTCGAGGCCGCGGAGGGAACCGGCGACTGGCGTGCGCTCGCCCGCGGGGCGTCCGCATTGTTCCGCACCCGGTCGCTGGGCGAGGGCGCGGTCCTCGTCGAGCACGTGCGGGTGCTGGCCGACGGCGCCGACCACCATCCCGACGTCGACCTGAGGCCCGAGGGCGTGGTCGTGCGCGTCGCGTCCCACGACATCGACGGCCTGAGCGGGCGCGACGTCGCCCTGGCCCGCGAGATCTCCGCGACCGCGGCCGGCCTCGGTCTGGCGGCTGATCCGGCGTCCGTGCAGGACGTGGACCTCACGTTCGACGCCTCCGACCGCGAGCGGATCATGCCGTTCTGGGGCGCCGTGCTCGGGCACCGACGCTCCGACGAGGACCTCCTCGACCCGCACGGGAGGTGGCCGGGCATCTGGTTCCAGGAGATGGACGAGCCCCGGCCCCTGCGCAACCGGCTGCACCTCGACGTCTTCGTGCCCCACGACGAGCGGGGCCCGCGCGTGGACGCGGCGCTCGCGGCCGGCGGGCGCGTCACCACCGAGGAGTTCATCCCCCACTGGTGGACGCTGGCCGACGCGGAGGGCAACGAGGCCGACGTCCTGGCGTGGGAGGGGTTCGACGAGGACCTGGCCGAGGGCCTGCTCACGCCCGAGGAGTTCCGCGCCGCGGGCGGCGTCGACGACTGGCGGGTGTTGCAGGGCGCCGCCGCCCACTACGCGACGGATGGGTTCGACCCCGGCGTCGAGCTGGTCGCGCGGGCGGCCCGGATCGCCGAGGACGTCGGGGTGCCGCTGTTCGCCGACCTGCGGTACGCGGGTGTCACGCTGCGGGTGGGCCCGCCCGAGGACGGCTGGATCGACGCCGGCCGGCTGGCCGTGGCGCAGCGCGCGCAGGAGGCAGCCCGTGACCTGGGGCTGCGCGCGGAGCCGGCGGCGCTCCGCGACGTGCAGCTCACGTTCGACGCGCTCGACGTCGGTGCGGTGCAGCGGTTCTGGGCCGCGGCCCTGGGCTACGCGCCGCGCGGCGACACCGACCTGTACGACCCGCTGCTGCGCGGCCCGTCGGTCTTCCTCCAGCCGATGCGCTCCCCGCGCGACCAGCGCAACCGCGTCCACGTGGACGTCCGGGTCCCGGCCGACGCCGCGGACGCGCGGGTCGCCGCCGCCGTCGCGGCCGGCGGCCGCGTGGTCCGGGACGCCGAGTCGCCGTTCTGGCGCACGGTCGCCGACCCGGAGGGCAACGAGGTGGACATCGCCGTGATCCCCGGCCGCGCGGAGGCCTGGCGCGCGGGCTGAGCCGCGCCTGGCTGACCCGCCGCGGGAGCCCTGGACGACCCCTGTGACCAGCGCCGTCGGCCCGCTATGCTCCCGGTGCGAGCCGGCGCCGGTCGGGTCGGACCAGGCCTGCGGGAGCACGGCCACGAGGAGGTGGCGGTGACCCGGCCCGAGGGCGGAGACCTGGCAATGGGCGGAGACCTGGCGATCGAGACGCGAGGCCTGCGCAAGACGTACCGCAGCGTGCGGGGAAGGTCGGTCGGGGTCGAGAGCCTCGACCTGCAGGTGCCGGTCGGCGGCGTGCACGGATTCCTCGGCCCCAACGGGTCGGGCAAGACGACCACGATCCGCATGCTGCTGGGGCTGGTGCGTCCGGACCGCGGTTCGGCCACGATCTTCGGGCGCGAGGTGCCGAAGCGGCTGCCGGAGGTCGTCGGGCGGGTCGGCGCCATCGTCGAGAGCCCCAAGTTCTTCCCGGCGTTCAGCGCCCGGCGCAACCTGGCGCTGCTCGCCGACGCGATCGACGCGCCCCCGGGCCGCGTGGACGCTGTCATCGACGAGGTCGGGCTCACGGGCCGGGCCAGGGACAAGTACCGCACGTACTCCCTCGGCATGAAGCAGCGGCTCGCGATAGGCGCGACCCTGCTGAAGGACCCCGACCTGCTCATCTTCGACGAGCCCACCAACGGCCTCGACCCAGCCGGCATCCGGGAGATCCGCCAGACCATGCGCGGGCTGGCGGACCAGGGCAAGACGGTGCTGGTCTCGAGCCACATCCTCGCGGAGGTGGAGCAGATCGCGGACACGGTCTCCATCGTGGCCCGGGGCCGGCTCGTCGCCGCCGGGCGGGTGGCCGACCTGCTCGGTACGGACTCCGCGACGCGGTCGGTGCGCCTGCGGGTCGCGGCGCAGGACGTGACGATCGCGACCAGCGTGCTGGAGACAAGCGGCCTGCTGGTGCGGCGCGAGCACGACGCGCTCGTGGTCGACGGCGCGCCCGACGCCGCGCAGGTGAACCGCGCGCTCGGTGAGCGGGGCGTCTGGGTGCACGAGCTGACGCCCCTGCAGCCGGACCTCGAGTCCGTCTTCCTCGGCCTCACCGCGCACGAGACGCCGGGCGGGCACACGCACCGCGGCGACCGCACCAAGCGGGCCGGCGCGGCGCCCGTACCGGCCCACGGGGGCGCGCCCGAGTCGTCGAGCCGGCCGGCGAGCCTGCCCACGGCGGGGGTGGAGTCATGATGCGACTGCTGCGGGTCGAGCTGCGCCGGCTGTGGGCGCGCCGCGTCACCCGGTGGGCCAGTGTCGGCGTCCTCGCGCTGGTGGCGCTGAGCGTGGCCACTTCCTACGCCACGGCGAAGCCGCCGAGCCCGCAGGAGGTCGCCGCGGCGGAGGCCTCCTACGCGGCGGAGCTGGAGATGTGGGAGGACGACGGCGCCGAGATGGTCGCCGAGTGCGAGGAGTCGGCCGAGGCCGAGGGCGCCACCTCCGAGGAGTGGAGCTGCGACGACTTGGGCCCCCGGCTCGAGTACTACCTGCCGCCCTCGGAGACGTTCGTCCCCGACGCCGAACAGACCGAGATGATGTTCGGCGCGGAGGACAGCCGCACGGACGACGCCGGGACCGCCGCCGCGGTGGAGGAGATCCAGGGCTCGGTGTGGAACGGCTGGGCGGGGCTGTCCTCCCTCGACGACCTCGCGATGCTCCTGCTCATGGTCGCGCTGGTGGTCGGCATCAGCTTCGTCACCGCCGAGGTCAACAGCGGATCGCTGGGCATGTGGCTCACGTTCGAGCCCCGCCGGCAGCGCGTGTACTGGTCCAAGGCGGCGGCCGCCGCGGTCGGCACGATCCCGCTCGTCCTGGTGGGCTTCGCGCTGTTGGTCGGGACCTCCTACGCGACGTTCGCCCACTTCGGCACGCTGGGCGACATGACGGGCGAGGTCTGGGCCGAGGTCGCGGCCTACACGGGGCGGCTCGTGGCGGCCGGGATCGTCCTGGCCGCGGTGGGCGTCGCGCTGGGCGTGCTGCTCAGGCACGCCGCCGCCGCGGTCGGCGTCGTGGCCGTGGTCGCCTGGGGCAGCCTGGTGTTCGGCTACCCGCTGGGCGAGCTGCAACGCTGGCTCCCGACCACGGGCCTGACGGCGTGGCTCCAGGGCGGGGCGGTGTATACCGTCGACACCTGCTCGCCGGGCACGGACGGCATGTACGAGTGCGTCTCGGTCGACCGCGTGGTGACCACGGCCCAGGGCGGCCTGCTGGTCCTCGGCATCGCGGCGGTCCTGACGCTGCTCGCGGTCGTCGTCTTCCGACGTCGCGACGTGGGCTGACGAGCCCTGCCGATCGGCCGTCGTGAGCCCGGTGTCCCGCGCCCGTCCCGCACCCGTCCCGCATGGTGGGACACCGGGCTCACGACGTGACATCCCTGGGGCGCGGGCGTAACGTTCGATCCGTGCAGACGATTCTCGTAGTACTTCTTCCCGGGCGCGCCGGCTGAGGCCTCGCACCGCTTCGTCAGCGCGCTCACCCCTCGTCAGTCCCTGCATTCCGGGACCGGGGGGTTTTTCATTGCACCGACACTTTCGCCCCGCAGACCGACCGGCAGGAGAGACCGATGGTCCAGCCGAACCCGACCCCCGCCCAGGTGGCCGCGCGCACGACGACGCCGCGACCCGCCGACCGAGCCGTGTCCGGTGAGGAGGTCACCGGCGCCGAGTCGATCGTCCGCTCCCTCGAGTCGGTGGGCGTAGAGAACGTCTTCGGCATCCCGGGCGGCGCGATCCTTCCGCTCTACGACCCGCTCATGGACTCCAAGCAGATCCGCCACGTGCTGGTGCGGCACGAGCAGGGCGGCGGGCACGCGGCCGAGGGGTACGCCCACGCGACGGGCAAGGTCGGCGTCACGATGGCGACCTCGGGCCCCGGCGCGACCAACCTGGTGACGCCCATCGCGGACGCCCACATGGACTCCGTCCCGATGGTCGCGATCACCGGCCAGGTCGCCGAGTCGCTCATCGGTACCGACGGGTTCCAGGAGGCCGACATCGTCGGCATCACGATGCCGATCACCAAGCACTCCTACCTGGTCACCGACCCGGCGGAGATCCCGCGCACGATCGCCGAGGCGTTCCACATCGCGTCGACGGGCCGCCCGGGGCCGGTACTGGTCGACATCGCGAAGTCCGCGATGGCGGCCGCCACCACCTTCTCCTGGCCGCCCGAGCTGGCGCTGCCCGGCTATCACCCGGTGACCAAGCCGCACGGCAAGCAGATCCGCGAGGCGGCCAAGCTGCTCGCGACGGCGCGCCGGCCCGTGCTGTACGTGGGTGGCGGCGTGATCCGCGCGGGCGCGTCGGCGGAGCTGCGCCGGCTGGTCGACACGTCCGGGGCGGCCGTCGTCACGACGCTCACCGCCCGCGGCGCGGTGCCCGACAGCCACCCGCAGCAGCTGGGGATGCCCGGCATGCACGGCACGGTCCCCGCCGTCGCCGCACTGCAGAAGGCCGACCTCGTGGTCGCGCTGGGCGCCCGGTTCGACGACCGGGTGACCGGCCGGCTGTCGAGCTTCGCGCCGCACGCCGCCGTCGTGCACGCCGACATCGACCCCGCCGAGATCGGCAAGAACCGTCCCGTGGACGTCCCGATCGTGGGCGACCTGCGCGAGGTGATCGCCGACCTCGTCCCCGCGCTCGAGGTCGAGCACGCCAAGGTGGGCAAGCCGGACCTGGGCGCCTGGTGGCACCAGCTCGACACGTGGCGCGAGACATACCCCCTGGGCTTCACGGCCACCGCCGACGGACACCTGTCGCCGCAGCACGTGATCTCGCGGCTCGGCGCGCTGGCGGGGCCGGACGCGATCTACGCCGCGGGCGTGGGCCAGCACCAGATGTGGGCGGCGCAGTTCATCCGCTACGAGCGGCCCCGCAGCTGGCTGAACTCCGGGGGGCTCGGCACGATGGGCTTCGCCGTCCCGGCGGCCATGGGCGCCAAGGTGGGCGAGCCGGACCGCGAGGTGTGGGCCATCGACGGCGACGGCTGCTTCCAGATGACCAACCAGGAACTTGCCACCTGCGCGATCAACGACATCCCCATCAAGGTGGCGGTGATCAACAACAGCTCGCTGGGCATGGTGCGGCAGTGGCAGACGCTGTTCTACGACGAGCGGTACTCGAACACCGACCTGCACACCGGCCACGGCACGGTGCGCATCCCGGACTTCGTCAAGCTTGCCGACGCCTACGGCTGCGAGGGCATCCGGGTGGAGCACGAGCGCGACGTGGACGCCGCCATCAAGCGGGCGCAGGAGATCGACGACCGCCCCGTGGTCGTGGACTTCACCGTCTCGCGCGACGCGATGGTCTGGCCGATGGTCGCCGCCGGCGTGCCCAACGACGACATCCAGTACGCGCGTGGCATCTCGCCCGCGTGGGACCGGGAGGATTGAGCGGAATGAAGCGGAAGTTGAGGGCCGCAGCGAAGCAAGGCACTCGGCTGCAGCGGAATGCAGTCTCGATCCGACCCATGAACACCGAAGACTGACCGGCCGACGAGCAGAGACGGAGCCACTCATGTCGCGTCACACCCTGTCCGTGCTGGTCGAGAACAAGCCGGGCGTCCTCACCCGCGTCTCCGCGCTGTTCGCGCGCCGCGCGTACAACATCCACTCCCTCGCCGTGGGCCCCACCGAGCATGAGGAGATCTCGCGCATCACCGTGGTGGTCGACGTCGAGTCTCACCCGCTCGAGCACGTGACCAAGCAGCTCAACAAGCTGGTCAACGTCATCAAGATCGTCGAGCTCGACCCCGAGTCGTCCGTGCAGCGCGAGCTCATGCTCGTCAAGGTGCGGGCCGACGCGACCACGCGGTCGGGGGTGCTCGAGGTCGTCGAGCTGTTCCGTGCCCACGTCGTCGACGTCGTGCCCGACACGGTCGTCATCGAGGCGTCGGGTACCGACGCCAAGCTGTCCGCCCTGCTCGGGGCGCTCGAGCCCTACGGCGTCCGCGAGATCGTGAAGTCCGGCACCCTCGCGGTGGGCCGCGGCTCGCGATCCATCACCGACCGAGCGCTGGAGCGCGTGCGCACCGCCTGAGGCGGACGGCGTACCGTCACCCTGCCGGTGACCCACCGAAACCCACGAAGTACCGAGATCAAGGAGCATCACCGTGGCTGAGCTGTTCTACGACGACGACGCCGACCTGTCCATCATCCAGCAGCGCAAGGTCGCCGTCATCGGTTACGGCAGCCAGGGGCACGCGCACGCGCTGAACCTGCGTGACTCGGGCGTCGACGTCCGCGTGGGCCTGCGCGAGGGCTCGGCGTCCGTGAAGAAGGCCGAGGACGAGGGGCTGCGCGTGCTGTCCGTCGCCGACGCCGTCAAGGAAGCCGACGTCGTCGTCATCCTCGCGCCGGACCAGGTGCAGCGGCACGTGTACCGCGACGACATCGCCCCGAACCTCAACGAGGGCGCGGCGCTCGTCTTCGGGCACGGCTTCAACATCCGCTTCGGCTACATCAAGCCCGAGGCCGGCCACGACGTGCTCATGGTCGCCCCCAAGGGCCCGGGCCACATCGTGCGCCGCGAGTACGTCGACGGCCGCGGCGTGCCGGTCATCGTCGCCGTCGAGCAGGACGCCTCCGGCTCCGCCTGGGGCCTCGCCCTGTCCTACGCGAAGGGCATCGGCGGCCTGCGCGCCGGCGGCATCAAGACCACCTTCACCGAGGAGACCGAGACCGACCTGTTCGGCGAGCAGGCCGTGCTGTGCGGTGGCGCCTCGCAGCTGGTCCAGTACGGCTTCGAGACCCTGACCGAGGCGGGCTACCAGCCCGAGGTCGCGTACTTCGAGGTGCTGCACGAGCTGAAGCTCATCGTCGACCTCATGGTCGAGGGCGGCATCGCCAAGCAGCGCTGGTCGGTCTCCGACACGGCCGAGTACGGCGACTATGTCTCAGGCCCGCGGGTCATCGACCCGCACGTCAAGGAGAACATGAAGGCGGTGCTCGCGGACATCCAGAACGGTGCCTTCGCCGAGCGCTTCATCGCCGACCAGGACGCCGGCGCGCCGGAGTTCACCGCCCTGCGCGAGAAGGGCGAGGCGCACCCGATCGAGACCACCGGTCGCGAGCTGCGCAAGATGTTCTCGTGGATCAAGCCCGCTGACTCCGACTACACGGAGGGCAGTGCCGCTCGCTGACCCACACCGTCAGCAGCGACGCGCGCGGCCGCCGCCCGGGAGACCCCCGGCCGGCGGCCGCACGTGCGTCCGGCGGGTGTCAGTCCAGCAGGCCGGCCCAGCGCCGGACGACTTCCACGAGCTCTACACGGTCGAGGGCGTCGACGTCGGCCAGCCGGTGCCACGCGACGTCGTCGGTGGAGCCGTTGGCCTCGGCGGTGAGCTCGCCGCCGACAACGTGCGCGCGGTAGACGATCCGGATGCCGTGCAGCGGCTGGTCCAGCGGGACGTCGTCGACCACCCGGCCCCCGGTGGGGATGACGATGCTGTCCACCCCGAGCAAGCCGTCGAGCACTACGTGGTAGCCGGTCTCCTCGCGCAGCTCGCGGACGGTCGCGTCCTCCGGGTGCTCGCCGGGATCGACGCCCCCGCCAGGCATCGTCCAGCCGGAGCCTGCAGGGCTGGACCAGTGGGGCAACAGGATCTGTCCGTCCTCGACGACGAGGGCGTAGGCGGCGACGCGGGTGTCCACACCGGTCATCCTGGCAGGATGGGCCCATGACCGACGACGCGAACCCGGGGCTGGACGACACCGAGCAGGCCGACAGCATCACCCGGTTCTGGGACGCTGCCCGGCCGAGCGCCGGCCGCACCAGCCACGGCGGTGCGGTGGGCGAGCGGTCGGAGAACGTGGTGCCCCCGCCGGCCTGGGCGTTCGGCGACAACCCGGCGCTCGCGGACGCGCTCCTGGCTTTCGTCCTCGACGGGACCAAGACGGCCACGGCGTCGCTCGTCGTCGAATACGAGGTGGCTGAGGAGCCGCTCCCGGGCAAGGGGGACCTGTCGATCCTGCTCGACGGCGAGGGGGAGCCGCGGGCCCTGATCCGCACGACGCGGGTCGAGACGGTGCCGTTCGACCAGGTCACGGCCGAGCACGCCTATCTCGAGGGCGAGGACGACCGCACCTTGGAGTCGTGGCGCACGGAGCACGAGCGCTTCTGGCGTCGCACGCAGGCTGCCGCCGGAGGCGAGTTCGACCCGTCGATGCAGGTCGTGTGCGAGCGGTTCAAGGTCCTGTTCCGCGACTGAGAGCTGCGCGTGAATCGTCCGGTGCGTCGTGGTCCGGTGGTTCGTGACCGTGGGGCACCGTGCGGTGGCGGGTGGTGTCGATGGGCTCTGTTCGGGTGATGTGGGTGCGGCCCGTGGGCGAGGTCCATTCGAGGGTGCTGCCCCAGCCGGTTCCCGATTCGCCCGCGGCGGGGACCCGGGCGACCTGCCATGACGACTGGTGCTTGAGGACATGATGTCGGCGGCAGAGCGCCGTGAGGTTGGTGGCGCTGGTGGCGCCGCCATCGACCCAGGCGGTGGTGTGGTCGAGGTCGGCCGTCCGTGCGGGGTGCGTGCAGCCGGGGAAGCGGCAGGTGGTGTCGCGGGTCGTGACGAGGTTCTTGAGGTCGGCGGGCACCGCGTAGGTGGTACGGCCGACGGACAGGACGGTGCCGGTCTCGGGATGGGTCAGGATCCGCCGGAGCGAGGGTGCCAGGGCGGTGAGCCGCCGGGCCGTTTCCGGGTCGATGGGGACGTGGCCGTTCATGGTGGCCGGGGCGTCGGTGATGCCGAGCAGGGTCAGCGCGGGCACGGTGACCGTGACCTGGGGGCGGATCGAGCGCGCGAGGGACGCCATCGCGGATTGCTCGTGCAGCAGCACGGCGATGCGGTCGTCGCCTGCGTCGCCTGCGTCGCCTGCGTCGTCCGCGTCGTCCGCGTCGTGAACGTCGGCTGGGGTGGAGTGGCCGACGGGGGAGCGGTCGAGGGTGCCGTCGTCGAGAAGCAGGGCCGCGAGGGTGTCGGCGCGGGCCTGGCCGAGGGTGCGCCCGTCCCGGATGTTCTCGCCGCCGATGCCACGGGTGCCGCTGGTGCGGTCATCGGCGATGAGGTGTCGTGCGGTGCGGGTGATCCGGTCGTAGGCGGCGTGCGCGAGGGCGGCGGGCAAGCTGGCGACCAGCCAGGCCATGCCGTCGGCGCCGTCGTCGAGCCAGACGGAGCGACGGGTGACGGCTTCGGTGTGGCGGACGTCGGCCGGGACCGGGTGTGCGGTCTCGCGGGCGCAGCGGGCGTGGCGCCCGAGCTGGGCGGGGGTGCACGTGACGGTGTCGGTGCCGACGGCCGTGGTCAGGACCGAGGTTTCGACGTGGGCGGCCTCGGCAGAGGTGAGGTCGGCCACGTGCTTGGACACCGCGATGGCGTGCGCCCACGAGAGTCGTCCCGCGCGGAGGGCTGCGAGGGTCGCGGGTGCTTTGCCGGTCAGGGTGAGGGCATGGTCGGCCAGGGTGCCCGCGGCGTGCTCCCCGACGTGCAGGGTGGTCGCGAGCTCGGCGGTGACGGCACGACGGGCGAGCTCCAGGCGTCGTGCGCTCGGCGCCGAGCGCACGACCGGGTCGGTGTCGTCGACCAGATCGAGCTCCAGCGCCTCGGCCAGCACCATGACGTGCGCGACGAGCTCCGCCCGTCGGGCGTGCAGCGTGGCGACCCGGGCCTCGATGGCGGTGATCTCGTCCAGCGCGGTGTCCAGGTCCGCCAGCGTCGGCACCGTGCGGGCACCGAGTGCAGCGGCCGTCCGGCTCTGACCGCCCGGTCCGGTGGGTCGGCGTTCCGCGTCCAGAAGCTCGGTGATTCCCGGCGCCCAGGTCCGCGCCATCCCCGCCAGCCGGGACGCCTCCTGGCGCATCCGCGCGACATCGTCCGCCGGGGCGGCGGCCCTGTCAGCCGCACGGTCGGGGAGCGTCGTCGTCATACCCCGAGTCTACCGAGATTCGAACACCTGTTCTAGACCCTCAGTCAGATCTGTGGACGATCGTGTCATCTCGCAGGACATCGGTGACAGTTCTGCATCAGGACATCGGTGACAGTTCCAGCGATCTTGGTGGTGACACTTCGTCGTCGCTGAGGCTGTTGGGATGGCTGCCAGCGAACCTGTCGATCCTCGTGTCCGTCTCGCGATCTCGAGGTGGCCGGATGACGCGCCGCGCGGGTCGGTGACGACGTTCTGTGTGGAGTACGGCATCTCGCGCAAGTCGTTCTACGAGCTGCGCAGGCGTGCGCGGTCGACGGGCCGCACCCGGCATCAAGTACGTCGGCAACGGACGACCCCGCGGGCCTCGCCCCAAGATCGCCGAAGCGTTACCAAAGTCCTGACATACCGATCGTCACCCATGTCCTGATGCAGAACCGTCACCGACGTCCTGAGACATCACATCTGGGGACGATTGCGCGCCGGGTGCGCTCCGAGGGCGTGGGTGCGCAACTGAGTGCGGCAGGGGTGCTACGAGCGCAACGGGTTCTACCCCGACGGCTCGCGCGACGTCGACGTACGGCTCGACCTCGCCGAGGTCCGGCACGTGCGCCGACCGCAGGGTCTAGGCCGGCGTGAGGACCAGCCAGGCGAAGCCGACCACGCCGCGGTAGCCGCCCAGGTACTCGTCGCGCCGCTGGTCGGCGAAGGCCCGCGCGCCGGGGGTGCCGACGCGCTCGACGCCGGCGCGCCAGTCGGACTCGAAGTCGTCCCATTCGCCCAGGGAAGACGTGGCGGCGTGCAGCACCCGGAAGCCGGCGTCGGTGGCGATCCGGGCGAGCGTCGCGAGGTCGGGCATGTCGCCGAAGTCCTCGCGGACCGCCGCGTCCGGCTCGGCCTCGTAGACGCCGTCGCCGAACAGCAGTGTCCCGGACGGCTCGGTGAGCCCGTGCAGCGCGGCGAGTGCGGTCGCGGTGTCGCCCCAGATGTACCCGGCGCCGACGTTGAGCACCACGGGCGCGGGGCGGTCCCAGGCGGACGCGTCCGCCTGGTGGAACGTGACGCGGTCCGCGAGCCCTCGGTCGCGGGCACCGCGCCGGGCGCGCTCGAGGTCGCCCCGGTCTTGGTCGACCCCGTCGCCGGCGACGCCGTGGCGATCGCACAGCCGCAGCAGCAGCTCGCCGGAGCCGCACCCGAGGTCGAGGACGCGCGCGTCGGGCGACGGCGGGGAGAGCCGGCCCAGCAGGTCGGCCGCGCGGGCGTCGCCGAGCGGTGAGTTGAAGGTCAGGTTCGCTGCGGCCGCGTCGAAGTACGGCGTGAGTTCGTCGTCCTGGGTCATCCGGCGATCGTGGGCGACCCCGTGGCCCGGGTCCAGACATTTGACCGGGCACGGGAGCGCCGTCCGGAGAGCGAGATCAGTGTCCGCATCATGACCTGGCGGGCATAGCCTCAGCCTCATGACGCGGAACATCGACCTTGCAGTGGTAGCCGGCGACGGCATCGGCACCGAAGTCGTGGAGCAGGGACTGGCTGTCCTCGAGGCGGCAGTGTCCGGCTCGGACGTCAAGGTCTCCACCACCGAGTTCGACCTGGGCGCGCGCCGCTGGCACGCGACGGGCGACACCCTCACGGACGCCGACCTCCAGGCGATCCGGGGTCACGACGCGATCCTGCTGGGCGCCATCGGCGACCCGAGTGTGCCGTCGGGCGTGCTCGAGCGCGGGCTGCTGCTCAAGCTTCGCTTCTCCTTGGACCACTACGTCAACCTGCGCCCCAGCAAGCTCTACCCCGGCGTGACGAGCCCGCTGGCGAACCCGGGCGAGGTCGACTTCGTCGTCGTGCGCGAGGGCACCGAGGGGCCGTACGTCGGCAACGGCGGCGCCCTGCGGGTCGGCACCCCGCACGAGATCGCCACCGAGGTGTCGGTCAACACCGCGTTCGGCGTCGAGCGCGTCGTCCGCGACGCCTTCGCCCGCGCCCAGGCCCGGCCGCGCAAGCACCTCACGCTGGTGCACAAGCACAACGTGCTGGTCCACGCCGGGCACCTGTGGCGCCGCACGGTCGAGGCCGTGAACGCCGAGTTCCCCGACGTCACGACCGACTACCTGCACGTGGACGCCGCGACGATCTTCCTCACCACGAACCCGTCGCGCTTCGACGTCATCGTCACGGACAACCTCTTCGGCGACATCCTCACCGACCAGGCCGCCGCGATCACCGGCGGCATCGGCCTTGCGGCGTCGGCGAACATCAACCCCGACCGCACTGCGCCGTCCATGTTCGAGCCGGTGCACGGTTCGGCGCCCGACATCGCCGGCCAGGGCAAGGCCGACCCCACCGCCACGGTGCTGTCGGTGTCCCTCCTGCTCGACCACCTCGGGCTGTCCGCCGAGAGCGCCCGGGTGGAGGCGGCCGTCGCGGCCGACCTTGCCGACCGATCTGCAGGGCGTTCGAGTGAGCACGGCGACCGAGTACGTACGACGGCCGAGGTCGGGCGCGATCTCGCCGCTCGCGTCATCGGCTGACGGCGGTCCCACCGTCGTCACCGGACGACGCGGCGCCGCCCGCACCGCGTCGTCGGACGAGTCGTCCGAGTCACCGCCCGTCGCCCCCATCGATCACCCGACATCCCTGTCCGTCCAGGTGACCGCTGTGGTCGGAGCGACGTCGGCGCCCACAGGGCGCGCGGTCGTGGAAAACTACAGGGGTCACCCCGGTGAAAGGCCCCCGATCATGACAACTTCCAGCACCACCTCCGCCGCGGCCCCGAGCACTGACGGGTCGGGCATCCTCCCGGCCGAGCTCGAGGACCTCGTCGTACTCTTCGACGTCCGTGCCACGGACACGCCGACCCCGGATGCCGAGCGCGAGGCCGCGCTCCAGGCGCCCAGGTTCGGCACCGTGTTCACCGACCACATGGCCCGCATCACGTGGCGCCAGGAGGACGGTTGGCTCGACCGGCGCATCGAGAAGTACGGCCCGCTGCAGCTCGACCCCGCGACCGCGGTCCTGCACTACGCGCAGGAGATCTTCGAGGGGATGAAGGCGTACAAGCACGCCGACGGCTCGGTCTGGACATTCCGCCCGGACGCCAACGCCGCGCGGTTCGCCCGGTCGGCGCACCGGCTCGCCCTGCCCGGTCTCTCGGTGGACGACTTCGTCGGCTCCGTCGCGGCGCTCGTGCGCACGGACGTCGCCTGGGTGCCGGACGGTGAGGACTCGAGCCTGTACCTGCGCCCGTTCATGTTCGCCTCCGAGTCGTTCCTCGGAGTCCGCCCGGCGACCGAGGTCGAGTACCTCGTCATCGCCTCGCCCGTCGGCCCGTACTTCGCCGGCGGCGTCAAACCCGTGTCGATCTGGGTGGCAGAGGACTACCACCGGTCCGGTCCGGGCGGCACCGGCGACGCCAAGTGCGGCGGCAACTACGCCGCGAGCCTCCTGCCGCAGGTGGTCGCGCAGGAGCAGGGTTGCGACCAGGTGTGCTTCCTCGACGCCCTGACGAACACCTACCTCGAAGAGCTCGGCGGCATGAACGTCTTCGTGGTCATGGCCGACGGCTCGGTGCACACGCCGGAGCTGACGGGTTCCATCCTCGAGGGCGTCACGCGCTCGTCGATCCTGCAGCTCGTCGCCGACCGCGGCCACGCGGTGGTGGAGCGCCGCATCCCCCTCGCCGAGGTCGTCGCGGGCCTCGCGGACGGGTCCGTGCGTGAGATCTTCGCGTGCGGCACCGCGGCCGTCATCACCCCGGTGGGCCGGCTGGCCGGCGACACGTTCGACCGCGAGGTCGGCGGCGGCACGCCCGGCGAGCTCACGATGGCGGTCCGCGAGGAGCTCACCGACATCCAGTACGGTCGGTCCGAGGACCGGCACGGATGGATGCGCCGGCTCGCCTGACGCGTCGCCGCGGGAGGTGGTGGGCAGGTGCGGTCGGTCACGACCAGGGACGGAGGCCCCTTCTCGATGCCCACCCCGATCACGGCCGACGAGGTCAACCGCACCACGCTCGCCCGCCAGCAGCTGCTCGCCCGCTCCGACGACGACGTCCCCACCGTCGTCGGGCGGGTGGGCGGGCTGCAGGCCCAGCACGCCAACATGCCGTACGTCGCGCTCTGGTCGCGCCGGGCACGGCAGACGATCGCCGGGCTCGAAGAGGCGCTGACCTCCGGCTCGGTGGTGAAGGCGACCGTGATGCGGTCGACGCTGCACCTGGTGTCGAGCGCGGACTGGCCCCTCCTCGACGCGGTCTCGGCCGAGCAGCGGCTCGCCGCGTGGCGGGCGAGCGCCAGGCGCGCCGGCGTCGACCTCGTGGGTCTCAACGCCGTCGTGCGCGCGTACTGCGCCGAGCCGCGCACGCTCGACGAGGTGGAGGCGTTCGCCGCCGAGCGGTACCCGGGCGTCGACGCCGTCGCCGCGATCCCGGGCGGCGTGAGCCGCGCCTGGTGGCGGCTAGCGAGCGCGGGCGGCGGCCTCGTGCACGTGCCGCCGAGCGGCCTGTGGGGCTCGCACGTGGCCGTGCGCTACATGGCCGGCGCCCGCTGGCTGGCCGACGTGCTGCCGCACCCGCTGCCCACGTTCGCCCCGGACGAGGCGCGCGCCCGGGCGGTCGCGACCTACCTGGGCGCGTTCGGCCCGGCGTCCCTCGCGGACATCGCGCGCGGGCTCGGCGTGCGGGGCGTCGGCGCGATGAAGCGCGCGCTCGCGCTCCTCAAGCTGCGCGCCTACGAGGCGCCCGACGGGCGTGCGCTGCTCGACCTGGCCGACGCCGAGGTCGTGCCCGGGGACGTGCCGTCCCCGGTGCGTTTCCTGTCCCGCTGGGACCACCTGCTGGTGGCGCACGACGTGCGCGACCGCGTCGTCGACCCCGCCCACGCCGCGACGGTCTACCGCCGCAACGCGGACGTGCTGCCCACCGTGCTGGTCGACGGGCGCGTGGCCGGCACCTGGTCCGCCGAGCGCGACGGCGACCAGGCCACCCTGCGGGTGGTCGCGCTCGTGGACGTCGACGACGCCGCCCGCGCCGAGGCCGAGGCGGAGGGCGAGGCGCTGCTGGCCTACCTCGAGCCCGATGCACAAGAGCGCGTCGTGGCCTGGTCGGACCCGTCGTAGGTCAGCTGCGGACCAGGGTGCGGCCCAGCACCTGCGTCAGCATCGACCAGACGGCGATGCCGAGCAGCACCCAGACGGCCGCGGTGGCCGCGGCCGTGGCGAGCGCCGGCGAGCCCGTGAACGGCAGGGCCGCCAGGATCACCGTCGCCAGCGTCACGACCCAGCCGAAGAACATGCGGGGACGGGGCGCCGACAGCACCAGCAGGTGCAGCACAGCGGCCCCGAGCAACGCGAAGATGGCACCCGCCAGTGCCCACGACGTCTCCGGCGACCCGAGGCCGACCAGGTCCGGGGGCGCCTGCAGGTCCAGACCCAGCACGCCGTCGAGGATGACCTCGGCCGCCAGGCCGAGCAGCGCGCATACCAGTACGGTGGCGCCCGCGCCCGCCCAGAACCGCGGCGCGTCGAGCCTCGGCCGGACCGCGCGCGGGGGCACGGGGCCCTCCGGCCGCGGACCGGACCCGGCACCCGGCAGCACGCCGGGCGGCCGCTCCGGCTGGTCCGGCGGTGGGACCGGGCGCTGATCGTGGCTCATGCGATCTCCTCGCTCGCGGTACAGCAGGGTCTCGGTGCTCCTGCCCCCAGCCGAGCACGGAATCGTCCGCCGCGCCCTGTGGCGCTCCGGGTCGGCGTCTGCGTTCCGCTCCGCCCGGGACCGCCCGGTCCGCCCGGTGGGACCTCCGTGACGTCCCCCGCCGGGTGTGGCACCATGTGGCCCATGACACGCCTCGCGCACCAGCGTCGCTCGCTCATCATTCTGTAGCGCGTCCGGCCCACCCCACCGGACGCGCAGACCTTCCGTACCCCCGGAGGGTCTTTTTTGTTGACCTGATCGCCCAGATTTCCTCGATGCCCGGCCGCCCCGGCCGCCGCGTCACCGACGTGGGGAGTCCCGCATGACCGCCACCCCGTTCCACGTGTACGACACCACCCTGCGCGACGGCGCGCAGCAGGAGGGCATGAACCTCTCGGTGGCGGACAAGCTGGCCATCGCGCCGCTGCTGGACGAGCTCGGTGTGGGCTTCATCGAGGGCGGCTGGCCGGGCGCCGTGCCCAAGGACACCGAGTTCTTCCGCCGTGCGGCCAAGGAGCTCGACCTCAGGCACGCCGTCCTCGCGGCCTTCGGCGCCACGCGCAAGGCCGGGACCCGCGCCTGGGACGACCCGCAGGTGCGGGCCCTCCTCGACGCCGAGGCCACGGTCGTGACGCTCGTGGCCAAGTCCGACGTCCGCCACGTCGAGCGGGCGCTACGCACCACGGGCGACGAGGGCCTCGCGATGATCAGCGACACGGTCGCCTTCCTGGTGGGCGAGGGGCGGCGCGTCGTGGTGGACGCCGAGCACTTCTTCGACGGATACCGGACCGACCCGGCGTACTCGCGCGCCGCGGTGGAGGCCGCGTTCGCCGCGGGCGCGGAGGTCGTGGCGCTGTGCGACACCAACGGCGGCATGCTGCCGCACTGGGTCACGGACGTCGTGACCGAGCTGCGCGAGTCCCTGGGGATGCCGCACGTGCTGGACGCCGCCGCCGGCGACCCCCTGCTCGGCGTGCACGCGCACAACGACTCCGGCTGCGCCGTCGCGAACACCCTGGCGGCGGTGGCCGCCGGGTGCGGGCATGTGCAGGGCACCGTGAACGGGTACGGCGAGCGCACCGGCAACGTCGACCTCGTCACCGTCGTCGCGAACCTGGAGCTCAAGCACGGCCTGCGCACCCTGGCGGGCGAGGGCCTCGAGGAGGCCACCCGCATCGCGCACGCCGTCGCCGAGATCACCAACATCTCGCCGTACGCGCGTCAGCCGTACGTGGGTGCCAGCGCCTTCGCGCACAAGGCCGGCCTGCACGCCAGCGCCATCAAGGTGGACCCGGACCTGTACCAGCACATCGACCCGACCGCCGTGGGCAACGACATGCGCATGCTCGTGTCGGACATGGCGGGCCGGGCGTCGATCGAGCTCAAGGGACGCGAGCTGGGCTACGACCTCAGCGGGCAGGGCGAGCTGCTCACCCGCGTCACGACGCGGGTCAAGGACGCCGAGGCGCGGGGGTACACGTTCGACGCGGCGGACGCGTCGTTCGAGCTGCTGCTGCGCGAGGAGCTCACGGGCGCACGCCAGTCGTACTTCCGGGTCGAGAGTTGGCGCACCATCGTCGAGACGGTCGCTGGCAGCGCGGAGCACGACGCCGCGAGCCGGGACGCCGACGCCGTGGCGGAGGCCACGGTCAAGCTGCATGCCGGCGGCGAGCGCATCGTGGCGACGGGGGAGGGCAACGGCCCCGTCAACGGCCTCGACCAGGCGCTGCGCAGCGCGCTGGCGCGTGCGTACCCCCAGATCGAGAAGTTCGAGCTCATCGACTTCAAGGTGCGCATCCTCGACGCCCAGCAGGGCACGGACGCGACCACTCGCGTGCTGGTGGAGACCACGGACGGCCAGCACTCGTGGTCGACGGTCGGCGTCGGCCCGAACGTCATCGAGGCGGCCTGGGAGTCGCTGATCGACGCGTACGTGTACGGCCTGCTGCACGCTGGCATCGAGCCGCGCTGACGGCTCAGCGGGTCTTGGTCGGCAGACGGTGCGCCTGCACGGCGTCGTACGTGACCTTGAGTGCCGCGGTGGTCGCGTCGTAGCGGCGCTGGGCCACGCGCACGAAGAGGAAGTCGACCACCGCGAGCTGGGCGATGCGGCTCGACATGGCGCCGGACCGGAACTGTGTCTCGCGGGCCGTCGTCGAGAGGACGACGTCCGCGAGCTCGGCCAGCGGCGAGGCGGGGAAGTTGGTCACGGCCACGGTGGTGGCGCCGGCGTCCCGGGCCAGGGAGAGGGCCTGGTGCGCCTCGATCGTGGCGCCCGTGTGCGAGACGGCGACGGCGACGCAGCCCTCGCCGAGCAGGGCCGCGGACTGGAGCTGGCCGTGCACGTCCACGGGAGCGAAGCAGGCGATGCCGATGCGGGCGAGCTTCTGCGCGAGGTCCTGCGCGGTCAGGCCGCTGGACCCGACGCCGTACACGTCGACGCGGGGCGCCGCGGCCACGGCCTCGACCGCCCGCTCGAGCGCGTCGAGGTCGAGCATGCGCGCGGTCTCCTCGATCGTCCGCGCCTCGTGGAAGGCGATCTTGGACACGACGTCGGTCGCGGTGTCGGTCCGGTTGATCTCGCCCTCGGCGATGCCGGAGCGCTCGAGCTCGACGGCGCGGCGGCTCGTCGCCTGTGCGAGGTCGATGCGGAACTCGGGGTAGCCGGCGTACCCGACCGCGCGGCAGAACCGTACGACCGTCGCCTGCGACGTCCCGGCGCGCGCGGCGAGCTCGGTGATGGTGGCACCCACCACGCCGGGCGGGTCGTCGAGCACCACCTCGGCGATCCGGGCCTCGGCGGGGCGCAGCGTGGGCAGCGTCTGGCGGAGCCGGACGAGAACGTCACCGTTCATGCGGGGTGGTCTCCTTCCCGCCGGGCGCCGGCGGTCGGTGGGACGGACGGTAGGTCGGACGGCCGGACGGTGAGCCAGGGCTGATACGGCTCGACGAACCCGCCGTCGGGCAGCGACCTGGCCAGGCGCAGCGCCCCGTCGAGCGGGCTGCCGTCGGCCAGGACGAGGCGGACGTCGGGCCGCAGCGCGGCCAGGCGCGCCTTGAGCGGGGTGGTGACGGCGTCGCCGATGCCCGCGATGCCGCCGGTCACGGCGGCGAGCGGGGGGATACCGGGCCGCAGCGCGGCGGCGATGCTCGCGGCGAGGTGGGTGCCGGCGTCGTGCAGGACGGCGTTCGCGACCAGGTCGCCGGCCCGGGCGGCGTCGGCGACGGCGGGGGTGAACGACGCGAGGACGTGGGCGCGGTCGGCGCGGCCGTAGAGCGCGGCCGGCCAGCCCTCGACCGGCCCGAAGCGTTCCAGCGCCGCGGCCAGGAGGGTGGGGGAGGTGGTGCCCGGGCGGCCGTCGTGCGCGGCGATCGCCGCCTGCAGCCCGCGCGCGCCGATCCACGAGCCGGAGCCCAGGTCGCCCAGCAGGTGCCCCCAGCCGTCCACGCGGTGCCAGCGCCGGTGCAGGTCGGTGGCGAGCACGATGGCGCCGGTCCCTACGGCCGCCACGGCCCCGGGGCGCCCGCCCAGCGCGCCCAGGTGCGCGGCGAGTGCGTCCGAGGCGACGGCGGTGCGGTCGGCGCCGAGGCCCTCGGCGAGCGCGGCGTGCACGACGTCGGGGTCGCGGACGAGCGAGGGGAGGCCGGTGACGGACGCGGCGGCCGCCGCGACCCGGAGCCCGGGGCGTTGCCGCGCCAGGTCGGCGACGAGCTCGGCGACGACGTCGGCCGCGTCGCTCCCGTCCGCCGTGATGCGCACGGGGCGCCCGGTGAGGGTGAGCGGGGCGCCGTCGGTGGTGGCATGCGGCAGGTGGGGCTGCTGCGGCACGGCCACGAGCCTGGCGCCGCTGCCGCCGACATCGACGGCGACGACGTGCGGGATGGCGGCGTCCTGGGCGTCCCGGCTGGTCACGCGTCCCAGTGTGGCAGTCATTTTCTAAGATCGGGCACCTTACGAAAGGAATCTCGCCCGCTGGCATCGCGGTGTGACCGACGCCGCGTCCGGAGGGGCCTCGCCGCGGCTACCGTGGAGAGGTGCATGGTGAGTACAAGGTTCCCGGTGGCAAGCTCGTGACGGTCGACCTCGAGGCGCGCGACGGGCTGCTGACCGACGTCCGGCTCAGTGGCGACTTCTTTCTGGAGCCCGACGAGGCGCTCGAGGTGATCGACTCGGCCCTGGTCGGGCTGCCGCGGGAGGCGTCCACGAGCGAGCTCGCACGGGCCGTCGACGACGGGCTGCGCATCGCCGAGCAGGACCGCCGACTGGCCGGGCCCGTGACGATGATGGGCTTCGACGCGTGGGCGGTGGCCGTCGCGGTGCGCCGGGCGCTGGGCATGGCCACGTCGTGGGACGACCACACGTTCGAGGTGCTGCGCCCCGGCCCGCTGCCGCCGGCGACGCTCGCGGCCCTCGATCAGGTGCTCACCGAGGAGCTGGCGGCGGGACGCCGCGGCCCCACGCTGCGGTTCTGGGACTGGACCGAGCGGGCCGTCTTCATCGGCTCGTTCCAGTCGCTGAAGAACGAGGTTGACCCGGTGGGGGTGCGGGAGCACGAGGTGACCGTGGTGCGCCGGATCTCCGGCGGCGGCGCGATGTTCATGGAGGCGGGCAACTGCGTGACGTTCTCCCTGGTGGTGCCCGCCTCCCTGGTCGACGGCCTGTCCTTCGAGCAGTCCTACGCGTTCCTGGACTCGTGGGTGCTCGGCGCCCTGCAGGACGTGGGCGTCGAGGCTAGCTTCTCGGGCCTGAACGACGTCGCTTCGCCGGCCGGCAAGCTCGCCGGGTCCGCGCAGAAACGGTTCGCGGGCGGCGCGGTGCTGCACCACATGACGATGGCGTACGACATCGACAACGCGAAGATGCTCGAGGTGCTGCGGATCGGCCGGGAGAAGCTGTCCGACAAGGGCACGACCAGCGCGAACAAGCGGGTGGACCCGCTGCGCTCGCAGACCGGCATGTCGCGCGACGCGATCATCGACGCCTTCGAGGCGCACTTCAAGGCGCAGTACCGCACCACCGACTCGCAGCTGCGACCCGAGGAGCTCGAGCGCGCCGAGGATCTCGTGCGGACCAAGTTCGGCAACGCGGCCTGGATCAACCGCGTTCCCTGACCCGCGCTAGCCGCCAGAACCGCCCGGGCCCGAGGTCACCGTCCTGTCACGAATGTGTGCGGGGGCTTTCGTGATCGCCTCGGGGTCAGTAATCTCCCTCATAGGGCGACTCCCCGGAACTTCCTTTCAGTCCGGGCGTCGCCGCACGCACACCAGCGATCACTACGACAGCGAGACGACGACGTCACGCCGGACGACGGGGACGTCGGGACGACACGACCGCGAGGACGCCGGCGCACGACCGTGAGAATGGCGGTGCCGCGTACGAGGGGGCGGCCCCGGGGGGCCGCCAGGGGAGGATGACGATGCGGCGAGACATGTGGACCCGGACGACCGTGGGGGTGACGACGGCGGCGCTCGTGGCGCTCGGCGTCGCTGCCTGTGGCGGCGGCTCGGACGACGACGGGGGCGACGGCGCCAGCGGCGAGGGCAAGACCCTCGACGTGTGGATCATGCAGGGCACGAACCCCAGCGCGGACGCCTTCTTCGACGAGGTCGGCACGGCCTTCAAGGACCAGACCGGGGCCGACCTCAACGTCGAGTTCGTCGAGTGGGCGGACGCGCACGACCGGTTCGTCACCGCGATCGCGGGCGGCACCACGCCCGACGTGGCGGAGACCGGCACCACCTGGACGCCCGAGTTCGCCGACGCCGGGGCGCTCGCGCCCCTGGACGACTACGTCGCGGACGCCGGGCTGGGCGACGACCTGGTGGACGGCCTGGTCGAGGCGGGCACCTACGACGGGCAGCTCTACGGCATGCCGTGGTACGCGGGGGTGCGCTCCCTCGTGTACAACACGGAGATCTTCGAGGAGGCCGGAGTGGAGCCGCCCACCACGTGGGCGGAGCTCGAGTCGGCCGCCAAGGCCGTCAAGGCGAAGTACCCGGACAAGCTCGCCGTGGCGGTGCCCGGCGACGCCGAGTTCACGGTGTACCCGTGGATGTGGGGCGCCGGGGGCGAGGTCGCGACGCTCGACGGCGACACCTGGACGTCGGGCCTCGACAGCCCGGAGGCGCAGGAGGGGCTGAGCTTCTGGACGGGCCTGGCCAAGGACGGCTACTCCTCGGCCGGGGCCACCACCTGGAAGGAGACCGACGTGCTCGACGCGTTCGCGCAGGGCGACGTGGGCATGGCGATCATGGGCTCCTGGACGCCGGGCGCGATCGTCGAGGCCAACGCGGACATGGAGGGCAAGTTCGCGGCCGTGCCGATCCCGGGCAAGGACGGCGGCATGTCGCCGTCGGTGCTGGGCGGCTCGCACCTGAGCGTGTTCTCCACGGCCGAGGAGCCGGACCTCGCCTTCGAGTTCGTCGAGCTCATGACGACCGGTGAGTTCGCCACGCAGTGGGGCGAGCAGGCCGGCTACTTCCCCGGCCAGAAGTCGTTGCTCGACGAGACGCTGCAGAGCACCGACCCGCTGGTCGCGCCGTTCGCGCAGCAGTTCGTCGAGGGCGGCGCGTCCGTGCCGGTTTCACCCCACTTCGGCGCCGTCCAGGCCAAGGCGACGACGGGAACGATGATGCAGTCGATCCTCTCCGGCGAGGAGGACGTGGCGACCGCCAGCAAGAAGGCGGCCGAGGAGATGACCTCGCTGCTCAACGGCGGAAGCTGACGGATGGCGAGCACTCTCCCCGTTGCGGCACCCGCCGCCCCCGGGCACCAGCCCGAGGGCGGCGGGCGCCGTCCGGTCGGCAAGTCCGTCATCGCCCGTATCCGGCCATGGATGCTGCTCGCGCCGGCGCTGCTGGTGCTGGCGGTGCTTCTCCTGTGGCCGCTGGTCAAGGTCACCCTGTTCTCCCTGCAGGACTACGGGCTGCGCGAGATCGTCTCCGGCGAGCCGAACTGGATCGGCCTGGCCAACTACGTCGAGGTCTTCACCTCCGCCCAGCTGTGGCAGGTCGTGCTGCCCAACACCGTGCTGTTCGCGATCGCCTCCGTCGGCTGCACCGTCGTCTTCGGCACCGCGGTCGCGGTGCTCCTGGCCTCGCTGGGCCGGGTGTGGCGCACGATCGTCTCGAGCGCGATCATGGCCGCCTGGGCCATGCCCGCCGTCACCGGCACCTACGTGTGGGTATGGATCTTCGACGCCGACCGGGGCGTGTTCAACCACGTGCTGCAGGTGCTCGGGCTGCAGGACCAGCCCGTCAACTGGTTCACCGACCGGTGGTCGTTCTACGCGATCGTGCTGCTCAACGTGGTGCACCACGGCTTCCCGTTCGTGGCGATCACCGTGCTGGCCGGCCTGCTGGGCGTGCCGAAGGAGCTGCTCGAGGCGGCGGAGATCGACGGGGCCGGCTCGTGGCGCCGCTTCTTCTCTGTGATCGTGCCGCAGCTGAAGCAGATCTTCGCCGTCGTGATCATCCTGTCGACCATCTGGGACTTCAAGGTCTTCGCGCAGGTCTACCTCATGCCGGGCGGGGCGGGCACCAACCGCGAGGTGCTCAACCTCGGCGTGTGGTCGTACGTCGAGTCGTTCGGGCAGAACCGGTACGGCTTCGGTTCGGCGATCGCCGTGCTGCTCACCCTGCTGCTGCTCGGCATCACCGTCGCGTACGTGCGGACGATCCTGAAGGAGGAGGAGCTGTGAGCGTCGCGACGAGACCGCCCCGGCAGGACGCCGGCCGCGCGCCCGCCGTCCGGCGCGGGTCCCGACGACCGCCGCGCGCGGTCCAGATGGGCAAGGGCGTGGCGGTGACGCTCCTGCTCGTGTTCACGCTCTTCCCGGCGTACTGGATGCTCGTGAGCGCGTTCGACGCGAAGGCCGGCCGCGGCGCGTCCTTCGTGCCGGCGGAGCCGACCCTCGACCACTTCCGGTTCGTGCTGACCGACGGCGGGTTCGACGTCTTCCTGCGCAACTCGCTGGTGGTGGCGCTCGCCACGGTGGTCGCGTCGTCGGTGCTGGCGCTGCTCGCGTCGGTGGCCGTCGCGCGGTTCCGGTTCAAGCTCCGCACCCAGGTGCTGATGCTGGTGCTCATCGTGCAGATGGTGCCCCTGGAGGCGCTGGTCATCCCGCTGTTCGTGCAGGTGCGCGACCTGCAGCTGCTGGGCAGCCTCGTGGGCCTCGTCGTCGTGTACGTGGCGCTCGCGCTGCCGTTCGGCATCTGGATGCTGCGCGGGTTCGTCGCGGCCGTGCCGGTCGAGCTCGAGGAGGCCGCCTATCTGGACGGCGCCACCTGGGGCCGGATGTTCCGCTCGATCCTGCTCCCGCTCGTGGCGCCGGGGCTGGTGGCCACGAGCATCTTCAGCTTCATCACGGCGTGGAACGAGTTCGTCTTCGCGATGACGCTGCTCGGGGGCGAGACCCAGAACTACACCGTGGCCATCGGGCTGCGGTCGTTCTTCGGCCAGCACTCCAACGACTGGGGCGCGATCATGGCCGCCTCCACGATCATCACGTTGCCGGTGATGATCTTCTTCATCATCGTCCAGCGGCGCCTCGCGTCCGGGCTGACCGCCGGGGCGGTGAAGGGGTGAGCGCGTCCGACGAGGTCGAGCGGGCGGTGCACGGCGTGCTGCTGCCCGGCTTCACGGGGACCACCCCGCCGCCGTGGCTCGCCGGCGCCGTGCGCGACGGGCTGGCCGGGGTCGTGCTCTTCGCCGGCAACACGCCCGACCTGGCGACGACGGCCGCCCTCACGGCGCAGCTGCACGCGCTCTCGCCCGACCTGCTGGTCGCGACGGACGAGGAGGGCGGGGACGTCTCGCGGCTCGAGGCCGCCGCGGGGTCGTCCCTGCCCGGCGCCGCCGCGCTCGGCGTCGTCGACGACGAGCGCCTGACGGGCGACGCCGGGGAGGCGCTGGGCCGGCTCCTCACCGCGGCGGGCGTCGACCTCGACCTGGCCCCGGTGCTCGACGTCGACACGCCGGAGAACCCGGTGATCGGCGTGCGCGCCTTCGGAGGCGACCCGAGCGCGGTGGCCCGGCACGGCGTCGCGTTCGCGCGCGGGCTGCACCGCGGCGGCGCCGGGACGTGCGCCAAGCACTTCCCCGGGCACGGGTCCACGACCACTGACTCGCACCTCGAGCTGCCCGTCGTCGACGCCGACCTCGACACCCTGCGTCGCCGCGACCTCGTGCCGTTCGTCGCCGGCTTCCCGAACGACGGCGGGGACGGAGGCGCGGGGCCCGCCCTCGACACGCTCATGACGGCGCACGTGGTGGTGCCCGCCCTGGGCCCCGCGCCCGCCTCCCTCGAGCCGGCGGTGGCCGCCCTCGCCCGCGAGCTCGGCTTCGCCGGGCCCGTCATCACGGACGCCCTGGACATGCGCGCCGTCTCCGACGGCGCGGACGTGGGCGAGGCGGCGGTGCGCGCCGTCGAGGGCGGGGCCGACCTGCTGTGCCTCGGCACGACGTCGGACCGCGACGACGCGTCGCTGTTCCGCTCCGCGGTCGCGGCCCTCGTCGCCGCCGTCGCCGACGGGCGCGTGAGCCTCGAGCGGCTCGCCGCCTCCCGGCGGCGCACGGACGAGCTCGTGCGCCGGCTCCGCGCCCGGCGCGAGCGGACCGGGGTGACGCCGGGGCCGGAGTCCGCGCGGCGCGCGCAGGAGGCGCTCGCCGCGGTGGGGGAACGCGTCGCCCGGCAGGCCGTGCGCGCGGTGGGCGAGGCGGGCACGGTGGCGATCGCCGGCGCGCGCCATGTCGTCGAGCTTCCTGTCGTCGAGCCTCCTGTCGCCGAGCCTCCTGTCGTCGAGCCTCATGTCGTGGACCTGCGGCTGCGGCTCGACCACGCCGCCGGCCGCACCGCCCAGCACGTGCAGCACGCCGTCGCCGAGCGGTGGCCCGGCGCCGTGCTGCACCCGGCGCTCGACGACGCGGGCTTCGCCGCGCTGCTCACGGAGCTGCAGGAGGGCGCGCACGGCGTGCTCGTCGGCGGCGCGGCCGCGGCCTCGCCGGTGGTCGGCGTGACGCGCGAGCCGGTGCCCGGCGGCGCCGAATACTCCCGGCTCGCCGAGCTGCAGAAGGTGCGGCCCGACCTGGTGGTGGTGCACACCGGCGTACCGGACGCCGGAGCGCGCTGGCTGGCCACGCTGCCCGGCGGCGCGCCCGCGGCCGTTCTCGCCTGCGGCACCGGCCGCGCGAACGCCGAGGCGGCCGCGGCCCTGCTCGCGGGGTCCGACGACGCCGTCGACGGGGAGGCGGGGCGATGATCGTCATCGGCATCTCGTCCGGTACCAGCGTCGACGCCATCGACGCGGCGGCCGCCGACCTCGACCTGCGGGCGGACGGCACCCTGCACCTGCGCCCGCTCGGCCACACGGAGTACCCGTGGCCCGACCAGCTGCGCCGGCGGATCCTCGCCGCGCTGCCGCCCGCCGCCGTCGACATGGGCGAGGTCTGCCAGCTCGACACGCTCGTCGGGCAGGAGCTCGGCGCCGCGGCCCGGCGCGCCGTCGACGACCTGGCCGGGGGAGACGCCGACCTCGTCGCGTCGCACGGCCAGACGCTGCACCACTGGGTGGTGGCCGGGCGGACGCGCGGCACGCTGCAGCTCGGCAACCCGGCGTGGGTGGCGGAGCGGTCCCGCCGCCCGGTGGTGAGCGACTTCCGCGTGGCCGACGTCGCGGCCGGCGGTCAGGGGGCCCCGCTCGTCAGCATCCTCGACGCGCTGTGGCTGGGTCACGACCCGGCGGACGGGGCGCGGCACACGGCGGCGCTCAACGTGGGCGGCATCGCCAACGTGACGATCGTCGGCGCGCACGACACACCCGTGCTCGCCTGGGACACCGGCCCCGGCAACTGCCTGATCGACCACGCGGTGCAGCGCCTCACCGGGCGGCCCTTCGACGCCGACGGCGCGCTCGCGGCGCAGGGCCGGGTACACGGCGCGGCGCTGGAGGCGCTCCTCGCCGACCCGTACTACGACCTGCCCGTACCGCGGTCCACGGGCCGCGAGCTCTATGACGGCGAGTACGTCACGACACGGCTCGCCGCCGCGGGCGTGCGGGCCGACGACCTGAGCACGGCCGACCTCGTCGCCACGCTGACCGAGCTCACGGCGGCCACCGTCGCGAGGTCGCTCGCGGAGCAGGTCCCCGCCGGCGGCGTGGACCGGGTCGTGATCTCCGGCGGCGGCGCGCGCAACCCCGTGCTGCGCGAGCGGCTGCAGGCTCTGCTGCCGGCCACGACGGCGCTCGTCACCGCCGACGAGCTGGGCCTGCCCGCAGACGGCAAGGAGGCCTACCTGTTCGCGCTGCTGGGCTTCCTCGGCGTCCACGGCGTGCCGGGCACGGCCGCCGGGCCGCACCGGCGGCAGGCCACCGGCGCGCGGCGGCCCGTGGTTCTCGGGTCGTTGACCCCGCCCACGCCGCTGCCCGCGCCCGCCGTCCGGGCACCCGTGCGTCGCCTCGTGCTGACGACCTCGCCGAGCCACCTCACGACACCGAGCCACACGACGACGCCGAGCCCCCTGACCTCTCCGAGAGGAAGCAACCGATGACCGATGACGGCCTGCCCGGGGACGGCGACTTGCTCGCCGTGGCCCGTATGACCTCGCCCACGGAGGAACGCAACCCGCGCACCACGGACATCGACCTGCTGCCCGCGGCCGACGTCGTGCGGCTCATCCTCGACGAGGACGCGGGCGTCGCGAGCGTCGTGCGCGCCGAACGGTTCCGGGTCACGCAGGCGGTGGAGCTCGCGGTGGCGGCGATCCGCGCCGGCGGGCGGGTGCACTATGCGGGGGCGGGCACGTCCGGGCGGCTCGGGGTGCTCGACGCCGTCGAGCTGATGCCCACCTACGGCGTCGGGCCCGAGTGGTTCGACGCCCACCTGGCCGGCGGCTCCGACGCAATGACCCTCTCCGTCGAGGGTGCCGAGGACGACGTCGAGGCGGGGCGGCGCGACCTGGACCACGTGGGGCGCCGCGACCTGGTCGTCGGGCTCGCGGCGAGCGGCCGCACCCCGTACGTCGGCGGGGCGCTGGATCTCGCGCGGGAGCGCGGCGCCCGCACCGCCCTGGTGAGCGCCAACCCGACGGCGTCCCTCGCGGACGGCGTCGACGTCGCGATCCTGCTGGACACCGGGCCCGAGGCCGTCACCGGGTCCACGCGCATGAAGGCCGCCAGCGCGCAGAAGATCGTGCTCAACACGTTCTCGACGGCCACCATGGTGCAGCTCGGCAAGACGTACTCCAACCTCATGGTCGACGTCCGTGCCACCAACGCGAAGCTGCGCGCGCGCCTCGTGCGGCTGCTCAGCCAGGCGTCCGGCCTGACGCCCGAGGTCTGCGCGCCCGTCCTCGCCGACGCGGGCGGCGAGGTGCAGGTGGCGCTCGTCATGCTCCTGGCGGGGGTCGACGAGCCCGCCGCCCGGGGCACGCTCACCGAGGCCGGCGGCGTCCGCGGCGCCCTCGCGCTCCTGGGCGGCGCCCCGCCGAGGTAGTCCCGAATTTCGCGAGGTAGTTCGAAATCTCGCGAGGTAGTTCAACGCCGGGCGAGGTATTTGCGCTCGTCGCGAGCGCGGAACTACCTCGCGAGATTTCGAACTACCTCGCGGAATTCGGGACTACCTCGCGGCGGGGCGGGCGCCGAAGACGGCGGTGCCGACGCGGACGATCGTCGCGCCCTCGGCGACGGCGAGCTCGAGGTCGCCGGTCATGCCCATGGAGAGCTCGTGGGCCGTGACGGTGCCGGGCGCGCCGCTCGCGAGGACGTCGTCGCGGATTCGGCGCAGGCGGGCGAAGCCGGCCCGGACGAGCTCGTCGTCGTCCGAGCGGGCGCCGATGGTCATGAACCCCGTGAGGCGCAGGCCGGGGAGGGCGGCGATCTCGGTGGCGAGTGCCGCGGCGTCGTCGGGGCCCACCCCGGTCTTGGTGTCCTCGCCGGACACGTTGACCTGCACCATGACGTCGAGCGTGCGGCCGTCGCGCTCGCACCGGGTGGACAGCGCCCGGGCGAGGGCGGCGGAGTCCACGGAGTCGACGGCGGAGGCCGCGGTGAGCACCTGGTTGACCTTGTTCTTCTGCAGGTGGCCGATGAGGTGTGCCTCGACCCGCCCGGCGACGACGAGCCCGGCCAGCGCCGGCGCCTTGGCGACGAGCTCCTGCACGCGGTTCTCGCCGATCAGCACCGGCCGGTCGTCGCCGGTCTCGGCGGCGTGGTCGAGGGCTGCGTGCACGCCGGCGAGCAGCGTCTCGGCGTCCTGGGTCTTGGTGGCCAGCTGCACGCGGACCTCGCGGGGGTCACGACCGGCGTCGCGGGCGGCCGCGGCCACGCGGGCGTGGACGGCGGCGAGACGCGCGGGGATCCCGGGACAGCTGGGCATGCGGCCCATCCTACGGAGTGAGGAGCGGCTCCCTGGCACGCGGACGGCACCCGGCTGGCACCCGGATCTCAGGGTCCGGTCGGGGGAGTCCCGGGTGGTGCGGGCGGCGTGCGAGCAGCGAGGATGGTGGCGTGAAAGCACTGCTCAACATCATCTGGCTCGTGTTCGGCGGCTTCTGGCTCGCGCTCGGCTATGCCGCGGCGGGAATCCTGTGCTGCATCACGATCGTCGCCATCCCGTGGGGCATCGCGTCGTTCCGCATCGCGGGCTACGCGCTGTGGCCGTTCGGCCGCACCGTGGTCGACAAGCCGGGGGCCGGCGGGTGGTCGGTGCTGGGCAACATCATCTGGATCGTCTTCGCGGGGATCTGGCTCACCATCGGGCACATCACCACCGCGATCGCGCAGGCGATCACGATCATCGGCATCCCGCTCGCGATCGCGAACCTCAAGATGATCCCGATCTCGCTGCTGCCGCTGGGCAAGGACATCGTGCCGAGCGACGCCCGCTTCCCGACGTACCAGCACTGAGGCCCCGGCGGCGAGAGGGATCAACCTGCATCAACCGCTGCCATCAATGTGGACGGTCCCCGGCGTCGGCCCGTAGCTACGCCTTCCTGCCCGAGCGGGTCCGGCTCGTCCGGGACCGGAAGATCGACCCGGGCCACCGTGCCACCGGGGCGACCGTCGCGGCCACGAAGAGGGACGCGCTGGGGTGTGGAGAGAGGGCTCAGCCACTGGCACCCGGACTCACGGAAGTGCGACAGAGTCCAGGGGCGTGCTCGCCGGCTGGGCCCCGATGTCGGAGAGCTCCTTGTCGGAGTTGTCACTGCCTACGACCACCGCGACACCCGTGACGGCCAGCGCGAGCACGATGTAGATCCCCAGCAGCCAGACCTGCCCGGACGCCGCCGCGATGAGCGCCGTGCCGATCAGCGGCGCTGTCCCACCGAAGATTGCCGTTCCGATCTCTCGGCCTGCGCTGACGCCGCTGTAACGGACACCGGAGTCGAACATCTCGGCGACGAGGGCGGCCATCGGCCCAAAGATCATGTCCTTGAGGATCGGCAGCCCGATGATGATGGCCAGCCATACCAATGGCGTGCTTCCCGTGTGCAGGAGCGCGAAGAAGGGGAACACGTAGAGGATCGTCAACGCCACGCCGGCGACCATGACCTTTCGCCTCCCGATGCGGTCGGAGAGCCAGCCCCAGAACGGGATCGTGAGGATCTCCAGGCCGGCGGCGAAGCCAATGGCCCACAGCAGGGCGGACTTGTCGATCCCGAGGTCCGTCGTCCCGTAGGACAGGACGAAGGTCTGGATCAGGTAGCCCCAGACGCTGACTCCCATGGTGACGCCGATGATCCGCAGGATTGAACCGCGATACTCCCGGACGACACGTCCCAACGGGAAGTGAACGACCTTGTCGGCGGCCTGGGCACCTGTGAACTCTGGGGTGTCCTCCAGCCGGCTCCGGACGATCGCGCCGAAGACGGCCAGCGCGATACCGGCCAGGAACGGGACGCGCCAGCCCCAGCTGAGGAAGGTCTCGTCGGGCAGCATGGAGAACACCGCGAAGACCACGGTCGCGAGGACGAACCCGGCGCCGGTCCCCATCGACGGCAACGCCCCGCGAAGACCGCGCTGACTGGCCGGTGCGCTCTCGATCGTGAGCAGAGCAGCGCCGGCGAACTCGCCTCCCACCGCAAATCCGGAGACGACTCGCAACGTGACGAGAAGCACCGGGGCCAGCATCCCCACTTGGTCGTAGGTCGGGAGACAGCCGATGAGGGCCGAGCTGATACCCATCGTGATGAAGCTGGCCATGAGCACAGGCTTCCGGCCGATCCGGTCCCCGAGGTTGCCGAGCACCAGCCCACCGATCGGACGCGCCAGGAAGCCGACGCCGAGCGTAGCGAACGATGCCAGCGTTCCCGAGACCGACGAGTTGCCGAACATCAACGGCCCGAACACCAGGGCGGCCGCCAGCCCGTACAGGTTGAAGTCGTACCACTCCAGAACCGTGCCCACCGTGCTGGCCAACGTCATCCGGGAGCGAGACCTCTTGTCTCGCGCGGCGGCGTCCTCACGTTGTTGACTCATCCATTCACTCCTTCGTGACATCGACGTACTTCTCGCTTCGCGTCAGACCCGATCGCTCAGGGTCGCCTCGGCACGCTCTCGTACTGAATCGGCCGCGGGCAGGATGCCGCCGTTGGCGAGCAGCCGAGAGCGCAGATCTGCGACATCGACATCGCGCACCGTGATCTCTTCGCTCACGGCGATGGCTGCGGCGGTCCCGGCGGCTTCGCCGATCGCCAGGCACGTTCCCATGACCCGGGCCGAGGCGAACACCGTGGAGTCCAGCGAGATGGTGCGGCCGCTCAGCAGCAGACCGTCGACCTCCTGCGGCACCAGGCAGCCGTAGGGGATGCCGAACGGCTTCTCGACGACCGTCAGGTCGATGCCCTCCCCGGTGCCGGAATGGATGTCGATGTTGTAGGCCGACTGCGCGACGGCCGTCTCGGCCGTCTCGGGGTCGTAGAGGCTGTCCATGGTGAGCCGCTGCTCTCCGGCGAAGTGGCGAGTCTCGCGGACCCCGAGGGCGGGGGCGATCTGGGAGATCTCGATGTGCTCAAAACCGGGGACGGTCCGCATGAACTCGACGATCTGCAGAACCTGCTTGTACCCGCTCTGCAGGCCGCCTGAGAGCTCGACCGGGTCGCTGGCGTCGATCCTGGTCACCCGCGAGGTGTTGATGGCGAGCAGGCGCTCGGACGCCGTGCTGATGTAGATGAACTGATTGCGCGGGACTGTGAGGTCGCCTCGCTCGCGCGCCCCCGCCACGAGGTCGGTCAGCCCGATGAAGCAGTGACCGCGGGTGCGGCGGAGGAAGTCGACGTCGTAGCCCGCCGCGTAGTCCTCCTTGATGCCCATCTCGTGGGGATGCTCATCGAGGAACGTCCAGAACCGCTCGAGGTCGTGGCCTGTCACCGTGAACATCAGCGTGCTGGGCTGCATCGTCCCCGAGCCGTCCTGGCCGGCCGAGAAGGGCACACCGGCGAGGTAGGCCACGTCGCCGTCCCCCGTGCCGTCGATGACGACCTTCGCTTCGATCCGTGTCCGCGTCAGCTTCCCGAAAACGGTCACCGCCCGGATCTCACCGGCCTGGTCTACCTCGACGTCAAGGAGCTCGTTGTCGAAGAGGACGTCCACCCCCGCTTCCTCGCAGAGTTGCACGGCAACGATCTTGACCAGATCGGGTGACACGGGAGTGATCGAGTTGTGGACCGGGCAACGGAAATGCCCGGGCGAGCCACCGACGAGCATCAGGCGGTCGATCAGCTCCTGTGCGATTCCGCCCAGTGCCTGCTCGCCGGAGCGGTCGAGGTAGCCGAGGATCCCGAGACCGGACGCGGCGGCGCCCCCTAGCGCTGCGGTGCGCTCGACGATCAGAGTCCGGGCGCCGGACCGCCCGGCCGCGATCGCAGCGGAGAGGCCGCCGGGACCCCCTCCGATCACGACGACGTCGTACGAAGCTGAATTCTGACGCAGGCCAGTCTTCACGTCTGCCCCCTCCATTGCGGCTAGGTAATCGATTTACGGCACCGTAACTGCAATGACTCGACGCGTCAAACCTCGCCTTTTGATCACCGGTATGGTGGGGCGGTGGAGATCATCACCGCGCCCGGCGGCACGGGATGACGCGCACTGCAACGCTCCGTGAAGTGGCGCAAAAGGCGGGGGTTGCGGCTCCGACGGCATCCCGCGTCCTCAACGAGGATCCGACCGTGCACGTGCGTGACGAGACTCGGCGCCGGATCGTCCAGGCCGCCCGCGATCTCGGGTACACCCCCAACAGCGTCGCCCGTTCGTTGCGCGGGGCTCGCGCAGGCGCCATCGGTCTGGTGATGCACGACCTGGACAGCCCCATCAACGTCGCCGTGCTCAAGGGGGCGCAGAGCCGGTGCGCCGAGGCCGGTTACGTCACCCTGCTCGCCGACGCTGAGGACCTCGCGACCAACAACGGCCAGCTCCGCTCCTTCGTGGCGCGCGGCCGCCTCGACGGGGTCATCCTGCAGACGGGATACGGCCCCGGCGACCGCCTGGTCGAGCAGATCGCCAGCACGGTCCCCGCCGTCCTCGTGAACTCAGAGGTCAGCACGGCAGCGCCCGCCGTGTCGTTGGACGACCGCGCAGCGGGTGCGCTGGCCACGGAGCATCTCGTGAGCCTCGGCCACGAACGCATCGCGTTCGTCGGCGGACCGGCGCGATCGCCGAGCTCGGTCCGCCGCGAGCGCGGGTACCGCCGCACTCTTGAACAGCACGGCCTGCACGCCTCCGTGATCCCCGCAGGATGGACGGCATCCAAGGGCGCTGCGGCGACAGACGACCTGCTCCGTAAACCGAGCCTGACGGCCGTCGTCGTGGCCAATGCGGTCACGGCCGCCGGTGTGTTGAGTACCCTCCGTGATGCGGGTGTCGCCGTCCCCCACGACCTCTCGGTGGTCGCCATCCACGATCCCTGGTTCGTGGCGCACCTACCGGTCGCCCTGACGACGGTGAGGATGCCTCTCTTCGAGCTCGGCCTTGCCGCCGCACGTATGCTGATCGACCGGCTTGACGGCCAGGTACAGGTCGCGGACACGTTCATCGGTGACCCGCCACCGGAGCTCATCCTCCGTCGATCGACGGCAGCGCCCGGGCTCTGACGGACCTCGACGACGACAGCCGCCGGGCAGGTCGGCACACCGGCAGGTGCGCCGAGCTCACGACGGTCGCCGGTGCGCAGAGCGCGGTCGAGGACGTCGGTGGGCGGTCAGCCGCGGGCGATCGGCGCCAGCACTCCGTCGGTGAGCCGCAGCAGGTCCGCGGGCGCGAGGGAGACGTCGAGGCCGCGGCGCCCGCCCGAGACGTACACGACGTCGTGGCCGGAGGCGGACTCGTCGAGCACGGTGGCGTGCCGCCTCTTCTGGCCGAGCGGCGAGATGCCGCCCACCACGTAGCCGGTGGCACGCTGCGCCGCGGCGGGATCCGTCATCGCGGCACGCTTACCGCCGACCGCGCGGGCGAGCGCCTTGAGGTCGAGCGTGCGCTCCACGGGCACGATGCCGACTACGAGGGTGCCGTCGACGTCGGCCAGCAGGGTCTTGAGGACGATCGCGGGGTCGAGGCCGAGCGCCTGTGCGGCCTCGAGCCCGTAGCTGAGGTCCGAGGTGGGGTCGTGGTCGTAGGCGTGCACGGTGTAGTCCACCCCAGCCATCTCCAGGGCGGTCACCGCCGGGGTGCCGTGCGAGGCCTGCCTGCCCTTCTTCGCCACGCCGGCGATTCTGCCGTGCCCTCGTGGCCCGCGCGCACCGTCCGGCGAGGGCGTGCTCGAGGCGAGGGAACTTCTTCCGCCACGACTCGCGCCCCAGCTCGACGCTCCCGGCGGGGTGCGGCACCTCGCGGATGACGACCTGGGTGTCGCCGGGCACCGGCGCGAGGTCGACCCGCAGGTTCGACGGCCACGGCTCGTCCTGGTCGGGCGGCACGCGCACTCATCGGTGCGGCCGCGACCGCGTACCGTGGTGAGGTGCTCGCCCTCCTCGTCCTCGCGATCCTCGTGGGCGGGTCGCTCCAGCGGGTCACGGGTATGGGCTTCGGGCTCGTCGCGGGGCCGTTCATCGTGCTCATCGTGGGCCCGCTGGAGGGCGTGCTGTTCGTCAACCTCTCGGGCGCGATCGCGTCCACGCTCATCCTGGGCCGGGTGGCGCGTGACGTGGACTGGCGCCGGTATGCGTGGCTCGCCGGGACGTCGGTGGTGGTGATGGTGCCCGCCGCGCTGCTGCTGAGGGACGCAGGGCGCGCGGCGCTCGAGGTCACCGTCGGGGCCGTCGTCGTCGTCGCGATGACGCTTGCCGTCGTCACGACCCGCCTCCGTCGCGACGGCCGGCACCCGGTGCGCGCGGTGGCGCGCGGGCCTCTGGTCGTCACGGGGATCGCGAGCGGGGTCGGGAGCGTGGCGGCCGGCATCGGGGGCCCGCCGGTCGCGATCTACTCCGTGCTCACCGGCTGGGACCCGCGCCGGTTCGCCGCCACGGCCCAGCCCTTCTTCGCCACCAACGCCGCGGCCGCCCTCGTCGCCAAGCTGGTGCTCACGGACGCGTCGTTCCCGCCCTTCGCCGTCTGGCAGTGGGCGGTCGTGCTCGGCGCGATCGTCGCGGGCCTCGTCATCGGTGACCTGCTGGCGCCGCGCGTCCCCGCCGCCACCGTCCGCCGCGGACTGATCGTCCTCGCGTACGTCGGGGGTGTCGCGACCCTCGTCCAGGGGCTCGTCCACCTGGGCTGAGCGGGCCGCCGTCAGGCGCGGTGGGCCCCGGGATCGCCGCCCTCGCCGCCCTCGCGCGGCGTGTCCGCGGGTGCGTCCGCCCCGCGCCGCGGGGTGCTTTGCTGGCCGGCGTCCGGCTGGTCGGGGGTCGCCGTCCCCTCGGGGTCCAGCTCGTCCGCGCGGCGCAGCCGCTCGTCGATCTCGGCCCGGTGCTCGTCGAGGCTGGCTTCCCGGCCCCGCGCCTGCTCCTGCAGCCGCGCGGCCTCGGCCGCCTTCCGGTCGGCCTCCGCCTGCGACGTCTGCGCCTCCGCGTCGAGGGTCGAGGCCGAGGCCTCACGCTCCTGCACGGCGATGCGATCGTGCTCCGCCGTGCGGCGCAGCTCCGCCGCCTCCTTGCGCTGGGCCGTGCGCCGCCGCTCGGCCGCCGCGCGGGACCGGCGCACCAGCGACCACGCGAGCAGCACGAGGAGCAGCACCACGACGATGGCGACGATGATCCAGACGGTGGTCGAGTTGTCCATGCCGGGCTCCTGCCGTCGAGGCGCGTCGGGGTCGACGCCCTCACTCGATCAGACGGCGGGCGCGCCCTGCCCGCAACCGGGCGGCGACCGGCTCAGAACCGCCCGACGTCGACGACCGTGAGCGCGACCGAGCCGGCCTCGTCGCTGGCGGCGAGGTCGACGAGCGCCGTGATCGCCCAGTCGTGGTCGCCGTCCGCGTCGTCCAGCACCTGGCGCACCCACCAGGTCCCCGCGGGCACCTCGGCGTGCTCGACGCCGTCGGGCGTGGTGGCCGTGGCGCCGCCGGGCAGCTCGGCCCCGGGTTCGACGATCGTCAGGAGCGCCGCGGATCGGGCCGCCGGGCCGATCCCGATCGCGTCGTCGCCCTGCGCGTCGAACAGGGGGTCCAGGGCGGCGGCCCAGGCGTCGCCGTCCCAGCCGTGGCTGCCGTCGAGCGCCCCGAGCGCGTGGTAGTCCTCGCGGGCGGCCAGCTCGACCCGGCGGAACGTCGCGTTGCGCACCAGCCGGCGGAACGCGCGCGGGTTGCCGGTGACCGGGCGTGCGGGCGCCTCGGCCCCGACCTCCGCCAGCTCGCCCTCGATCATCGTGTCCGCGTCGTCGTCCACCGGGTTCTGCAGCCGCTCCCACTCGTCGAGCAGGGACGAGTCGACGCCGCGCACCAGCTCGCCGAGCCACTCGACCACCTCGTGCACCTCCTCGGTGCGGTGCTCCTCGGGCACCACCTGGCGCAGCGCGCGGTACGCGTCGGCGAGGTAGCGCAGCACCACGCCCTCCGTGCGCTCCAGGCCGTAGATGCTGACGAGCTCGGTGAACGTCATCGCCTGCTCGAGCATGTCGCGCACCACGGACTTGGGCGCCAGCTCGGCGTCGGCCACCCACGGGTTGGACCGCTTGTAGGTGGCGAACGCGGGCTCGAGCAGGTCGGCCAGCGGGCGCGGCCAGGTGACGTCCTCGAGCGCCTCCATGCGCTCCTCGTACTCCATGCCCTCGGCCTTCATCGCCGCGACGGCCTCGCCCTTCGCCTTGTTCTGCTGGGCGTAGAGGATCTGGCGCGGGTCGTCGAGCGTGGCCTCGATGACGGACACGACGTCGAGCACATGCGTGGGGCTCTCGACGTCGAGCAGGTCCATCGCGGCGAGGGCGAACGGCGACAGGGGCGCGTTGAGCGCGAAGTCGCGCGGGAGGTCGACGACGAGGCGCACGCTGGGGCGGTACCCGGCGGGACGCGTCGGGTCGGGCACGCGGACCTTCTCCACGACGCCGGCGATGCGCAGGGACCGGTAGATGCGGAAGGTCTGGCGCACGTGCGCCGACCGCTGCGCGTCGGTGTCGTGGTTCTCGGTGAGCAGGTGCCGCATGGCCTCGACCGGGTCGGTCGAGGCCCCGCTTGTCGAGCCTGCGCCGTCCTGAGCCTGTCGAAGGGTCGAAGCCCGCGCGAGCACGTTGAGCACCATGGCGTGGTTGACGTGGAACTGGCTGGACAGGGGCTCGGGCTCCGCGTCGCGCAGCCGCTCGAAGGTGGCGTCGGTCCAGTTGACGGACCCCGAGGGCGCCTTCTTGCGCACCACCTTCTTGATCTTCTTGGGGTCGTCGCCTGCCTTGGCGAGTATCTTGCGGTTCTCGATGACGTGCTCGGGCGCCATGACGATCACCTCGCCCACGGTGTCGAAGCCGGCGCGGCCGGCCCGGCCGGAGATCTGGTGGAACTCGCGGGCGGTGAGGTGGCGCATGCGCTCGCCGTCGAACTTCACCAGCGACGTCATGAGCACCGTGCGGATGGGCACGTTGATGCCCACGCCGAGGGTGTCCGTGCCGCAGACCACCTTGAGCAGGCCGCGCTGGGTGAGCCGCTCCACGAGCCGCCGGTACTTGGGCAGCATGCCCGCGTGGTGCACGCCGATACCCGCACGCAGGAACTTGCTCAGCGTCTTGCCGAACCCGGTGCCGAACCGGAACGCGCCGATCTCGGCGGCGATGGTGGCCTTCTCCTCCTTGGAGGCGACGGTCGTGGACAGCAGCGCCTGCGCGCGCTCGACGGCGTCCTTCTGCGTGAAGTGCACGACGTAGACCGGGGCGCGGTGGGTCGTGACCAGCTCGGCGATGACGTCGGTGAGCGGCTCGACGACGTAGGAGAACGTGAGGGGCACGGGGCGCTCGGCGCCCGCGACCTCCGCGACGGGGCGGCCGCTGCTCTCCGCGAGGTCCGCCCGCAGGCGCGTGGTGTCGCCGAGGGTGCCGGACATCAGCAGGAACTGCGTGTGCGGCAGCTCCAGCAGCGGCACCTGCCACGCCCAGCCGCGCTGCCGGTCGCCGTAGAAGTGGAACTCGTCCATGACGACCTGGGCGATCGCGTCGTCGGCCAGCGCGCCGTCGGCGCCGGGGGCGGCGTCGGGCCCGCGGCGCAGCGCGAGGTTGGCCAGGATCTCCGCGGTGCAGCAGATGATCGGGGCGTCGGCGTTGACCGCGGAGTCGCCGGTCATCATCCCGACGTTGCGAGATCCGAAGGCGGCGACGAGGTCGAAGAACTTCTCGCTCACCAGCGCCTTCAGCGGCGCGGTGTAGTAGGTGCGCCCGCCGAGCCCCGAGCGGCGCGCGGCGAGGGCGGCGAACTGGGCGCCCATCGCGACCATCGACTTGCCGGAGCCGGTCGGGGTCGCCAGCACGACGTGCGAGCCCGTCATCAGCTCGAGCAGCGCCTCCTCCTGGTGCGGGTACAGCGGGCGACCCGTGCCCGTCGCCCACTCGCCGAAGCCCTCGAAGAGGACGTCGGGATCCGGGGTACCTCCCGTCGGCGCGGGCAGGTACGGCAGGAGCGTGCCGGCGGGGCGCGGGGCCGGGGCGGCGTCGGAGGGGGGCGAGGTGGTCGAGGTCGGGGAAGTCATGGTCGGGCCATTCTTCCAGGCCACGCCAACCGGTGGATCGGGGACGACGGCTCGGGACGACGGGCCGTCCCGAGCCGTCGACCTGATCGGCTAGCTGACGGTCACGTCCACGCAGGCGTAGAACGCGTTGGCCGTGTCGGCGACGTTCCACCGGGCCAAGATGGTGTGGTTGCCGGCGGGCAGGTTGTCGACCGTGTGCTCGACGATCTCCTCGGGCTGCGCGCCGCCGTCGTCGAACGTGCGGTGCAGCACCCCGTCGACGAAGTACTCCCAGGTGGACGTGGCGTGCCGCACGGTGAGCTGCCACCGGAACGTCTCGCTCGACCCGACCTCGGTGCGAGGCCAGGCCAGGCTGTCGTCGTCGAGGATCCCGAAGCGCGAGTTGCCGCCCGAGCACTCCATGGAGCCCTTGGCTCCCTCGACGCTGTGCGGCTCGTACTTGATGTCACCGCAGTCGAAGGGGGTGGTTCCCTTCGCGCAGTGGTCCTGCCGGCTGGGTGGGTTGGTGACCCAACCGTGCGCGGACGCCGTCGGCGCCACTGCCACCGGCGCGAGGACCGCCACGGCACCCACGGCCGCGGCGAGGAGGGTTGAACGCAGTCGCATCGTTGCTCTCCCGTTCGTGAGGAAGCTGGACAAATTCGACGCTAGAACGTCGTCCAGCCCTGCACATCAGGGGAACCGCGTCATCTCGCCGTGATCTCGGCGACCGCGCGTACGGGTTCTCCCGTACGCGGGGACCGGGCAGGGGCGCTCAGTAGGGCGCTCAGCCCAGGTCCCACAGCCGCCGGTAGAAGGCGATGCGCTCGGCGTCGGGGGCGATCCCGTACGCGTCGAAGAACGCCGGCTCGTAGCCGTCGCCGTAGTTCCACTCCAGGCTGTAGCTAGCGACGGCGAGGTCGGCCCAGCGGTCGGCGACGCCGAGGGCGTCGAGGTCGACGTGCGCGGTCCAGCGGCCGCCGTCGTCCAGCAGCGTGTTGGGGGCGCACGGGTCGCCGTGGCACACGACGATCCGGTCGTCGTCGGGCACGTCGCCGACCTGCGCGCGGGCGGCGGGCTTCATGCGGGCGACGCGGTCGGCGACGCCCCACGAGAACGGGCAGTCGTCGACCGGGAGCGTGTCGTGCAGGGCGCGCAGGCCGGCGCCGATCGCCCGGGCGGCCGTCTCGGGGTGGGCGAGCCACCGCAGGTCGACGGCCGAGCGGCCCGCGATGCCGGCCGTGACGAGCCAGCGCCCGGCGGCGTCCTCGCCGGTCTCGAGCACGCGGGGGACGGGGGTGTAGGGGCCGGCCCAGGCAAGGCGCTCGACCTCGGCGTCGAGGTCGAGCTCGGGGGTGCCGGCCGGCACCCACTTGACGTAGCGCTCGGTGCTTCCCGAACTGACTCCCGACCTGGCGTCGGATCCGTCGTCGTGCCGGGTCAGGCGGAACGTGAGGCCCCCGAGCTCGTTGTGCCAGACGGGCACGATCTCGTCCCCGGCGGCGAGGAGGCGCACCCGCTCGGGCACGACGACGCGCTCGGTCGGCGCGGAGGCCAGGACGTGGGACATGGCCGCATCCTCGCACCGGGGGCGCCCGGGGCCCACAGAATTCGCGGAGGGTTCAGGCGGACGGGCGCGCGGCGTCGACTGCCGCCGCGGCGTCCGGCGCCCTGCGCCGCGTGGCGGTCTCGCCCTGCTGGACGACGACCACGCCGGCCAGCACGAGCAGCCCGCCGGCGAGCTGGACGGGTCGCGGCAGCTCGTCGAGCAGGAGCCAGGCGAAGACCACGGCGCTGAGCACCTCGAGCAGCCCCACGAACGACGCCGGCCGCGCGCCGAGCCGCCGCCCGGCACCCACCCCCGTGACGTAGGCGACGCCCGCGGTCACCACCCCGAGCGTCCCGAGCACCGCCCACACGGGCGCGACCGCGCCCGCCAGCGCCACCGGGTCCGCCGTGGCGGTGACGGGCATGACGCCGACCGCGGCGAGCAGCCCCAGCACGACGGCGCCCACGACGAGCCCGCCCGCCGCGAGGCTCAGCGGGGGCAGACCGGTGCCCCCGCGGGCGTTGAGGAGGAAGTAGGCCGAGACCCCGACCATCGCGCCGAGCGCCCAGGCCACGCCGGCGGGGTCGAGCCGCGTGCCGGTGAGGTCGAGGACCAGCACGAGGCCGGCGGCGGCGAGCGCGATGCCGGCGAGCGTCGTGCGGCCGGGGCGCTGCCCGTGCCGCAGCCACAGCCAGGCGACCACGGCAGCGGGCGAGGAGTACTCGATCAGCAGCGCCGGGCCCACCTGCATGTGCTGCACGGCGGCGAAGTAGCAGAACTGCGTGGCCGCGACCCCGAGCGCGCCGTACGCGAGCAGCAGCCGCATGTTGCGTCGCACGGGGCGCCAGTCGCCGCGCAGGGCAGCGACGCCGAACGGGAGCACGACGAGCGCGCCGATCGCGACGCGCACGAGGACGACGGCGCCCGGGCTCCACCCGGTCCCGAAGAGCCCGGCGGCGAGCGGCCCCGACAGGCTGAAGCTCACTGCGGACGCGACCGCGAGGGCGAGGCCGGAGCCCCACCGGGGCGGTGCGGTCACGTCATGCGCCACAGTGCTCATGACCCATGACGCTAGACATCGTGGGATAACGTGTCAACGTGGTCTTCGCACATGACACGGTGATCTCGCTGCGGGCTGCCGTCGACCTCGTCAACGCGGAGGAGCCGCCGCGCACGCTCACGACGGTGGCCGACCTCGACGCGTTCTTCACGCGGCAGGGCTACACGGGCCGGCACGACGGCACCGAGGCCGAGCTGGCCCGGGTGCGGGCGCTGGCGCCGCGCCTGCGACGGCTGCTGCTCGCAGGCCGCGACGACGCGGCCGCGATGGTCAACGACCTGCTCGAGCGTTCCGGGGCGCGGCCCCGGCTCGTGCGGCACACGGGGCAGGACTGGCACGTGCACGCGGTCGCCGCCGACGCGCCGCTCGACGACCGCATCGCCGTCGAGACCGCCATGGCGATGATCGACGTCGTCCGCGCCGGCGAGCACTCCCGCCTCACGGTCTGCGCCGACGCGGACTGCGACGGCCTCGTGCTCGACCTGTCGCGTAACCGGTCGCGGCGGTACTGCTCCACCGCCTGCACCAACCGCAACGCGCAGGCCGCGCTGCGGGCGCGCCGCGCCGGGGCCTGACCCCGTCGACGTATCTGGGCGGGTCGCGTCCGCTCCCTCCGGGCGAGGATGTCGGGCCCCCCGGGCGACGATCCGCCCCGCCCGGCCCCGCGAAGGAGACGACGATGTCCGTCACGACCGACCGAGCTCTCGACCCGTGGCCGATCGTCCGCCCGGGTGACAAGTTCCACCCCGTCGGCACGCTGCAGCACCTGCTCAACGAGCACGGCCACGACCTGGAGGTCGACCAGTCCTTCGGCTCGCTCACCGAGGCGGCCGTGCGCGCCTCGCAGCGCGACTTCGGCCTCGAGGTGGACGGCGTCGTCGGCCCGCTCACCTGGGGCGCGATCATCGTCACCGTGCGGCAGGGCAGCCGCGGCCACGCCGTGCGGGGTGCGCAGTCCGAGCTCGACACCCGAGGCGCGTTCGATCTCCTGGTGGACGGCGTCTTCGGTGCGAAGACCGAGACCGCGGTGCGGGAGTTCCAGTCCGCGCTGGCCGCGTTCGGCGTCGACGTGGACGGCGTCGTCGGGCCGGTGACCTGGCGCGCGATGGTCAGCGGGATGGCCTCCCACTGACGGTCTTCCTCTGACGGCCTTCCCCTGCGGGGGCGTCGGTCCTTGGAGTCCTCGCGGTGACGATGCCCGGCTCCTGGGAGGGCGCCGGGGCCGCGAACCTGCGCGGGGAGCTCGATCCGTGCGGGGCTCGTCGGTGACCACGCCTTCGGCGTGTTCAACGTGCTGGGGAACGTCGCGATGTTCGTCCCGTTGGGGTGGCTCGTAGCGCTGGCTGTCGCGCGACGCCGGATAGTGGCCGCCGCGGAGATCCTAGGTTCGCCGGACGACCGTGGCAGGGCTCCCGGCGGCGACGACCCGCTCCGGAAGGTCCTTGAGCACGACGCTCCCGGCGCCGACGACGGTGTCCCTGCCGATGCGGACCCCTGGCCCGACGATGACGCCCGCCCCGAGCCAGGCGTTCTCGCCGACCTCGATCCCGAGCGCGCGCTCCCAACCTGCGCGTCGCATCTCGTGGTCCTCGACCGGGTGCAACGCTGTCATGAGCTGCACCGAGGGCCCGAGGCGCGCATGGGGCCCGATGACGATCGGGGCGTCGTCCATGAAGAAGGCATCGGCGTTGACGAAAGCGTCGGCGCCGATCGACACGTTGAACCCATAGCTGCACCGGAAGCTCGGCACAACCTCTGCCCGGTCGCCGAGATGACCGAGCAGCTCACGCAAGATCTCGTCGCGCTGTGCCCGGTCCGCCGGCGCGGCCAGCCGCAGTCCGTCAAGTGTCCGAGCGCACCGGTCTCGAAGTCGGGCGAGCTCCGGACCGTCCTGATACCAGTCACCGCTCGTCATCGCCGCCACCGTCGTCACGCCCCCATCGTGCCGGAGCTGCGGACCGCGCGCGGTCACCGCCGTCGTACGACGTCGTCAACCGACAGGGGGAAGGCGGCGAACGACGTCACTCCCGGGGCAGGAGTGAGTCGCAGACCTCGACGAGTCGGGCGCGCAGCTCCTGGCCACGCGCGGTGAACCCGCGCTGGCGGCGCACGTACTCGGCCTTGCCCTCCGGCGTCTCGATCGGCACGGCCTCGATGCCGTACGCCGAGACGTCGTAGGGCGCGGCGGCCATGTCGGTGTACCGGATGTCGCGGGCGAGCTCGAACGCGTCGAGCAGCAGCTCGCCGGGCACGGCCGGCCCCAGCTTGGTGGCCCACTTGTAGAGGTCCATGCCCGCGTGCAGGCAGCCCGGCTGCTCCATCGCGGGCTGGCGCTCGCGGGTGGGCCGCAGCTGGTTGCGCTCGCGCGACTCGGGCGTGAAGAAGCGGTACGCGTCGAAGTGCGAGCACGCGATGCGGTGCGACTCGACGACCGCGTCGGTGCCGTCGTGCCCGAGCCGCAGGGGGAGCGGGTGCCGGTGGTCGCGCCCCGCCTCACGGTCGCGGTAGACCATCGCCCACTCGTGCAGGCCGAAGCAGCCGAACGTGCCGGGGCGCGCGGCCGTGGCCCCGACCAGCGCGCGCACGTAGCGGACGGTGTCGCCGCGGTCGGCGAGGAAGGCGTCGACGTCGAGCGTCGCGCCGGCGCCGCCGCCCGGCAGCGCAACCTCGCGGTACCAGCGCCGGACGGCGTGCTCGTCGGCGCCCTCGAGCACCGCGCCCGGGCCGGGGTGCCACCGGCGCAGGTGGCTCGCCCGCGTGGGGTAGTAGGTGAACAGGAAGTCCTCGATGGCGTGCTTCTCGCCGCGGTCGCGGGCGTCGCGCCACACGGCGGTCAGGGCGTCCGCCCGCTCGGCGTGCGCGGCGGCGCGCGGCCCCCACTCGGCGGCGGGCACGACCGTGCCGGCGGCCGGCGCGGCCGCGGGGTCGTCGAGGGTGAGGGGGCGCACCCCACCAGGGTACGAGCGCGGGACGGTCGCCCCGGCGGCCCGCGCGGCCACTACGGTGTGGCGCGTGCCGCACACGCATCCCTTCCGCCATCCGTTCCGTCAGGTCGACGTCTTCGCCACCGGCCCGCTCACGGGCAACCCCGTGGCCGTGGTGCACGACGCCGACGACCTCGCCGACGAGCAGATGGCCGCCTTCGCGCGCTGGACCAACCTGTCGGAGACGACGTTCCTGCTCGCCCCGACGGACACGCCCGACGGACGCGCCGCCGACTACCGCGTGCGGATCTGGACGCCGGGCGGTGAGCTGCCGTTCGCGGGCCACCCGACGCTCGGCACGGCCCACGCCTGGCTCGAGGCCGGCGGCGTGCCGCGCAGCGCCGGGCAGGTGGTGCAGGAGTGCGGGGTCGGGCTCGTGACCGTCCGGCGCGACGGTGACCGGCTCGCCTTCGCGGCGCCCCCGCTGCTCCGGTCCGGCCCGGTCACTCCGGAGGACCTCGCACGGATCGCCAGGGCGCTTCGGGTCACCACGGCCGACGTCGTGGCCGCCGAGTGGATCGACAACGGCCCGGGATGGGTCGGGGTACGGCTGCGTGACGCCGACGCGGTGCTCGCCATCGAGCCGGACCCGAGCGCGCTCGGCGACCTCAAAATCGGCGTCGTCGGGTCGTGGCCGCAGGGCGCGGACGTCGCCGTCGAGGTCCGGGCGTTCTACGGCGAACGGGGAAGCGTCGTCGAGGACCCGGTGACTGGCAGCCTCAACGCCGGGCTGGGCCAGTGGCTCGCGGGGGACGTGCTGCCCGCGTCGTACGTCGCCTCGCAGGGCACCGCGCTCGGCCGCCGCGGGCGGGTGTACGTGCGCCGGGACGACGACGGCGCGGTGTGGGTCGCAGGCGCCGCGGTCACGGCCATCGCGGGCACCGTCACCCTGTAGTCGCGATCCAGACGCGCAGCGACCCGACCGCCTCGAAGCCGTGCGGCAGCGCGGCCTCGAGGTCCTCGCCGCTCTCGTAGCCCACCACCGGGACGCCGGGAAAAGCGCGGGACACGGCGTCCAGCACTCCGGGCCAGGCAGTCCCGCCTGCCCCGGGGACGGCGAAGACGTTCGAGAGCCCGACGACGCCGTCCGTGCGCGTCGCGACCGCCCCTGCGACGACCTCGCCCGTCCCGGTGCGGCCGGCGAGGACCGTCGTGCCCGGATCTGCCAGGAGCCCCGGGCGGAAGGTCCCGGCGTACCCCGCGCCGTCGTCCCAGGCGCCCGCCCACGCGTGCAGCGTGGCGGCGTCACGAACAGCGGCCCAGGTGATGTCGGGCGTCGCGGCCTCGGGCGCGGTCGCGGCCGGCCGATGGATCCAGCTCGCCTCGAACGCGACCTCGAACGCGACCTCGAACCGGGTGCCCGGCGCGGTCGGGGTGAGGTCGAGGTCGGCGAAGCTGTCCTTGACGGAGGCGCCTGGCGACCGGGTGTCGATCCGGGCGAGCAGTGCGCCCGCGTCGGCCCCCGGCACGAGGGTGACGGCGTCCGGGTACAGACCCGGCGTGCGGGTGGGGCTCGCCCACGCCTGTGGCCCCGCCTTCCCGGCGCACCCGTGCGTGCGGCTCACGGTGGCGCACCACGCGGCGTTGTTCCGCGCGGCGGCCAGGACCAGGTCTTCAGTAGTCGTCACGCCCGCGATCATGCCGACCGACGACCTGTCCCGTCCACGGGGCGTCCAGGCGGCGGTCAGCGTTCCGGGTAGCGCCCGCGGGCCCTGCCCGACGGCGACGTGGTGGACGGCATCGAGGCGTACGCCTCGGCTTCGACGCGGTGACCCGGCGCGGCCGATCGCCCGGGGAGCCTGGCCCTGCCGATGGATCAGGCGCCCCGGAACGTCGCCCGGTAGGCCGTGGGGGTGACGCCCACCGCGCGGTGGAAGTGGCGCCGGAGCGTGGCGGCGGTACCCAGGCCGGAGCTGACAGCGACCTGCTCCACGGAGGCGTCGGTGCGCTCGAGGAGCTCCTGGGCCCGCGCGAGGCGCTGCTGGTGCAGCCAGTCCAGCGGCCCGGTCCCGAGCTCCGCGTGCATCCGGCGGGCGAGCTGGCGGGTGCTGAGCCCGGCGCGCCCGGCGAGGTCGCGCACGGTCAGCGGGCGGTCGAGCCGGGCGCGGGCCCACCCGAGGGCCGGCTCGAGCCCGGCGCCTGCCCGCGGCTCCGCCGGCGCGGTGATGAACTGCGCCTGGCCGCCGCTGCGGTGGGACGGGACGACGAGCCGTCGCGCGAGTCCGTTGGCGGCCGTGGCGCCGAGGTCGCGGCGCACGAGGTGCAGGCAGAGGTCGAGCGCGGCGGTCTTGCCGGCGGAGGTGAGCACGTCGCCGTCGTCCGTGTAGAGGACGTCCGCGCGCACGTCGACCCGCGGGTAGCGGCGGGCGAGGTCGTCGGCGTGCATCCAGTGCGTGGTCACGGTGCGGCCGTCCAGGAGCCCGGCGGCCGCCAGCACGAAGGCGCCGGTGCACAACGACGCGATCGCGACGCCCCGGCCGTGCGCCTCGCGGAGCGCGTCGACCAGGCGCTGGTCCGGGTCGGCGTCGGGGTCGTCGGTGGAGGGGACGACGACGCGGTCGACGCGGGACAGCTCGGAGTACGGGGCGCTCGGCGCGCCCGGCAGCCACGGGTGGGTCTCGCCATCGGGGGTGCAGACCACGAAGTCGTACCAGGCGCCGCGTGGCGCGAGCTCGGGGCGGTCGACCCCGAGGATCTCCGCCGCGATCGCCACCTCGTACAGCATCGCCGAGCCGTGCAGGGCGAGGGCGATTCGGGGCATGTCCGAAACCGTACGCACGATGTCGTTCAGGACGCTCGTCGCCGGCCGGCGCGGCGACCAGGATCGAGCCATGCAGGCAACTCAGCGAGTGATGGTCTACGGCGCGGCGGGGCACACGGGGGGCTTCGTCGTCGACGAGCTGGTGGCGCGCGGGCTGACGCCCGTGCTCGCCGGGCGCAGCGGCGCCCGGCTCGCGGCCGCCGCTGCCCGCCACCCCGACCTCGAGCGGCGGGTGGTCGGCGTGGACGACCCCGAGCTCCTGCAGCGCGCTCTCGAGGGCGTGGGGGTGGTGGTGAACTGCGCCGGACCGTTCCTGGACACCGCCCTGCCGCTGGCTCGCGCGGCCGTGGCCGCCGGGGCGCACTACCTGGACGTCACCGCCGAGCAGCCGTCGGTGCAGCAGGTCTACAGGGAGCTCGACACCCCCGCCCGCGCCGCCGGCGTGGCCGTCGTGCCCGCCATGGCCTTCTACGGCGGGCTGGCCGACCTGCTCGTCACCGCCGCGCTCGACGGCGAGCCCGGCGCGGACGCCGTCGAGGTCGCCGTCGGGCTCGACCACTGGTGGCCTACCGCCGGGACCCGCGTCACGGGGGAGCGGAACACCGCGACCCGGCTGGTGGTCCGCGACGGCGCCCTGGTGCCGCTCGCGAACCCGGCGCCGACCGGCACGTGGTCGTTCCCGGCGCCCCTGGGCCAGCAGCCGGTCGTGCAGCTGCCGTTCTCGGAGGTCGTGACCATCACGCGTCACCTCGAGGTCGGGGAGCTCACCTCGTACCTGAGCTCTGCCTCCCTCGACGAGCTGCGGGACGAGTCGACACCGTCGCCGTCCGCGGCCGACGAGGACGGCCGGTCGGCGCAGCGGTTCGTCGTGGACGTCGCCGTGCGACGCGGCACCGCCACGCGCCGCCTCAGCGCCGCGGGCCGGGACATCTACGCCGTCTCCGCCCCGGTCGTCGTGGAGGGCGTGGTGCGGCTCCTGGACGGGCGGTTCCGCGCCTCCGGCGCCGTCGCGCCGGGAGAGACCTTCGACGCGGCCGACGTGCTCGCCGCTCTGGCGGAGCACGCCGCCGGGTTCACGATCGATCGGGAGGCGGAGCGGGCGGCGTGAGGTCGGCGGCGCGGTCGGCGACCCGCCCCATCAGCCGTTCGAGCGGCCCCCGACCGAGCAGGAACCGCCACGCCGTCGCCGCGACCAGCGTGACCGCCACCAGGACGACCAGCGGGCCGTTGCTCGTGGCCCCCAGCAGGTCCCACCGCCAGATCGCGACGATCTGCAGCGAGTAGACGGTCAGTGCCATCGACCCCACCGCGGCGAGCGGCGCGAGCACCCACCGGCCGACCCGCCCGACGTGCAGGCACAGCCCCACCACGGCGACCGCGAACCCGCCCGAGGCGAGCGCCTCGAAGGTCGTGTCGTCGTGCGGGCCTGCCAGGAGCAGGCCCGCCGCATCCGGCCAGGCGTCGTCCCAGGCGAAGGCAGCCCCGGTGACGGACGATGCGGCGTCGCGCTGCGCCACGATCGCCTCCTGGCCGCCGGCGGCCCCGACGAGCCACCCCGAGAGCAGCGAGAACACCGACCAGGCGGCAAGCCCGCCGACGAGCAGCCCGGTGCGCAGCCGCGGCGAGCGCAGGTCGCACCGGCCGATCGCCATCCCGGCCAGCGCGTATGCCATCCAGACGATCGCCGGGTAGTGCCCGGTCAGCACGAAGTCCGTCACGGCGCCCGACCCGTCGCGCGGCAGGCGCAGGCCAGCCCGCGCGAGCACCTCCGGCCCCCAGTACGCGAGCACCGGGCCGACGAGGGCGACGGCCACGGCCAGCACCGCGAGCCGGCGCGGGCCCCACCGCAGGAAGGGCAGTGCGAGCACGAAGTAGCACGCGTAGAAGCCGAGGATCAGCAGCACGCGGGTGCCCAGCAGGTCGAGCAGCGCGACCAGCGCGAGCAGCAGCACGGCGCGCACGAGCAGGCGGGTGCGGGCCCGGCGCAGCGGGTCGCCGTCCAGGGGCTGTGGGCCGCCCGAGACGATGGCCACGGAGATGCCCGCCACGAGGGCGAACAGGATGGACGAGCGGCCGTGCGACAGGTCGAGCAGCCACCACGCCGGGCCGGCCTCCGGCGTCGTCAGCCCGACGTGCGCGGTGAACATGCCCAGCACCGCGATCCCGCGGGCCACGTCGATGCCGGGCACCCGCCCGGGGCCGCCGCCCAGCCGGTTCAGCCCCGCGCGCAGGCGCGGCGTCGTCGTGCCGGTGGCCGCGCCCATGGCGTGATGATGCCACCGCGCGTGGCGCGCGTCGTCCCGCAGCGTGAGAACCCCGCGGCCAGGAGGCCAGGTGGTCACTACGGTAGGACCATGAGCGACCTGCGCACGGAGCCCGGCCCCGAGGAGACCCCTGAACCGGCCGGTGCCGACCTCAACGACGCGATCGAGGCGCCGAGCACGCACCACACCGTGCCGAGCAAGGAGTCCGAGTCGTACACGCACGGGCACCACGAGTCCGTGCTGCGCTCGCACCGCAGCCGCACCGCCCAGAACTCGGCGGGCTTCCTGGTGCCCCACCTGCGCGACGACATGTCCCTGCTGGACGTCGGCTGCGGGCCGGGCACGGTGACCGCCGACCTGGGCCGGATCATCGCCGGCGGCGAGGTGGTGGGAGTCGACGCGAGCTCCAAGGTGCTCGAGGCGGCCCGCGAGCACGCCGGGGCCCTCGGCTACGGCAACGTGCGGTTCGAGCAGGCGAACGCCTACGAGCTGCCGTTCGCCGACGACGCGTTCGACGTGGTGTACGCCCACCAGCTGTTGCAGCACCTGTCCGACCCGGTCGCGGCGCTGCGCGAGATGAAGCGCGTCGCCAAGCCGGGTGGGCTCGTCGCGGTGCGCGACGCCGACTACGCGGCGATGGCCTGGTACCCCGAGTCCCCGGGCCTCACCGAGTGGAACGAGCTGTACCACGAGGTCACGCACGCCTACGGCTTCGAGCCCGATGCTGGCCGGCGCCTCATGTCGTGGGTGCAGCAGGCCGGGCTGGACGGGATCGTGCCGTCCGCGTCGTCCTGGTGCTACGCGACGCCGACCGACCGGCAGTGGTGGGGCGAGCTGTGGGCGGAGCGCTGCGTCGAGTCCAACTTCGCCGGCCAGGCCAAGGACGCCGGCCTGGCGGACGACGTCGCGCTCGAGCAGATCGCGCAGGACTGGCAGGCCTGGGCGCAGGCGCCCGACGGCTGGTTCGCCATCCTGCACGGCGAGGTGCTCGCCCGCGCCTGACGGGTGGGATGTAGGCTTACATCATGAGCCACCGCACGCAGATCACGCTCGAGGACGCGCAGTACGCGCGGCTCCTCGCGGAGTCGCGGGCGTCCGGGCTCGGTCTCGCCGAGCTGGTGCGGCGGGCGGTCGACAAGGTCTACGGAGCGGCCGACACCGACGAGTTCCTGCGTGCGCTCGAGGAGAGCTTCGGCACATGGGACGGCGAGGACGTCGACGGCGCGAGGTACGTCGACGTCGCGCGAGGTGCTCGCCACGACCGGATCGCCGACTGGTGACGGCGGCGTGACGGTTCTCGTCGACACCTCGGTGTTCATCGACCATCTGCGCGGCAGGGTCGAGGCGCGAGACGTTCTCGCGACGGCACGCCGTGACGGCCATCAGATCGTGGCGTCGGTCCTGACACGGGCGGAGCTGCTGGGTGGGATGCGTTCGCCGGAGAAGGCACGGACGCGCGCCCTGTTCCTCGCCGTGGGCTGGATCGACGTCGACCGGGAGATCGCCGACCGCGCCGGCGAGCTGGCGCGGCGGTACCGGCGGTCGCACTCCGGGATCGACCTGGTCGACTACGTCATCGCGGCCACAGCCGAGCTGGCCGCCGCGGAACTGCTCACCTGCAACGTCAAGCACTTCCCCATGGTCGCGGGGCTTGCGGCACCGTACTGAGCGGGTCGGTACCCTGGGCGCGTGCGCATCGCGAGATTCACCACCGGAGACGACCCCCGCTTCGCCATCGTCCAGCACGAGGGCGACCGCACCTTCCTCGCCGTCCTGGGCGGTGACCCGCTCTCGATGACGGCGCTGCCGACGGGCGAGCGGATCGAGCTGGGCGACGGCGTCCGGCTGCTGGCCCCGGTGATCCCGCGGTCCAAGATCGTGGCGGTCGGCAAGAACTACGCCGACCACGCCAAGGAGATGGGCGGCGAGGTGCCGGCCACGCCGCTGCTGTTCTTCAAGCCGAACACCGCCGTCGTCGGGCCCGACGACCCGGTCGTGCTGCCCGAGTTCACGCGCGAGGTCAGCTACGAGGCCGAGCTCGCCGTCGTGATCTCCAAGGTGTGCAAGGACGTGGAGCCGGAGAGCTGGCGCTCCTACGTGCTCGGCTACACCGTGGCCAACGACGTCACCGCGCGCGACGCGCAGCGCACCGACGGGCAGTGGGCGCGAGCCAAGGGCTTCGACACCTCCTGCCCGCTGGGCCCGTGGATCGACACCGACCTGAACCCCGATGACGTCGGCGTGCGTTCGCGCGTCAACGGCGAGCTCAAGCAGGACGGCCGCACGTCGGACATGGTCTTCGACGTGCCGTTCCTCGTGTCGTACATCAGCAAGGCGATGACGCTGCTCCCCGGGGACGTCATCCTCACCGGCACGCCGGCGGGGGTGGGCCGGATCGACCACGGCGACCGCGTCGAGTGCGAGGTCGAGGGCATCGGCGTCCTGTCCAACCCCGTCTTCCGTCGCGACTGAGGTGCCGGGCTTGACCGCCGACGCCCTGGCGGTGCTCCGGCAGATGCCGGCGGCGGACGCGGGGCAGCGCGCGCTGCGCGACCGGTTCGTCGCGCACCTGCGTGCGCACCCGGACGGCGTGCTGCGGACCTGCCGGCCGGACCACCTCACGGCGTCCACGATCGTGCTCTCGGCGGACGGCACACAGGTGCTGCTGACCCTGCACGCCAAGGCGCGCCGGTGGTTCCAGCTCGGCGGGCACCTCGAGCCCGGGGACCGCACGCTGCTCGGGGCGGCCCGGCGCGAGGCGGTCGAGGAGTCCGGGCTCGACCTGGACCTCGACCTGGCCTTCGACGCCTTCGACGCCTTCGACCCCGTGCCGGTGCACCTCGACGAGCACGCCGTGCCGTTCTGCGGGCCGGACGGGCAGGCGCACCACCTGGACGTGCGGTTCGTCGCCGTCGCGCCCGACGGCGCCCGGCACGCCGTCAGTGACGAGTCCCTCGACGTGCGCTGGTGGCCGGTGAACGACCTGCCGAACCCCGATCTCGCGACCGTGGTCGCGCTCGCGGTGGCACGCGTCCGGGCGACCGTCCGGCGATGACCCTGCTCGCGGCTGCGGTCCCCGACCAGGACTGAGAGGACGAACGCGTGGACGTGTACGAAGCCGTGGACAGCCGGCGGGCGGTGCGGGCGTTCAGCCCGGAGCCGGTGCCCCGCGAGGTGCTCCAGCGGGTGCTGACCGCGGCGACCCGGGCGCCGTCGAGCGGGAACCTCCAGCCGTGGCACGTCTACGTCGTGACCGGAGGGCCCCTCGCCGAGCTGAAGCGGCGCGCGACCGCCCGGGCGCTCGCGGGCGACCAGGGCGACGCGCGGGAGTACCCGATGTACCCGGACGGACTGGCCGCTCCGTACGCGGACCGGTTCGCCGCCGCGGCTGCCCAGCGGTACGCGGCACTGGGCATCGAGCGCGACGACCCGGACCGGCCCCGGAAGATCGCCGCCCTGAACTCGGGAGCGTTCGGGGCGCCGGCCGTGCTCTTCTGCTACCTCGACCGGTCGATGGGCCCGGGGCAGTGGGCCGACGCGGGGATGTACCTGCAGACCGTCATGCTGCTGCTCCGGGCGGAGGGGGTGCATAGCTGCCCCCAGGTGATGTGGACCATGTACCGCCGGACCGTGGCCGAGGTCGTCGGCGCCGACGACCGGCACGTCCTGCTCTGCGGCGTCTCGGTGGGGTTCGAGCAGGACGGCGTGCCCCCGCTGCGCACCGGGCGCGCGGGCCTCACCGAGACCGTGACCTTCGTCGGGGCGTGACCGCCCGGCCGGCGAGTCAGCGCGGCGTCGTGGTCCGGGGCTCGCGGTAGCGCTCCTCGTCGATGCCGGCCAGGCGGGAGGGGTGCACCTGGTCGCCCAGGCCGTAGAACCGCTGGAAGCTCATGACGAGCGGCCGCCACAGGTCCGGGTCGATCCGGTCCGTGTGGCCCGCGAGCCGGATCGCGGGGTCGACCCAGACGCGGGTCACCTCGGCCTCGACGGCGAGCAGCCGGGCGGCGTCCGCGGCGTCTCCCGGCCGCGCGTCGAGGGGGTGGACCGCGCGGACCACCGCCTCCAGGTGAACCGGGCACTCGGCGACGCGCTGGGGGCGCACGGTCGCCGCGTCGAGCGGGGTCAGGCCCGCGGCGCCGAACTTGTCGGGCTCGTGGACGTAGCCCGCCCGCGCCTTCCACGGCGAGATGTCGGCCCGCCCGGTCGTCAGGGCCAGCCGGTCGACGTGGGTGGCCACGGCGGGCGACGCGAGGTTCATCACCAGCTCCGGGTGCCGGCGCAGGTTGAGCGCCGTCTGGCTGCGCGCGCCGACGCCGAGCACGGCGCTGCGGCCCAGCCAGAAGACGGACGACATCGGCATGAGGTTCGTCGTGCCGTCCTCGTTCGTGGAGCTCAGCAGCACGACGGGCGTGCCGAAGTAGAGGATCGCCGGGTCGATGGTGACGTGCTGGGTGACATGCTCGGCGACGTGCCGGGTGGCGGGCTCGATGACGTGCGTGGTGCTGGTCATGCACACGACGCTAGGGCGGGGCCCGCGCGTCGTCCGGCGGGAATCGGACCTGGCGTCGGGGCCTGATGCGGGCCGTTGGCGCGGGCGAACTACGCTGGGCCCGTGATCCCCGCTGCAGGCTCTTCCGCCGTCCGTGTCCGCTTCGCCCCGTCGCCGACGGGCATGTTCCACGTGGGCGGTGCCCGCTCGGCGCTGTTCAACTGGGCGGTGGCCAAGCACCAGGGCGGCACGTTCGTGCTCCGCATCGAGGACACCGACGCGGCTCGCAACAAGCCGGAGTGGGTCGACGGCATCCTCAGCGCGCTCGCGGCCCTCGGCATGCACGCCGAGGACCCGACCTTCGAGGGCCCGTACTTCCAGTCGCAGAACGTGGCGAAGCACCGCGAGGCGTCGGCGCGCCTGTTCGAGGCGGGCCGCGCGTACTACTGCGACTGCACGCGGGACGACGTCGCTGCACGGACCGGGAACGCGCAGTCCGGGTACGACGGTTTCTGCCGCGACCGCGGCCTGGCCTACGAGCCCGGCCGGGCGCTGCGCTTCCGCACGCCCGACGAGGGCGAGACCCAGGTCGTGGACCTCATCCGCGGCAACCCGACGTTCCCGAACTCCGCGATGGAGGACTTCGTCGTCGCGCGCGGCGACGGCTCGCCCGTCTTCCTGCTCGCCAACGTCGTCGACGACCTGGACGAGGGCATCACGCACGTCATCCGCGGCGAGGAGCACCTGCCGAACACCCCCAAGCAGCAGCTGCTGTGGGAGGCGCTCGGCGCGCAGGCGCCCACGTGGGCGCACCTGCCCGTCATCGTCAACGAGAAGCGCCAGAAGCTCTCCAAGCGCCGCGACAAGGTCGCGCTCGAGGACTACCTCGCGGAGGGCTACCTGCCCGAGGCGATGGTCAACTACCTCATGCTGCTCGGCTGGGCGCCCGGCAACGACGAGGAGATCCTCCCGTTCGACGAGCTCGTCGAGCGGTTCCGCATCGAGGACGTGAACAGCGCCTCCGCATTCTTCGACGTCAAGAAGCTCGCGTCGTTCAACGGCGAGTACATCCGGGCGATGTCGGTCGAGGACTTCATCGCCGCCGTCGACCCGTGGCTGCACGCCCCGAAGGCGCCGTGGAGCGAGGAGCAGTACGACGCCGCGGCGTTCGCGAAGGTGGCGCCGCTGGCGCAGTCGCGCGTCGTGCTGCTCGCGGACATCACCGACAACGTCGACTTCCTCTTCCTCGACGCTCCCGTCGACGACGAGCGGTCGTGGTCCAAAGCCATGAAGCCCGGAGCCGCCGAGCTGCTCGTCGACGTGCGCGCGGCGCTCGCGACGCTCGAGCCGTGGGAGGCGGAGCCGCTCAAGGACACCGTCGCCGCGGTGGGGGAGCAGCACGGCCTCAAGCTGGGCAAGGCGCAGGCCCCGGTCCGGGTCGCGGTCACGGGCCGCACGATCGGGCTGCCGCTCTTCGAGTCGCTCGAGGTGCTCGGGCGCGAGCGCACGCTGGCGCGCGTGGACGCCGCCCTGGCGCGCCTCGATGGTTGAGAGCACCCCGGCGGTTGAGCACGCCTCGGTTGGTTGAGCCTGTCGAAACCCGGGTCGACGGCGTCCTGCTCGACGTCGACGACACGCTGGTCGACTCCAAGGGCGCGATCGCGAAGGCGCTCTCGACGGTCGCCGTTGGCGTACCTGCCGCACGTGCCCGTGGACCGCTATCCCGAGCTGCTCGCGCACTGGCACGCGGACCCGGCGGCCACTACAAGCGCTACACGCGCGACGAGACCGACGCACTCACGCGGCGCCGGCTGCGGGCCGACCTGCTGCACCGGACCTTCGGGGGCGAGCCCGTCACCGAGGCGTCGTTCGCCGCCTGGGGCGCGCTGTTCTGGGGCACGTTCGAGCGGTCGTGACGGCGTTCGACGACGCCCGCCCGGCCCTCGACGCGCTGCGCGCCGCCGGCGTCGCGGTGGGGGTGGTGACCAACGCGGCCACGGAGCTGCAGGAGCGCACGCTGCGCGCGTCGGGGCTCGCCGGCCTTCCGGTGCTCCTCGGCGTCGACACGCTGGGCTACGGCAAGCCGCACCCGGGCTCGCGACCCTGCCGGCGGCCCTCGGCCTCTGACCTGTCAGGGCCAGGAGCATGAATAGCGTGCCCTGACCCTGACAAGTCATGGCGCGCGCGAGTTGTCAGGGCCAGGAGCATGAATACGGTGTCTTGGTCCTGACAGGTGTCAGGGGTTGAGGACGAGCACCGCGGTCAGCGCGATCCCCGTGACGACGACGGCCCCGGCGGCGCCCAGCAGCAGCGGCCGGCGCGCGGTCCGGGCGAGGCGCGGTACGTCCACCCCGGTCCCGAGGGCGAACATCGCGGCCACGAAGAGGACCGTCGTGACCTGCGTGGCGGCGTCGACCACGCCTTCGGGCAGCAGACCGGTGCTGCGCACCAGCAGTGCGGCGAGGAAGCCCAGCACGAAGCCGGGCACGGGCGCCGGGCGGCGGGCGGCGGGCGCGTCCTCGGTGCCGTGGCTCGCCCTGGCCGCGGTGAGGGCGGAGCGCCGGGCCAGCACCGCGCCGGTCCCGGCGACGATGGGCGCAAGCAGCACGACGCGCGCCAGCTTGGTGACCGTCGCGGTGGCGAGCGCGGCGGCCGACACGGTGCCCGCCGCCGCGACGACCTGCGCCACCTCCTGCACGCTCGCCCCGATCCACAGCCCGGCCTGGTGGTCCGTGAGGTTCAGGCCGTCGGCGAGCAGCGGCAGCGCGACGATCGCGAGCGTCCCGTAGACGGTGACGAGGGCGAGCGCCGCGGCGACGTCGTCGCGGAGCCGTGCGGGCGCGGCCGTCCCCGTGCGCGGGTCGCGCTCGAGCACGCTCGTCATCGCCGAGACGGCGGCCGCCCCGCAGATCGAGAACCCGGTGGCGACGAGCAGCGCCGTGTCGCGGGGCACCCGCAGCACCCGCCCGAGCGCGAGGATCGCCGCGAACGTCCCCGCCACCGTCACGACCACCACCGCGATCCCGCGCCAGCCGAGCGCGAGGACGTCGGGGATCGAGAGCTGCAGCCCGAGCAGCACCACGCCGGCCCGCAGCACCGTGCGTGCCGTCCAGTCCGTGCCGGGGGCGACGCGCGCGGAGAACCGCGCCGCCCGGCCGCCGCGGGGTACGACGCGGCCCAGCACCGAGCCGAGCACGGCGCCCGCCAGGAGGGCCAGGACCAGCGGGGAGACGGCGCCCCCGGTCGCCGGGGCGAGCAGCCGGCTGGCGGCCAGCAGCAGCCCGGTCGCGGCGGCGGCGAGCGCGACGCCGGGCACGAGACGCGCGGTGGTGGTCGCGGGGGGAGTGGTCGTCACGCCTTCAGGCTCTCTGGCGGCGACAGGCGCCCGGAAGCGTCAGGTGCCGATCCATCCATAGACTCGCACTATGGCTGAACGTCCTCCCCTCGCGGCCCTCGAGCTGCTGGTCGCCCTCGACGCGCACGGCTCGATCAGCGCGGCCGCCCGCGCCGCGGGGGTCTCGCAGCCGACCGCGTCCGCCGGGCTGCACCGGCTCGAGCGCCGGCTCGGCCTGGAGCTCCTCGAGCGCGGCCCGCGCGGCACCGGGCTCACCGCCGTCGGGAGCCGGGTGGCCGAGGCGGCGCGCGACGTCGTGCACGCCGTGGACCGGTTCGAGGCCGCGGCGGCCGCGCTGCGCTCGGCGCCGGTGGCCGGCCTGCGCGTGGCGGCAAGCCTCACGGTCGCCGAGTACCTGGCGCCCCGCTGGCTGGCGGCGTTCGCGCGCAGGGAGCGGGAGCAGGGCGGCGCGGCCCCGGACGTGGAGCTCGTCGTGCGCAACTCCCGCGAGGTGATGGAGCTGGTGCTCGGCGGGGACGCAGTGCTCGGGTTCGTGGAGAGCCCCACGGTGCGGCGAGGGCTGCGCTCGCGGACCGTCGCGCAGGACGAGCTCGTGGCCGTCGTGGCGCCGGGGCACCCCTGGGCGCGACGGCGGTCGGTGGGCCCGGCGGAGCTCGTCACAGGCCGCCTCGTGCTGCGCGAGCCCGGCTCCGGCACCCGCGACGTGCTCGAGGAGGCGCTCGGCCAGGCGGGCGTGCGGCTGCCCGCCCGGGTCACTGCCCTGGGATCCACCGTCGCCGTCAAGACGGCTGTGCGGCACGGCGACGGCGTCACCGTGCTCTCCGCCCTGACCGTCGCGGACGACGTCGCCGCGGGGCACCTCGTGACCGTGCCGATCGCGCAGCTCGACCTGTCGCGCCGGCTGCGGGTGGTGTGGCGCGACGGGGCCGCGCTGCCCGCTCCCGCGCGCCGCCTCGCGGCGGTGGCCGGCGCGCGCTGACGGTGCTCGCTGAGGGTGCGCCGCGGGCGGAGCGCCGCGGGCGGGCCGTCAGCGGCGCGTCGCGCGGATGGCGTGCGTCACGCAGGGCCGGTCCACGTCGACGCGGCCGGCGAGCAGCGGGTGGGTGGCCACCAGGGCGTCGAAAGACGCCGCGCGGTCCGCCGACGAGTGCGGATCGGGGCCGGCGGCGGACAGCTCGGGCGAGGGCTGCGGGGCGGCGCTGGGCGGCATGCAGGAGGCTCCCATGCCACCGGCGGCGGGTGCGGCGCCGGGCGTGACGTACTGCACCCGCGCCCGTTTTGGCCAGCGGCGCCGCGTCCGGTAATGTCTTCCGACGTTGGGCCTGACGCGGGCGCGTCGCTGAATGTCGTATTTGCCCGGAAGGTTTGACCCATTGGGGTATGGTGTAATTGGCAGCACGAGTGGTTCTGGTCCACTTAGTCTAGGTTCGAGTCCTGGTACCCCAGCGCAGCGCTCGTCGCGCGTCACCCTCGGAGACGGGGGCCGGCGCGTTGGAGTTCTCACCGGCACGGCGGACCATGACGATTCATGGGGACGTCGAGTCATAGGCCCCCATCGTCTAGCGGCCTAGGACGCCGCCCTCTCACGGCGGTAACGCGGGTTCAAATCCCGCTGGGGGTACGCACGCCGTCCGCTTCCTTATATGCGGACGGCATGTCCGGCCGGGGCCGTCGTGTCCCGGTCAGGTCCTGGCCCCCATCGTCTAGCGGCCTAGGACGCCGCCCTCTCACGGCGGTAACGCGGGTTCAAATCCCGCTGGGGGTACACAGAGCAGAGGCCCGGTCCACGTGGACCGGGCCTTCGTCGTTCCCTGGGTCGCCGCGGGGCGAGGCCCGGAGGCGCGCTCAGAGGAACGGGTCGGGCACGTTGCCGCCGTCGCTGCGGGGCGGCTTGTACGACGCGCCGGGGCCGGTCGGCTCCCACGCGGCGGGCGTCGCCCCGAACGAAGGTGTCGCTTCCAGGGGGCGCGGCGCCGGCGGTGCCGGCTGCGACGGCTGCACCGCGATGGGCTGCGTCGTGGGCCGCGGGCCCTCCGGGTCCGTGCGGCCCGGGACGACGGTCGGCCCGGAGGTCGCCGGGGGGCGCGCCCCCGCCGAGGGACCGGCGCCGCCGATGTCGTCCTCGGGCATGAAGATCGTGTCGCAGAGCGTGCGGTACGTGGCGTCGGGGTGCGGCACGTACTTGATGGTGCGCAGCGCCTGGTCCTGGCCGGCGGACTCCATGTCGAAGCGGCCGTAGCCGATCATCTGACCCACTGGGCTGCGGGAGAACCCCATGTCCGTGACCTTCTTGAGCGGCATCATCGCCACCCGGTGCACGACCAGCCCGTACAGCAGCAGCAGGCGCCTGTCCGTGGCGACGAACCACTCGTAGCGCCACTCCAGCCAGAGCCACGCCAGGCGGGCGGCGACGACGAACCATGCCACCCACAGCCACTGGACGGTGCCGCGCACCTCGACCGGGGTCGTCATGACGATCGTGCCGATCAGCAGGAACGCCGCGCCGGTGGTGGCGATGGGTTCGAGCAGCCGGGCCCAGTGGCGGCGCGTCGCGACCACCACCACCTCGTTCGGCAGGACGTACCGGCGGAGGTGGCGGTGCGTGCGGATCGTCTCGCTGGGGCGGGACCTGTCGGTGACCACGTCGTGTTCCGGTGCCGTGGGTCAGTCGGTCAGGCTCGAGAAGAACTGCCCGAAGCCCGAGAACGCGCTGGAGATGAACTCCCAGATCGAGGTGACGATGTTCGCCGCACGGTCAGGGCTTGTCACGATCGCGTAGATCAGGAAGATCACGACGATCCAGATCAGCAGGGTCTTGGCCTTCGCGGGCATCAGGTCCTCACGCCTCTCGGGTCGCAGGGCAGAGTTGCCCCGTCAGCCAGGAGCGTACTGACCTGGGCCGACGCCGGACAGCACCGGGCCCGGCGCGCCGTGTCGGGCGACGCCGGGCCTGTAGTCGGCGAGGTGCCGACGGGGTGCTCGGGTCACTCACCTGCGCGGCGCAGCACCTCGGTGAGCCGGTTGGCGGCCGAGATGACGGCCGCGGAATGCAGGCGGCCCGGCTGCCGGGTGAGGCGCTCGACGGGGCCCGACACGGAGACGGACGCCACGATCCGGCCGGAGGGCCCGCGGACGGGCGCCGACACGGACGCGACGCCCAGCTCGCGCTCGGAGACCGACTGCGCCCAGCCGCGCCGGCGGACGCCGGACAGGATGGTCGCGGTGAACACGGCCTCCCGCAGCCCGCGGTGCAGGCGGTCGGGCTCCTCCCACGCCAGCAGGATCTGCGCCGCGGAGCCCGCGTGCATCGTGAGCGTGGCGCCGACGGGGATCGAGTCGCGCAGGCCGACCGGTCGCTCGGCGGCGGCCACGCAGACGCGATGGTCCCCCTGGCGGCGGTAGAGCTGGGCGCTCTCGCCGGTGTGGTCGCGCAGCGCGGTGAGCACGGGGTTGGCCGCGGCGAGAAGCCGGTCCTCGCCGGCAGCCGTCGCGAGCTCGTTGAGGCGCGGTCCGAGCACGAACCTGCCCTGCATGTCGCGCCCGACGAGCCGGTGGTGCTCGAGCGCGACGGCCAGTCGGTGGGCCGTGGGCCGGGCGAGTCCGGTCGAGGAGACCAGCTGCGCGAGGGTGGCGGGACCTGCCTCGAGCGCGCCCAGTACGGACGCGGCCTTGTCGAGTACGCCGACTCCGCTAGTATCGTCCATAGGACGATATTGACGTCTCAGCCACTGAGATTGCAAGTCGAAGACTGCATCTCACGGGATGGAACTGTCTCACGGCCGGACCGGTGGCGGTCTCGACAGGGACGCACGCAACGCACGAAGGCCGCGGGGACGCGGCGGACGAGGAGCACATGATGGCCGGCACGCTGGCAGAGAAGGTCTGGGAGGCGCACCTGGTGCGCCGTGGCAGCGACGGGGCTCCGGACCTCCTCTACATCGATCTGCACCTCGTGCACGAGGTGACGAGCCCGCAGGCGTTCGAGGGCCTGCGCCTCGCCGGTCGCCCGGTCCGTCGCCCGGATCTCACGATCGCGACCGAGGACCACAACACGCCCACGCTCGACATCGACCTGCCGATCGCGGACCTCACGAGCCGCACGCAGATCGACACGCTGCGCAACAACGCCAAGGAGTTCGGCGTCCGGATCCACTCCCTGGGCGACGCCGACCAGGGCATCGTGCACCAGGTGGGCCCGCAGCTCGGCCTGACCATGCCCGGCCTCACCGTGGTGTGCGGCGACTCGCACACGTCCACGCACGGCGCCTTCGGGGCGCTGGCCTTCGGCATCGGCACCTCCGAGGTCGAGCACGTGCTCGCCACGCAGACGCTGCCGCTCTCACCGTTCAAGACGATGGCGATCACCGTCAACGGCGAGCTGCCGCCGGGCGCTACCAGCAAGGACATCATCCTGGCGATCATCGCCAAGATCGGCACCGGCGGCGGTCAGGGCTACGTGCTCGAGTACCGCGGCGAGGCCATCCGCACGCTCTCGATGGAGGCGCGGATGACCATCTGCAACATGTCCATCGAGGCCGGCGCCCGAGCGGGCATGATCGCGCCCGACGAGACGACTTTCGACTACCTCAAGGGCCGCCCGCACGCGCCCGAGGGCGAGGACTGGGACGCCGCGGTGGAGTACTGGTCGACGCTGCGCAGCGACGACGACGCCCAGTTCGACGCGGAGGTCGTGCTCGAGGCGGCCGACCTCGAGCCCTTCGTCACCTGGGGCACCAACCCGGGCCAGGGCCTGCCGCTGTCGGCGTCGGTGCCCGTCCCGTCCGAGATCGCGGACGCGGACGAGCGCGTCGCCGCCGAGCGCGCGCTGGAGTACATGGGCCTGGAGGCGGGCCTCCCGCTGCGCGACGTGAAGGTCGACACGGTCTTCATCGGCTCGTGCACCAACGGCCGCATCGAGGACCTGCGCTCGGTGGCCAAGGTGGTCCAGGGCCGGGAGAAGGCTGAGGACGTGCGCGTGCTCGTCGTCCCGGCCTCGGCGCGCGTGCGGCTGCAGGCCGAGGCCGAGGGCCTCGACGTGATCTTCAAGGAATTCGGCGCCGAGTGGCGCAACGCCGGGTGCTCGATGTGCCTGGGCATGAACCCCGACCAGCTCGCCCCCGGTGAGCGGGCGGCGTCCACGTCGAACCGCAACTTCGAGGGCAGGCAGGGCAAGGGCGGGCGCACGCACCTGGTCTCGCCGCTCGTCGCCGCGGCCACCGCTATCCGAGGCACCCTGTCGTCGGTGTCCGACCTCGAGCTCGACACCGACGTCGACCTCACGACGTTCGACGGCAGCCCCCTGACGCCGCTGTCCGCCCCGTCGTTCGTCTGAGCACCCCGAGTTTTCGAGGAGAACCCCCATGGACAAGTTCACCACCCACACCGGCGTCGGGGTGCCGCTGCGCCGCAGCAACGTCGATACCGACCAGATCATCCCCGCCGTCTACCTCAAGCGCGTGACGCGTACGGGCTTCGAGGACGCCCTGTTCGCGGCGTGGCGCGGCGACCCGTCCTTCGTGCTCAACCAGGACGCGTACAAGGCCGGTTCCGTGCTCGTCGCGGGCCAGGACTTCGGCACCGGGTCCTCGCGCGAGCACGCCGTCTGGGCGCTCAAGGACTACGGCTTCCGGGTCGTGCTCGCCCCGCGCTTCGCGGACATCTTCCGCGGTAACTCGGGCAAGCAGGGCCTGGTGGCCGGCATCGTCGCGCAGGAGGACATCGAGATCCTCTGGAAGATCCTCGAGACGAAGCCGGGCACCGAGGTGACCGTGGACCTCGAGGCGCGCACGGCGCACGCCGACGACGTCACCGTGCCGTTCCAGATCGACGACTACACGCGCTGGCGTCTCCTGGAGGGCCTCGACGACATCGGCCTCACTCTGACGAACGAGGCTGACATCACCGCGTTCGAGACGCAGCGGGCGTCGTGGCGGCCCAAGACCCTGCCGGCCAAGCACCTGCCGAACGTCCCGATCGAGCCCGCGCGCTCCGGGGGCTGACTGCCCCTCGATGCCGTCCGGCGCGTTACATCTTGCGACGACCGGTCCCGATCAGCCGGTCTTGTGGCGGGCCCCGCCCTCGAGGTGGATCGTCTCGCCGGAGACGAAGCCCGCGCGCAGCAGCCACATCACCGTGTCGACGACGTCGTCGGGCTCGCCGTGCCGGCCGACCAGCGTTCCGGCGGCACTCTTGCTCAGCAAGGCGGCCTTGCCCGCGCCCAGCCGGTCCCAGGCGCCCGAGTCGACGACGCCGGGCGAGACGGCGTTGACCCGCACCGGGGCGAGGTCGGCGGCGAGGTGCCGGGCGAGGTACTCGACCGCCCCGTTGGTCGTCCCCTTGACCAGCGAGCCCGGCCCCGGCCGCCAGCCGACGACCCCGGAGAACAGCACGATCGACCCGTTCGGCCGCAGCACCGGCGCGAAGTGCTTGGCAACCAGCATCGGCCCGATCACCTTTGCCGAGAACGCGGCCACCAGGTTGTCGTGATCCAGCTCGACAGCCCGCACGTCGTGCGGCGCCGAACCGGTCGACACGATGTGGTCGATCCCGTCCGCGAGCCGTGCCGCCGCAGCGGCGATCGTCGCCTCGTCCTGCAGGTCGATGCGCACCGCGGTCGCGTCGATCTCGGCCGCAAGCGCCTCGGCGGCAGCCAGATCACGTGCGCCGATCACCACGTCGTACCCGTCCTTCACCGCACGCCGTGCGACTGCGGCCCCTAACGCCCGTGCACCGCCGATGACCAGGATCCGTTCCATGCCCGTCACTCCCTCTCGTAGGATCGGGATCACGGTATGGAATTGATACCGGTACCTTCAACGGAACTGGGAGCACCCATGGGCAAGGCGTACAACGTGATGGCGGCGACCTGCCCGAGCCGGACCGTGCTCCACCGGATCGGCGCGCGCTGGACCGTGTTCGTCGTCAACGCCCTGGCGGACGGCCCCCGCCGCTTCACCGACCTCAAGGCGCACATCCAGGGGATCACCCCGAAGGTCCTGACCGAGACCCTCCGCTCCCTCGAGGTCGACGGCCTGATCAGCCGGCACGAGTTCGCCGAGAACCCGCCCCGGGTCGAGTACGCCCTGACGCCGCTGGGGGGCTCCCTCCTCGTCCCGCTCCGCGCCGTGCGGGCCTGGGCCGAGCAGCACGTCCCCGACATCGAGGCCGCCCGCGCCCGGCACGCGGACCAGGCGTACGCCGACACGGTGTGAGCGGGACTCTGCGGCACGCTTCGCCCGCTCAGGCGCGTGCCCCAGGCACCCCTTGCGCGCCCGCTACAAGGCCGGTGGGCCCTGCCTTACCCGCTCGAGCAGGCGCTCGGGCGTCGCCTCGGCCGGGTCCCACCACGAGTCGATCCACCAGGTGGCGCCGGCGTCCGCCATCGCGCGTGCCTGGTCCCTCGCCTCGCCCGGGTCCGGGGAGAGCAGCCCGGACGCCACGACGTCGAACGGCACTGCGTCCTGGCCGGTGTCCGCCCCGCGCTGCTCGGCGATCCAGGCCGTCAGCTCGCGGACCGCGTCCGGCCCGGCCTCGGCCTCCTCCGGCGTCTCGCCGCGCGCCTGCACGACGATGCCGTCCCAGCGCAGCGTGCGGCGCAGGTTCTTGATCGGGGGGCGCTTCGCGTCCCAGACCCCGACCGGCCACACGGGGATGCGGCCGTGCACCGGGGGAGTGGCGAACTGGAACGGCCCGTTGCGCACGTGCTCGCCGTCGGCCTCGAACTCCTCTCCCGACCACGACCGCTCCAGCCACCCGAGCGTCTCGTCGAGGATCCCGGCACGCTCGCGCAGGGCTGTCTTCTGCCCCGGGACGGACGTGAACCCGCGGTCGTCGAGCACGCCGACGCCCACGGGCAGCACCAGGCGGCCGCCCGAGAGGTGGTCGACCGTCAGGGCGCGCTGCGCCAGCTCCCACGCCCGGTGCCGCGGCACGGCGAAGACCATGGCACCGAGCGTGATCCGCTCGGTCACCGTGGCGGCACCCGCGAGCACCGCGAACGGGTCCCACGCGGTGAGCGCCTCACCGCCCCAGTCGCCCATGCTGATCGCGTCCCAGGAGAAGAACCCGTCCCAGCCGTGCTCCTCGCACTCGCGCGCGAGGCGGACGTGCTGCGCCGAGGTGCCGAAGCTGCTGACGAATCCGAACTTCATACCGTTCCTCCGGGTGACCCAGGTGGTTGGCCGACGTCACCGATCACGCTACGCCGAGCCCTCTGACACTCCTCGGAGCGGGTGCGGTCAGATGTGGATGGGGCGCTCGAAGAACGTCTCCAGCACCACGATCGCGTCGGTCCCGGTGACGCCGTCGACGCCGAAGATCCGGCGCAGCGCCTGCTGCAGCTCTTCGGTGGACGCGGTGCGCACCTTCACGAGGACCGAGGCCGCTCCGGCGACGATGTGCGCCTCCTCGATCTCCGCGATCCGGGCCAGCGCCTCGCGCGTGGACGGTTCGCCCATCCAGGCGTTCGCGTCGACCATGACAAAGGCGAGCACGCCGCGGCCGACGGCACTGGGGTCGATCTCGATGGTCGTCCGGCGGATCACCCCGCGTTCTCGAGACTTGCGCACACGGTCGTGAGCCGCCCCGGCGGAGAGCCCCACGGCCTTGCCCAGCGCTGTGTACGGCATGCCCGCGTCCTGCTGCAGCAGCTTCAGGAGCTCCCGGTCGACGTCATCCATGGTAGGGACTATACCGATGGCACCGGCTGTACAGGAATCGGTCGCTGAGGCTAATCTCCGAACGGTGTCTACTTCTGAGGCGATTCCTACCGAGTTGGTCGCGCTGGACGAGCGGTTCGCTGGATGCGATGGCGACTTCGTCGTCCAGCGTCACTTCTCCGACGCGCGGAAGACCGAGGGCCCCGCGTACTTCGCGGGCGGGCAGTACCTCGTCTTCAGCGACATCCCAAACGACCGGCTGCTTCGCTATGACGAGACGACGGGCGCCGTTGGCGTCCTGCGGCACGGCTCCGGATACGCCAACGGGAACACCGTGGACCGCCAGGGACGCCTCGTCACCTGCGAGCAGGGCAACCGGCGCGTGACGCGTACCGAGCACGACGGCTCGGTGACGGTCCTCGCGGACAGCTACCGCGGCAAGCGGCTGAACAGCCCGAACGACGTCGTGGTGCGTGCGGACGGTTCGGTGTGGTTCACCGACCCCACCTACGGGATCACCGGGGACTACGAGGGCAATGCCGGTGAGTCGGACTTCGGCGGCGACTGCTACGTGTTCCGCATCGACCCCGTCGACGGGGAGGTCACCGTCGTCGCGGACGACTTCGTCCGGCCCAACGGGCTGGCGTTCTCGCCGGACGAGCAGCGGCTGTTCGTCGTCGACACCCGTCAGGACCCGAGCCACATCCGCGTCTTCGACGTCACGGACGACGGGCGCCTGACCGGCGGCGCGATCCACGCCACGTGCGACGCCGGCCGCTTCGACGGGATGCGCCTCGATACCGAGGGCCGGATCTGGGTCGCCGCCTGGGACGGCGTGCACTGCTTCGCTCCCGACGGCGACCTGATCGGCAAGCTGCTCCTGCCCGAGTCGGTAGCGAACCTCACCTTCGGCGGGCACAAGCGGAATCACCTCTACATCACGGCGGGCACCTCGCTGTACTCGCTGCGGGTCACCTTCAACGGTGCCGCGTACCCCCGCTGACCACGGGCGAAGCTAGGGTTGCGCCGTGACGCAGACGCAACCCGTGGTGGAGATGTGGACCGACGGGGCCTGCAAGGGCAACCCGGGCCTCGGCGGCTGGGGGGCGCTGCTGCGCTTCGGCGAGCACACCAAGGAGCTCTTCGGCGGCGAGACCGTCACGACGAACAACCGGATGGAGCTCACGGCCGTCGTCGAGGCGCTCCGGACCCTCACGCGGCCCAGCACGGTGGTGATCCACGTGGACTCGTCGTACGTGATGAACGGCATGAAGACGTGGATCGCGGGCTGGAAGCGCAACGGCTGGCAGACCTCGGCGAAGAAGCCCGTGAAGAACGTGGACCTGTGGCAGGCCCTCGACGCGGAGGTCGCCGAGCACGACGTCCGGTGGGTGTGGGTCAAGGGGCACGCCGGCGACCCGGGGAACGAGCGCGCGGACGAGCTGGCGAACCAGGGAGTGGACTCGGTGCGGTGAGGATGCCGCGGTGAAGCTGCTGCCGGTCAGGTGCGACGGACGTCACGCCGCGGCCGGTCGCGCGCGCGAATAGGCTGGACCCATGGCTTCCCACTACGACGTCGTCCTCCTCGGGGCTGGCCCCGGCGGCTATGTCGCCGCGATCCGTGCGGCCCAGCTCGGCAAGTCCGTCGCGATCATCGAGGAGAAGTACTGGGGTGGTGTCTGCCTCAACGTGGGCTGCATCCCCTCCAAGGCCCTCCTACGCAACGCGGAGCTCGCCCACATCTTCAACCACCAGGCCGACTTCTTCGGCATGTCCGGTGACGTGACGTTCGACTTCGGCAAGGCGTTCGACCGGTCCCGTGTGGTCGCGGACGGCCGCACCAAGGGCGTCCACTTCCTCATGAAGAAGAACAAGATCACCGAGTACGACGGCCGCGGTACGTTCCGCGACGCGAACACGATCGAGGTGACGCTCAACGCCGGCGGCACCGAGACCGTGACGTTCGACAACGCGATCATCGCGACGGGCTCCAAGGTCAAGCTGCTGCCCGGCGTCGAGCTCAGCGAGAACGTCGTGACCTACGAGAAGCAGATCATGACGCGCGAGCTGCCGAAGTCGATCGCCATCGTCGGCGCCGGCGCCATCGGCATGGAGTTCGCCTACGTCCTGAAGAACTACGGCGTGGACGTCACGATCATCGAGTTCCTCGACCGTGCGCTGCCGAACGAGGACGCGGACGTCTCCAAGGAGATCGCCAAGCAGTACAAGAAGCTGGGCGTCAAGCTCCTCACCTCCACCGCCGTCCAGACGATCAAGGACGACGGCTCGTCGGTCACCGTCTCCTACAAGGGTGTCAAGGACGACAAGCCCGGCGAGATCGTCGTCGACAAGGTCCTGTCCGCCGTCGGCTTCGCGCCCAACGTCGAGAACTTCGGCCTCGAGAACACCGGCGTGCAGCTCACCGAGTGCGGCGCCATCGGCATCGACGACCACATGCGCACCAACGTGCCGCACATCTACGCCATCGGCGACGTCACCGCCAAGCTCATGCTGGCGCACGTCGCGGAGGCGCAGGGCGTCGTCGCGGCCGAGACCATCGGCGGCGCCGAGACCATGACGCTGGGCGACTACCGGATGATGCCGCGCGCCACGTTCTGCTCCCCGCAGGTCGCGTCGTTCGGCCTCACCGAGGCCCAGGCCAAGGACGAGGGCTACGACGTCAAGGTCGCCTCGTTCCCCTTCATGGCCAACGGCAAGGCGCACGGCCTCGGCGACACCACCGGCTTCGTCAAGATCGTGGCCGACGCCAAGTACAACGAGCTGCTCGGTGCCCACATGATCGGCCCGGACGTCTCCGAGATGCTGCCCGAGCTCACGCTCGCGCAGAAGTGGGACCTCACCGCCGACGAGGTCGCGCGCAACGTGCACACGCACCCGACGCTGTCCGAGTCCGTCCAGGAGTCCATCCACGGCCTCGTGGGGCACATGATCAACCTGTAGTCACCGGGGCACATCGGTTATCGGCCGATCGCCTGGTCAGAGGCCCGGATCTGCGAGTTTCCGCAGGTCCGGGCCGCTTTTCTGCCCGGCTCGATCCCGCCGTTGCGTCGCTGGCGAGCGCGACGGCGGTCAAGCCGGCCGCGACGATGTGTCTGTCGAGCGCGCTGGTGCATCGGGCTGAGTGACGAGATCCCGCTTGCGCCCGACATCGCGTTGCCTCGCGGCCCCAGATTCCCCGCGGGCTTCAAGCACGTGACGTGGCATGCCTTCGGGCAGGCGACGTTCACCACCTCATTCAATTGCTCCGCGTGCGGACCCACAGCAGCACCTATTCGGCGATCGTGACGTGCTCGACGGCCGTCCCACCCGATCGGATCGTGGTCGCCCGTGCGCGGGCGTTGGCGCGGCAGACGCTGCGCTCTCGCCCCGCGGTGTAGGCGTGGTCGATCGTCTCGGGAAGGACGAGCCGCCCGCCCATCTCCGAGTCTTCGTTCCGGCCCTGCCACCATCGCTCCACGGCGCGCTTGCCGGCGGTCTCGCGGTCGGTCTCGACCGAGACGATGTGCAGTCGGTCGTAGTCGGCCTTGGCCACGACTGGAGCAGCCGGTCGCCGTAGGCGGGTGACGCCATCGTGTCCCCTCGATGACAACGTCCAGTCGGTCCAGGAGCGCTGCGCGCCGCACGGCGTTGCACACCTCAGTCGATGTCGACTGCAGCAGCGGGCTCAGTTCGCGGGGGCCGAACCACCCCGCCGTCCGGCAGTGGCCTGCCGAGGTGCTCCACCACGCTCAGCGGCGCGCAGTCCTCGCGGGCCAGCAGCAGCTGGCGCGCCAGTGTCGCCCGGTTCAGCTCGCGCCGGGTCAGGACCTGCACGCTGCGCTCCCCTTATCCGTCACGCTCACATCATCGCCTACAAGGGCCGGCACCGGTCATCAGAGTCTTCGTGCAGGCCAGGGCCTTCTCGCCGAGGGGGAGGCACGGGCTGCGCATGGCCCTTTTGTGGTATAACCATGACCGACGGACCTGGTCGCCGGCGCGTCGCGCCGCACCCGGAGGAATCCTGACGCCAACGTCGCGTCGGCGCGCCCCTGGCGCGAGCCCCCATGGTCCCGTCACCGCCTCGCCGGCCCGGTCGTGTGTCGGCGCACGAACGCCTCGGCCGCGTCGCATCGCCATGCGCCGCGGCCGGCGCCGCTGACGAACGGAAGGAGCTCTGTGCTGTCGACGCTGTCGACCCTGTCGACCTGGCCGGCACGGTACGCACGACCTTGTGCATGCCGCCCCGTCTGCCCCCGACGGGTCCCGCCCGCCTAGCTGCCGTTCCCGCTGCACCCGTCTCACCCGGACCTGCACCAGCTTTCCGGTTCCCTGACGAGAGAGTGAGAACGCCTTGAGCGACCTGCAACAACTTCCTGGATCCGTCGTGATCCTCATCTTCCTGCTGTTCTTCGGCGGCAGCTTCTACATGTCGGTCCGTATCAGCCGGAAGAAGGAGAACGCGGACGGCTACATGACCGGCGGCGGAAAGATCGGGTTCGGCATCTCCGCCGCGTCCATGACCGCCACCTGGATCTGGGCGTCGTCGATGTACGCCTCCGCCACCTCCGGCTACACCTACGGCGTCTCGGGCCCCATCCACTACGGGCTGTGGGGCGCGCTGATGATCCTGCTCATCTACCCGTTCGGGCGCAGGATCCGCGCGGTGGCGCCGCGCGCGCACACGATCGCCGAGGTGATGTTCGCCCGCCACGGGCGCTCGAGCCAGCTCATGCTCGCGGGGTCCAACGTGCTCGGCAGCGTCATCAGCCTCACGTCCAACCTGATCGCCGGCGGGGCCCTGGTCGGCATGCTCACGCCCTACACCTTCACGCAGGGGATCGTCGCCATCGCGGCCGGCGTGCTCCTGTACACGCTGTGGTCCGGCTTCCGGGCGTCGGTCCTCACCGACTTCGCGCAGGTGGTGGCCCTGCTGGGCGCCGTCGTGGTCATCATCCCGGTCGTGTTCTTCGCGGCCGGCGGGCCCGGCCTGTTCGAGACCGGGGCGGCGAACCTCACGCCCCAGCAGGGGGACTTCTTCTCGTCGGACGCGTTCTTCAACCAGGGGGCCCCGTACATCGCGGCCGTGCTGGCCTACGCCATCGGCAACCAGACCATCGCCCAGCGCCTCTTCGCGGTCCGTGAGGACCTCATCAAGAAGACCTTCGTCACGGCGACGTTCGGTTACGGCGCGACGATCATCGGTGTCGGGATGCTCGGCGTCATCGCCCTGTACGCGGGCGTCCAGCCCCTCGACGGCGACGTCAACAACCTCATCCCGCAGATGGCCGCGACCTATCTGAACCCGGCGCTCCTGTGCCTGTTCTTCGTGATGATCATCGGCTCGCTCTCCTCGACGGCCGACTCCGACCTCACGGCGCTCTCGTCGATCATCATGGCGGACGTCTACGGCCAGAACGTCGCGGGCAAGAAGCGTGCCAACCCGCGCACGATGATCCTCATCGGCCGGATCACGATGGTCGTCGCGATCGCGGCGGGGATCGGGTTCGCCGGGGCCAAGTTCAACATCCTGGACCTGCTCGTGTTCGTCGGTGCGATGTGGGGTGCCCTCGTGTTCCCCGTCATCGCGAGCTTCTACTGGGACCGGGTCACGAACGCCGCCTTCAGCATCGCGGTCGTCGCGGGCCTCGCGACCTTCCTGCCGGTGCGTTTCGAGTGGGTCGACCTGTCCGGCGGGCTGGGCATCGCCTCGGACGTCCTGTCCACCCTCGGCGTCGGGGTCGTTCTCGGCCTGATGGCCTTCGGCTTCTTCGGCAAGCGGGTCGCGCTCGTCGTCGGGACGGTCGCCACGGTGGCGGCCGCTCCCTTCGCGATCGGGTTCCTGCACACCTACCCGGTGCTGTCGGGGTCGCTCGTGGCCTACGCGGCCAGCACGCTGGTCTGCGTCGCCCTGACGATGCTGAGCAAGGATCGGTTCGACTTCGCCCTCATCAAGGAGCGCACCGGTGACTTCGACGAGGAGCCGGCGGCCGTGAGCCGTCCGGTCGACGAGCCGCGACGGGGCGAGCCCGTCGCGGCAGGAGAGGGGATCTCATGACGTTCCTGCTGACGTTGTACGTGCTCGTATGGCCGGTCGTCGTGGTCGGCGTGCTCTTCGTGATCGTCAGAGCGTTCTACCGCGAGCTGCGCGCGGCGAAGGCCGAGGGGCGCAGCATCATCTAGCGCCCCGACGGCGCGGACGCGCCTCGTGAAGCCGGCACGGGCCGCACCCCCAGGGGTGCGGCCCGTGCCGTGGGTGTTCGGCCCGCGGGCCGTGCGCACCGCTCGGGTGCGGGTGGCGAGAGTCGTCAGCGCCGGCGCAGCGTCGCGGTGAAGCTCGCGCCGTAGGCCTCGTGCGTGCGGGCACGCACCTCGGTGCCGCCCGGCACCCGGCGCACCTCGACGCCGACGCCCGCCTCGACGACGTCGAGGTGTTGGCCGCGGATCGTCACCGCGACGGCGTCGCGCCGCATCGTCGGGTCCGACAGCGCCACGGACGTGCCGCCGTCGTCGTCCTCGCGCACGAGGACCGACGCGGGGCCGTCGATCGCCAGGTTCCGCACCTGGGCCCCGCGGTCTTCGAACACGTTCGCGGCCGTGAGCCCGAGGCCGGAGTGCCGCACGGCCTGCACGCGCTCGTCGTTCGCGAGCACGATGAGCGGGCCGCGGCGCCCGTAGGCCGCGAGCTGCTCCTGGGTGGCGCCGGGCACGATGGCGTAGGCGAGCTCGGCGCGGCGGCGCCCGTGCTCGACCGCGGCCGTGAACACCCGCTTCGTCGCCGCTGTGTCGGGGTTCGACGTGCGGATCACGCGGCGGCTGCGCGTCACGTCCCCGAGTGTCACGCGCACCGGCGCGGAATCGAGCAGGGCGTAACCGACGGCAACACCCTGCCCCGGGTTGTGCCACCGCAGCCACTCGAGCCGTACCGGGCCGTCGTGCGGCGACCCCTCGTTCAGCGACCCTTCGTTCGGTGACCAGGGGCGACCGTCGCGGCGGCCGCCGGTCACGACGACGCCGTCGTCGGGCGCGGCGATGCGGGAGTCCAGCGTCGTGACGACGTTGCGGCCGTGCGGGTCCCCGATCCCGGCCGCCAGCACGACGACCTCGTCGTCGAGCAGGAACCATGACTTCACCGCGCGGGCGTTCGCGTAGACGACGAAGTCGGCGGGCAGGACGCCGGCCTGAGCGTCGACGTACGGGACGTCGTCGGACAGCACCATGCCCGCGGCGCCGAGCGTGCCGAGCGTCACGCCGCCGGAGAACGAGTTGGTGCCGCGCGGGAAGTAGACATACGTGTTCTGCGACTCGGACGACGACGTGAACCCGAGCGGGTGGCCGGGGTTCTCGTACCAGGGCTGCCCGTACATCTCGGGGACGGTGCGCCGCTCCTCGACCGGCACGGTGGTGCCGGGCAGGCGGTAGGGCGAGACGGTGGTGAAGAAGTCGACGCCGAATGCCTGCGTGTGGTCCTGGCCGGCGAGGTAGAGGTAGAACGTGCCGTCGCCCTGGAACCACGGCATGAGGTTCTCGCCGCTCATGTACTCGTACCTGCTGATCCGGTCCGAGCTGCGCGCCAGCGCGAACGTGTACCCGGGACGGCGGTGCACGGTGCGGTCCATCGCGTTGAAGGCGACCGAGCGCTCGGGCGGGTTCAGGTCCGCCGCGGGCGCGCTTGTGTCCGCGAGGAGGTCGGCGTAGCGGACGACGCTGATCGGCGAGACGAACCGGGCGGGGTCGGGCGGCGTGGGGGACGCCGTCGCCAGGTGGCGGACGTACCCGCCCAGGGCGGTCGCGTTGGCGCCGCTCGTGTAGGCGGTGAGGTCGACGGCGGCCTCGAGGACCGTGGCGACGTCGGCGTACCCGGTGCCGGTCCGCGACACGGCGCGGCCCTTGACGATCTCCATCATCCAGCCGTCGACGATGACGGGCGCGAACCCGTCGCGGACCCAGCCGTGGACGACGTCGGGCAGCTCGGTCCCGGGGGCCGCGGCGGTGCCGTCGAGCAGCTTGACGGTCTGGACGACGCGGGTCAGCAGGGTGCGCCCGTACGAGCCGGTGTAGGCCACCGAGTCGTGCTGGATGAACGAGCCGTCGGCGTAATAGCCGTCGGTGTTGCCGTGCCGGATGTCGTACGGGTCGATCGTCGTGAACACGGTGGACTGGTCGGCGATCGCCTTGGACACGCGGGCGTCGTCGCCGGTGAGCGCGCCCTGCAGCACGCGGTTGGTCGTGATGTCGGCGAGGTTCGCGCCGGTGTGGAAGCGGGAGTCGAGGTCGACGTCGCCGTCCTTCCCGTTGCGCAGGTACGCGTCCATCGAGGCGACGTACGTCGGCACGAGGTCCGGCCGTTCCGCCGCGGCCAGGTCGGCCAGGAGCGCGAACGTCTTGCTGACGCTCGCGGGGATGCCGATCTCCCAGTGGAACCAGTTGCCGTAGTAGCCGGCGTCCTGGTCGCCGTAGTAGCGGGCGTGGAGCCACTCGAGTCCGTCGAGCACACGACGCTGGACGGCGGCGTTCCCCACCAGGTCGGACGCGTAGCCCGGGGTGCAGGTCGCCAGGGCGATCTCGTACAGCCGGAGGAACGAGGTGGCGAGGTTCGGGTCGCTCGTGCCCAACGTGACGCCCGCGAACAGCTCGCCCGGGCCGGCGGCGTCCAGGCCGGCGAGGTGGGAGCGCGCTGAGTCGTGGACGGCCTTGAGCTTGGCCGCCGACTCGGGGCGGGTGTTCGACTCCGCCGTGCCCGCGTAGATCCCGCGCGCGTTCGCCAGCAGGCGTGCGTGGTCCGACGGCGCGTCGGCGCGGGCGCGCAACGGCGCCGCGATCGCGACGAACGCCCCCGCGGGCACCATCGCGAGGACCTGGCGGCGGGACAGCTGCGGCATGACGAACTCCCTTGTTCGGCGGCTGTCAACATCCAACCAACATGACGGCATCCGTGGCAATGATTTCCCTTGGCTCATGACTGGCTGCGCGACCGGGTTGAGTGGCGTCCTCCGGCCATGACCGAACCGGGCAGATCACGACGAGGTTTCTGGTATCAGGTGTGGCGGCCCTTCCGCGCGATGGGGCGCGGCATCGCCCAAGGTGGCGGAAGCGCTCGATCTCATCAGCGTCGTCGTGTACGTCGGACGAGGGATCGTGTGGCTCTTCCGTGGCGCGGGGAGGTTGCTGGCGAATGTCTTCGACGGCTGTTGCCTCCCTGAGGCGCGGTTGTCACGCTGCGATGGCCGTCATGAGCACGAGCGGCGCAAGCGAGTGAGCCGCCGACCCCGAGTGCGCGACGTCATCGGCTGGCGGATGCCGGGGCCGCAGACTCGTTCTGGCAGAGTCGCCCAGAGCGCCCTCGGCGCACTGATCGAGGCGACCACGACGGAAATCTTGATCGCCCTCGGCACCGAATCATGGGCCGAGGCGTCTGCCCACGGGAGTAGGGAATCCCCCCAGGAACAGATGTCGGCCAGAAGTCGTGAGCGTTCGCGCCGGACGAGCTAGCGAGCTGGCACTTCTGGCGGCACGGTGAATTGGGGCTTGTCGCCGACCAGGTGCGTGAGTACCTGCAGGAATCGGAAGCCGTCGTCGCCGTACTGCTTGGTGGACTGGGATGCGATGACAGCCAGCTCGTTGACCCGCCGTGTGAACTCATGGTTGATCACGAGCGCGAAGTCCTCGAACTGCTCGAGTCCCTGGACGATGCCGGGAGGCACTTTGGGGGACCAGAACTCCACCGTGGGGGAGTCGTCCTCGTAGACGTTGCGGGCGTACTGGAGCCCTCGGTCGACCTTCCGCCGGACCGTCTCGACGGACTTGGCGTTCCCGCCATAGTTCAGGTCATCCAGATGGATGGCCACCTCGGCGATCCAGACGGACTGCTCGTCGCCAGCGCCGGCGATTCCGATGACATCGATCTCTCCCTGCTGGTCCGGGAGGTAGGCGTTGTACGCGACGGTGTGGCACCCGCGAACGTGGCGTAGGTACGCGCCGACCAGCGACTCTCCGATCTCCATCGATCACTCCTTCGAACGAAGGTGGCCTCACTGGGAGCCTCGCACACGCCCGCTTGGTGTGACGGTTTCAGGCGGGTGATCTCGGCGGCTGCGCTACGGGTACCCGCTCTGGACCGGGGTAAGGCGACCAGTCGCGCCCAAGTCTGTGGGTGTTCGAGCGGTACGCATTGAGGCGGGCGCACCGAAGCCAGATCGCGGCATTTCGAGCGACCAGCGCTGGACCGGCAGGCCGAGGGCTTGGGCCTGCGACGGTTCGCAAGACGCCCGCTATGGGCAGAGCATCGACGCGAGGGCGAGGACGAGGATGGCAGTTCCCCTAGTGACCCCGAGCCCCGAACGCCTCGAGAGCATCTACGAGCCGGCGCCAGGCGGCGTCGGAGTCAAGTGACCTCGCCCGATCGGCGACTGCGTTGACGTCGTCGACGAGCCGCGCCGTCTCGTTGTCGCGTCCGTGGGTGTAGCGGTGGTCCAGGAGGTAGGGCGACTCGCGGACGGCGTACATCGCCACGGTGTCGAGGAAGACCGCGAGCGCGCGGGCGGCCTGTCGCCGTTCGAGATCCCCTCGCTGCTGGCGATCGTCTGTGGTCTCTTCGCCACGCGGTGCGGGTTCCGGAGCACCGCCGTCGACATCCAGCTGGGGGACCACGACCCTGAACCGGCCCTCCCACAGCCGGCTGAACGCGTCGTCGACGGCGAGGCTGATCACGGTGCCGATGTCCGGACGGCTGCGATCGGTCGTGTCGATCGACTCCCGGAGGCCGGCCACCTCGTAGGCGAACCGGATCAGGTTGTCGTCAGTCATTGATGCTCCGACGACGAGGAGGTGCTTGGTGAGCATGAGCGACTGCACGAGCGAGCCGACCGGCTTCCAGCGGCTGTCGTAATGCACGAACGAGCTCCGTGACAGGACGATCGACTCGGGGTGCTTGATGTCGCCATGCATCTTGAGCAGCCAGGGGCGCTCGCTCGAGGTTCTGGCCCATGGAAGGACGTCGATGGCGGGGTCGACCTCCGTCCCGCGGGCCGCCGCGACGGCAGACTCGTACAGCCGGTCGTAGTTGGTGGTCACTGCCTCTCGCACCTGGAGGCTCGCGAGCAGGGCATGGGCGAGGCTCGGCCGTGCCGTGCCGTTCGCGATGATGTCGGCCACGTGTCGGCCGAGCTCCGCCTCGGAGCCCGCTGGATCGGCCTGTCGGGCGTGCGCCAGGGTGACCTGGACGAGCTCCGCCTGCTCGAGAGGCCCGAGCCTGTCGATCTTGTCCTTGAGCTCGTTCAGGCCGAGACCACGGACGAGCTCCGCCAGAAGCCCGCTCCACGACGGGAGGCCCGCCGCGATGCTTACACCGGCACCGAAGAACAACGCAACCTCGCCTCGACGGACGCGCTGCCCCAGCTCTTCGGCGATCGCGGCGGCGGCCAGGGGCACGGGGGGCCCTGTGTCTCGACGCCGGTGCTGCAGGACCGCGTAATCAGAACGCTCTGAGGCGACGAGGGCGACATCGACGCCGAGCCGGTCTGCGGCGCCGCGCAGGGTGGAAACCAGCGCAGTGATGACCTGTCCTCGTTGCCGACCGAGGCCTCCGCCGCCTGTCCCGACGACGGGCATCGCGATGAGGGGCAGGTCGCGACCCGCTGAGTTCGCGGACCGGACCAGGATCTCGCCCGAGTGCTCGACGATCGCTTCGACGACGCGACGTGCCGTTTGGCCCACCTCGGACGGCGAGCCCGCGACGACATCGAGGAACCACACCCGGGGCACGGAGTCGCCTGCAGGCTTCTGACGCGCGGGCAGTGCGGCGCCGCGGGCCCAGTCCTCGGGTCGTAGGTCGTCCCAGGTGTCTTCTAGCCCGAGGCCGGCGGAACTGCGCCACGAGTTCCCGACGGCGAACCATGCGTCCGTGGGGATGACGACGGCGTCGGCGCTCAGCGCGTCGAGCCGACCGTTGACCACGAAGAGGTGCCCGGGCGTCATGCGGAAACGTTAGGGGACCACGGCCGGCGTTGCGCGCCGGGCGGAGTCGCGACGAGAGGAGCGCCGGTCCGTAACATTTGCCTCCCCTCCCCCGCTCGCTCAAGGTCTACTGCGCGGCTGCATCCTCCGGTTCGCGCTCGAGCCCGGAGGCAGGCTCGTCGGGCGACGGATCTTCGGCTCGTCGACGTCGGAGCAGGGAGCCCACAGCCTCGGCAGCACCGGCCGCGGCACCTTTGATGGTCGAGCCGGCGTCCTCGACGGCGGAGCGGGCGCGGGGCTTGTCCGGGATCCCGTCGCCGTCGAGGTCGACCGAGCGGAACGCCTCGGTAGCACGCTCGAGGAGCTGGGCAGCGGGACCTTGGCGGCATCCGGGACGTCCGGTGCGTCCGGGCCGAGCTCGACCGTGGCCAGGTAGGTCAGCGCGCGATCGATCGCCGTGAGTTTGCGCTCGAGTTCCTTGAGCGCCGGCGCGCCCTCGTCCGAGATCGGCTTGAGGCGGGCGAGATCGCGGCGGAGCGCGATCCCCGTCTCGGCGAGGTTCTCCCAGGTGGACAGGTCCTTGTCCAAACCCTGCCTCTTCCGCAGAATCGCGGCGGTGAGCTGCGTCGACACGAAGGCCTCGACAGCTTCGGCCGTGGTCGCGGGGCTCGCGAGGCCCGCGGCCACCCCGCCGCCGGCGCCGACGAGTGCACCGGCAGTCAGCAACCCCCCGACCATCCCGCCGGGGCCGAACGCTGCGAGCGCGCTGGTGATGGCTGCCGCTCCCGCCACCCCGGGGGCGGCAGCGAGAACGAGCCCTCCGGTGGCGACGACGAGAGATGCTGCTCCGAGGCCGACGGCGGCCCACTTGATCCAGTTCGTGCCGTCGCCCGAGAGTGCCCTGTCCGCAGTCCCTTCGGCAGCGACCAGGTCGCGAGCGAACTGTCTCCCCAGACCCATCTCGATGGTCAGGTCCTCGAGCGCCTCCACCCTGACCGCGACGGAAACGTTGATCTCGATGGGCTGGACGATATTCGTCGTCATGATGCCGATCAGCGGGATGACGCTCTCCTCCTTCGACAGTTGGAGGAGCCGCTCCGGCTCCGGCGCGACCGAGGCGGAGTCGCGAGGTCGACCGCCAGCTCGGCCACGGCGCGAGGGAGCGGCCTGTCCTCCTGCTCCCTGCGTGCGACCATCGCGTCGACCGCCGTGGACTGCACATGGCGCCGCGCCTCGGCGTAGCGGACCTTCCGGGCACCGTCGAGCTTGGTCTCGACGAGGAATGCGTACCGCAACTCCAGGAGCATGAGGGTCTCGGGGGTGTCGACCGCGACGTCGACGCCGGGTTTTGTGACGGCGAACTCCTTGGACAACGACCCGTGCAGGGCGTTGCCGATTGCACGCGCCACCGACTCGCTCGAGAGGTAGGTCGCGGCGTCGTGCACGCGGTGGTCCACCCGCGCGTCGACGCGGTAGTCGGTTATCCACGGCAAGACCGACGAGACGCCCCGGTGGGTCGTCACCGGGTCCGCAGGATGCCAGAAGCTGACCCACCAACCCAGGTTCGTCGGGGGGCTCCTTCAGTGCCTCCCGCACCCCGTCGACGTGGAAGAGCGAGCTGGACAGCAGGCTGCCGATGGTCACCATGCCCACCACCTCGACGTCGACGGGCAGCCGGCGCAGCAGGCCCGCGGCGATGACCGATCCCAGGCTGTGGCCCACGACGACGAGCCGACCCGAGCGCGGCACCTTCGCGAGGATCGTGTTCAGGACGTGGGCACGGACGTGAAGCCTTGAGGTAGTTCGAGGCCTGCCGGAACTTCGAGAGCCTGAGAGACGCCCCGGCGATCGGGTCGCCGCCGAACCATGCAGCACCGGGGTCATGCTGCCCGAGCATGACTTCGACCGCCCACTCGCGACGCTCGAAGTCGCGACGGTTCTGCTTGGCCGCATCCCCGGTCAGGGCCTTCACCGTCAGGGCGGGCAGAGGTTCGTCTTCGTCCACGCCGTGCAACGCGTTCGGGTACTTCGGGGCGATCACCGTCACCCCATGCAGGCCGGGGTACCCAAGTCGGCCATCGTCGCCTCCAGGGCGGCTTTCCATCCGTCCTCCTGGTCCCCGGACCCGACGCCGTGCAGGAACAGGAGGGTGGGCTTCACTGGCATGGCTGGCTCCCGCGAGTGATGAACGACTGAACTGCGCTCGGCCGGCATCGAGGTGTGCACTGCAGAGCGCTGGGGCAGCCGCCCACCCGGAGCGATGAACACCCGTGCGCGACCGCGGGTGAATTCTGGAACGCCGCCTCGCCTCACATTGAGCACCTCGCAGTAGCGTAAGCGCCGTGGTGATGACATTCGAGTGGTTGCGGGACGCAGAAGCCGCTGTGCCTGCTCGCGCCGGGTACAGCGCGACGGCAGCCGTCGTCGACGCGACCCTCAGGGTGGTGTTCGGCGCTGACGTTGCTGATTCGCTGCGTCCGGTCAATCGGCCGTTGAAGAAGGTCGCGTCGCGAACGGCCATGAGTGCCGTCATCGGTGAACTGGTGTGCACGGTCTACGCCGATCCCGGGGGAGTGAATGTGATGACTCCCGGGACTGGCGCCGAGGCGTATCTCAGAGCGCGCGCAACGTCGGGAAGTGACATCCGAACTGATCGACGAGGCGACTTCGCCTATGCGATGGTTGGCTATGTCTGGGATGGCACAAGTGAATCTGCAGACGTCGTTGACGCCGAAGCGTTGGCTGATGAAGCAGCTGGACGGCCACCTCGTCGAGCTCTGCTCACTTCGGCCGCTGAGCGCCGCGCGATCGAGGAGCGGGCAGTCCGCGTGGCCATCGAACAATTCGAGGCGCTCGGTTATCAAGTAGCCGATGTCGGAGCTGTGGACTCGTACGACCTTGACTGTCGGCGTGACGACGAGCGGCTGTACATCGAGGTGAAGGGCACCACGACCAGCGGTGAAGCCGTTGTCCTGACGAAGAACGAGGTCGAGCTGCACCGAGTTCAGTACCCGAACAACGCTCTCGCGATCGTTCGACGGATCAGTCTCGATCGGTCGTGCGAGCCGCCTGTCGCGACTGGCGGCGAGTTGGTCGTGACGCGGCCGTGGTTGATCGAAGAACGGGCGTTGACCGCGTTGAGCTACCGGTACGACATAGGAGACACCGCCTGACGCGGTCCGGTCGGCAGACGCGACACAATGACTGGCACGATGTTCGGTGATAGGCCGTCCGTGAAGTCCTGAGACTTCCTGAGGCCGTGGCCCGCCAAGATTTATCGACTCTCTGCCCAGAGGTCTGGTTCGTCAGAGAGCTCCACGCGGCGCATATGTTCGCATCCGACGGGCACTACGTGATATCGATGGTGACCCCCGCGCCGCGCTTGCGGGCTTGGAATCCGATCCGCCCGCTCGGCGACGATTTGTATGGCATCGATAGCGAGAAGAGCGTTGCAATTCCACGCGACGTCGACGTGTCGAAGAGGATGTCCTTGCCGTCGTTGTCCCGAGCGAATGTCAGGAGCATGGCGCCACGCGTGTCGACGCCTCTCATGAGATCGTCGCGGATGTGTTGATAGCGCGGTTTGTCGAGTTCCGCTGCGATCTTGTCAGATCCTGTGACGTCAGGTGCCAGAAGTCCGCGTGAGACCGTCTCGATGGATGCTCGCTGTCTCCTGGAGCTTCCGGAGAATGGATTCCCTTCGCGCACGCGCCTCATGCGGGTCAGCACATCGATACCGTAGCCGTCGAACCGCATGGTCACTGGGCCGCTGCTCCCGGTAGCTCGGTGTGTGCGGGCAAGGTCTGGCACGATCACGGCCCAATCCTTGAGCGTTCCATTCGTGATCGACTCCTCCATGAAGGAGATGGTCGGGCGTAACGAGTACGTCTTGTGCCAGGTGAACTTCTGGAGTACCTCGATCATCGCTTCGGCCGAGACGATGCCATAGCGAGCCCGGTACGGAGCATCCGCGATCGACTCGACACGGCGCCGCCCGTCGCTGACCTGCGCGATCTCCGCTGCGAAGAACTCGCCACAACCCGGTGTGCCGATCTCGGCCTCCCTCACGGGAACCGCGTCGAGAAGAGCGTGGACCGCTGCGAAGTGGCGCTCGTTGACAGCCTCGTTGGGCTCGGGAAGTTTCGGGAAGTCCTGTGTCTTCCCACCGACTCCCATCGTCGCGAGCTCGGCGTTGTACATCTTGTTCCGGCCCGTCGGGGTCAGCCACGGCAGACTCTGGAAAACGAGAGGCGGCACATCGATCGGACGGACCTTGGGCTTCCCGTCGTCGTCGAAGCCCTGGTACTGGCGGAGCTGCTCGCGGAAGTCTTCTTCGTCCCGCACGATCGCCTCGAACGCCTTGTACAGATCGACCGTGGTGCCCTTCCGCGGGCCGGGCACGTTGCGACCGATGTAGAGCCGCACGAGATCCGCATAGCCCGGCCGGTACCCGAACCAGCGGCCCATCTGCATCAGGGTGTCGGCAGCGGTGGTACGCCGCGTGTAGTAGGTAGTGGTCAGGCCCTCGACGGTGAACCCGCGGCTGAGCTTGGCGCCGCCGACGAGGATCTTCCAGACGTCACCGCCTTGGAAGTCGAGATCCTCCTGGACGTAGTCCCTCTCGGCGGCACCGTTGACCACGATGACGGGACGCAGCCCCGCCCGGATCCGGCTGGTGGCCTGGCCGACGAAGGGTCGCAGCGTCCTGAAGTCGGGAGGAGCTGGTGCCTCTGGAGCCCGAGCCTCCTGGACGGGCTGGAAGTCGCCCGTCCACAGCTCCCACAGTCGCCGCATCCCGTCCGGCGAGGAATAGCCGGCGCGGAGCCACACGTCCTCGACAGTGGCAGCGAGTTCGGCGTGATCGGCCTGCCGGACGGACTCGTGCACCAGCATGGTGTGGTGTCGGTAGTCGCTGTCGTAGCCCTGGGACTTCCGGTAGAGCTTCAGTGCCCCGCTGAGGACGTACGCGTCGAGTGCGTTGCGGATCTCCTCGCGGCGCAGGGCGTCGTCGTTGTCCAGGTCTGCGTACAGCCCGCGGACGAAGGCGGCTTCGTTCGAGTCGGCGACGCCACCGGGTTCGTCGTCGACGTCACGGTCGAGGTCGTGGAACTGGCGTCCGCCCATGTATGCGGCGGGCGGGTCGAGGCTGACGATGAAGTCCTTGGGGAACACGTCGTCGACGTCATCAGGGTCGACGAACACGTTGGCGAAAGGCGTCGCGGTGTATCCGATGTACTGGGCGCGAGGCAACTCGCCGAGCAGCTCGGCGATGAGCTTGTTGATCGCTGTCCGCTCACGCCGTTCGGGGCTGTCCTTGCGCGGGTCCTTCGTGTTGATCGTCGCCTGGTCGGCCTCGTCGTCGATGATCAGCGTCGGGATCTCGGTGAGGTCGGCGCGGATCGCCCTGAGGTCGGCGACGAGCTTCTTGAGGACTGTCGAGTTCTTTTTGACGACGGCGAGCCGGATGTCCGAGCTGTAGAGGTTCGCGGGGTCGTAGAGCCTCTTGGCGGGGTCGGGAAGGCGTTCGGACCGGAAGTCCAGGTAGCCCAGGCCGTTCTTGAGACTGCGATAGTCGCCGGCAGCGTTGGTGAGGCGCCGGATGGCGGGGCGCCCGAAGTCGTGGGGGTACTTCCCGTACCGGAGGAACTTGCCGTCCTGCCAGTCCCGGTCGCCTGTACCGGCGTAGTCGATGTCCTTGACCTGGTCGGGGTCGCTCTTGACCCGCCCGCCGAGGATGTTCTCCTCGCCGACGAGTTCCATGTCGAGGCGTCGCTGGGTCTGCCCGCGAAGGAGCTCGATGGTGCCGGTGAGGACAATGACGAGCCGGTAGCCGGCGTCGGCGGCCTTGGCGAGCACTCCTGTGAAGTTCGCGGTCTTGCCCGACTGCACATGCCCGACGACGAGCCCCTTGGACTGGTAGGGCTCTTTGCGGGTGGGGTCGGCGAGCCGGCGGACGACCTCGCGAGTGACACGGTCTAGCTCCTGGACGGCCTCGCCACTCATCTTGCGCTCGAGGACGCGCCGGTATCCGGTCCAGTAGAAGCCGTGATCGGCGGCGAGCTCGTCCGTGTACCAGGGGTCCCAGTCGGCGGGCTTGTCGGCGATGATGACTGCGCCGAGGTCGAGGGGGAAGGCGTCGTCGACCGCGGCCCGCGCATCGCCGCTCAGGCCGAGCAACCGGAACACCACGTCGCGGCGGACGATTGTCGACGGCTCGGTACCCTCGGTCCAACCCTCCCCGTCGGCGGCGTCCCAGCGGATGAGCTGGCTGTGGAACGCGAGCCGGGCCTTGTCGTTGGGGTTGCTCGCAGTCACGACCTCGACCAGCTCGGCCTCGGTCAGTGTCTCCCCGGATCGCCGCAGGTGGTGGAGGACCTCGTCGAGCAACGGCACGGGCGGGAAGCCGTCCATGCTGCGCATTGTGCGGACGACGGCGTCGGTGATGGCGTCGTTCATCTGTCGGAGTCCTTCGGCTCGAGGAACATGCGGAGCGGTGCACCAGGAATGCCCGGCGTGAGGTCGGTGACGTCGATCCTGTACGAGAGGTCGGCGACGAGGTCGGCGCGCGGGACAGCGGCGGACAGCCGCGCATCGGTGACGGCGGGGAAGTCGTCATCCACCTCGTAGGCAGTGGGTGCACTGCGGAGCATGTAGGAGGCCTCGTAGAGGTCGGCGTCCTCGTCGCGCCAGCCGAGCCCGTGGAGTGCCTCAGCGAAACGGTAACGGTCGGCGAGCCGGTCGTAGAGCCCGGCGACGAGACTCGTCAGCGAGGGCCCGTCGCCCCCGCCGGCGCGGGTGAGCTGGATCGACACGAGCCAGAGCGGACGGCCAGGGTTGGGCCGTAGCTGCCCGGTCCCGGAGATCATGTGCCGGCGACGCTCGGACAGGGTCGTCTTGACCTCGGCGTCGAAGTCGGCGAACGCGTAGTCGTGCTGCTCTGCGGCGGGCCCGAGCCACCAGTCGAGCACCTCGGACTCCGGTGCGCGGTCGAGCAGCGCGGTAAGGGCAAGCAGCTCTCCGACCAGTCCGAGCTGCTGCGATTCGCTGAGGCGCTGCCGGGCGGCGAGGAGTGACTTCAGATTGGTGACGGCGGAGTTGGCGGCCGAGGCGAAGTTGGCGCCCCCGCGCATCGTCTCGGTGACCGAGAACAGCAGGCTGTACGCCTCGTAGTGCATCTCGGTCGCGTCGACGCTGAGGGTCGACCACGTCTCGTCGTCGTCGTCGATGACGTCGACCTCGACGTGCCGGAACCCCTTGAGCGCGGGTTCGGTCCCGTCGTACGGGGTCCGGAGGGTGAGTCGCTCGCCGCGCGGGTCGATGCGCAGGATGCAACGGGGCGCGGTCGTCAGGGTGTGGGTGGAGGTCTTCCCGAGCCTGAAGTAGTGCTCCAAAGATTCCGGGCTCAGCCTGTCGTCCGCCTCGGTCATGCCTCGTCGCCTCCGTCGAGTTGTTCGCCCTGCGCCTTCGCCGCGGCCACCAGGATGGACTGCCAAGTGGCCTCGTACCGGCGGGCGCTCGCCCCTTGGTACGCACCGGCGAAATGCTCGTTGACCAGTAGGTGCAGCAGACTCTTGACTAGCGGTGCGTCGTCCCGGCGCAGGCTGCGCTGCCCGACGACGGCGGTGCGGTACCGCACGTTGAGGACGAGCGCTCCGGCATCCCGGTCGACCTTGAAGAACCGGTCCTCGGGGAGGGTGCTCCAGCGGATCTCGACGGCGGGCTCGTCGAGGTCGAACTCGGCCGCCTCGGCGAAGGCGTCGAGGACGTCGCCGGGGAGACCGCCACGGGGTTCGATCACCCTGACCGGTCGGGCCTGGCGCTTGCGCGCTTCCTTCGCCCCGGTCTCGGCGGCGCGCCGGAAGTCGGCGAACGACGTGCCGTCGGCCGCACGTGCCGTGAGGATCGCATCCTTGAGGGTCGCGTCGAGGACGACGCCCGTCTTCTCCGGGTTGATGGTGACGTGGTGTTCGGTCTCGGGCGTGATGTCGAGGGCGACCCGAGCGAACTCGAGCTCGCGGGAGCGTCGCGTGAGGTCGACCCAGCCGCCGGCGTGGAGCAGCCGGTCGCGGCGGTACACATAGAGGCCCTGGGAGTCCAGCGGGCCCTTGCCGTCGAGGGTGAAACCGACTTTGTTGCGTTCTGGCTCCGGCCAGACGTGCGCGGTGGCACGGGCGATTCCGTCGGGGAGGACGGCCCTCAGCTCGATGGGGAAGCCGGAGATGGGGGTGCGGTCGTAGCCGAACGGGTCGAGCGGTTCGACGACGCGCGGAGCGCCGGCGCCGAAGTCGACGTCGTACTCCTCGATCGTGATCCGGACGTCGCCGCGCGCGACGATGCGGTGCAACACGAGGCCGAGGTGGAAGAGCAGCCGGTCGACCTGGTCCTCGAGCCAGCGGCGGTGCTCCTCGCGGTCGGCGCTGCGTAGGAACGTCCGGACGTCTGCCCACTCGACGACGGTGCCGGTGTCGAGGGAGAAATCGACCTCGGTGCCTTGCAGACGCTCCTGGGCGTCTTCCGCGTCATAGGAGTCGACCACGGGCCCGGAGTCGATGGTCGACCGGAGGATCCGCCGCCCGACCGCCGGCGCACCGTACCGCCGCGACCACACGTAGAGCGCGTCCGCCTGGCTGAGAGATGCAGCCTTGAGCCCGATCCCGAAGTGTCCGAGGTCGGTCTGCCCGTAGGCCCGCTTGCGGGCGTAGGTCATCGCGTCGTCGATGGCCGCGGTGTCCATGCCGCGACCGTCGTCGATCACCTCCAGGCCGCGAGGCACTCCGTCCGCGAGGACGAACCGCACGAGCACGTTGCGGGCGCCGGCGTCGATCGAGTTGTCGACGAGATCGGCGACGGCCGTGGCAAGCGAGTGGTGCCGGCCGATCGCGGACGTGATCGACGGGTCAGGGTCGACCCGTCGTGACGAGACGGGCTGCGGACCGGCAACGACCATCAGGCGTCCTCGAACCTCGTCACGGTGAACTTCAGCTGCCGCGAGTTCTCGGCGACCACCCGCACGGTCTGCTGCTCGAACCCGTCGCTCTTCTCCGCCCGGATGTCGAGCGTGACGTCGAGGAGATCGGGTCCGGCCTGCTGGAGGTGCAGCAGGACCTCGTCGACGACGTTCCGCAGCGCCGACGACAGGTCGGCCGACCCGTCGAGCTCCACCTTCGCCGAGTACCGGACGTTCTTGACGACCTGCGGCGCGACCGGCGCCGGGCCGGCCGGTCCGGAGCCGACGGCAGGGGTGGCCATTCCGGTTTCGCTCGCTCCGGCAGCGAACGATCCGCCGCCCGGGACGGACTCCGCGGCCTTCGCCGCTTCGTCGGCCCGCCGCTGCGCGACGGCGAGGTCGGGCTTCACGAGCAGGGTGTCGTCCGTGATCGTGCGGAACTCGACGTCCTCGATCGGCACGGCGAGCCCGCCGAACTTGCCGGAGGTCTCGTCGTACGACTCGGCGAGGGCGAAGCCCTGCGCGGTGAACCCGGCGTCGAACAGCGCGTCGTGCGCGGCCTTGACGAGAACGTGTCGGTCCCGAAGGCGCGGCATGTACGGGTAGCGGGCGTAGCACTCCCACAGCTCGCCGAATCGGATCTTGCCCGTATTCCACCGGGCCAGCAGGAACTCGTTGACGTCGATCCGCACGAGAGCGGGCGCGACGTCGACACGCAGCAGGTCCTCCTTGACGAACCTGGCGCCGGTCCGCTGGGCGAGCCCGTGGCGCGCCTGCCCGTCGCATTTCTGCTGCCCGACGCCGAACGGTGCGCCCGGGTCCGGCTGGGTGGCGTGCAGTCCCCAGATCCAGGTGTTGAGGATCTGGTCGTCGACCGTGCGGTTGGTGGACTCGACCTGCCGCAGCGCCTGGGCCTCGTTGGTCTGGGTGAGGTCGAGCCGCGCCTTCTCCGCGAGGATCGAACTCCACGCCAGATAGGAGCGTGCGGTGGACTCCAGCTCCTTCCACCGCGTGGCATCGGGGGCGAGCATGACGAGCATGTTCGGCATCGTGCGTTGCGCGCTGCCGCGCTTCTGCAGGAGCTCGAGCGCGAAGCGGCTGCCGGCGCTGCTCGTGTCCTTGCCGTTGTGCGTGTGCTCCGGGTGCAGGATCACGAGTCGCACGGCGTCCTCGTCCGGCACGTCGCCGGTCGAGGTGGGCGCGACGACGACACCGGCGAACTCGACGGTGTTCTTGGGAGAGGTCCGGCGCAGTCGCGCGACGACCTCCTCCCACACCCGGGCGGTGTCGAGGTGGCGCGCGCGCTCGGCGGCGGTGCGGTTCAGCGAGGGCTGGGTGTCGTACCAGAACCGACCGTCGCCGGTGTAGAAGTACGACGACGCGTCCTGCAGCGCGCCGAGCGCCGACCCGATGTTGCCGACGACGTCGCCGGGCAGGGCGAGCCCGAGCACGAGCCGCTTGCGGTCCACACCCTTGTGGGTGGTGGCGACCGTCGGCGCGGACTCCATGAGGACCGTGCGAGCGGCGCGCACGGTCATGGACCGGTTGCCGAGGTTGGGGCGCTCGCGGTCGATGCGACGTGCGACGGACTCATCGCCGTCGATGTCGTTCTGGACGACGGCGTCCCAGCCATGTGGGAGGTACTGGACGAGCTCCCGCCGGACGGCTGCGGAGTCGAGCGGGACGGTGCCGGGGATGACGAGCGGCGACCTGTCCTCGGAGACCCAGAGCTGGTGGACCACGGCGCTCATGAGGCGCAGGACGCCGCGGGTGCGCTGGAACTTCTCGAGCGTCGACCACTCGGCGTAGAGCCGATCGAGCAGCTCGGGGTGCACCGGGTACGAGGCACGGATGCGGGCCTCGTACGCCTGCTCGGTCACCTCGGTGGGGAACTCGCCGGTGTTGCGCTGGTAGAACTCGCGGAACCGGCGGGCGGCGGCTGCGATGAGCTTGGCCTGATCCGCGGTGGGCTGCCGGAAGAGGCGCCGGCGGACGATCTCGTAGGACTCGTCGCGGGCGGCGGGCGCCCACTGGTAGGCGACGCGGCGGACGATGTTGTCGAGGCGGGCGAGGGCTTCGTGGCCGAAGTCGCCGCCGACCTCGAGGTCGGACGCCTCGGACGCCGTGTCCTCGTCGCCGGCGGCGCCGTCAGAGAGTCGCGTGCTGGCCGGCACGGAGACGAGCAGAAGGATGCCGGGCACGGCGGCCGCGGCCTGCGTGAGCGACTGGGCGAACGTGAACTGGGTGTCGAAGTCGCCGCCGGGCAGCGGCGCGCGGCTGCCGTCGGGCAGGATGCGCGGGGTGTTGAGCTGGCGTGCGTAGGACACCCACTCGTCGACGAGGATCACCGCCGGGCCGAACGCGGTGAAGAGGTCGCGGAGGGCACCGCCGGGGTTGGTCCCGGTGCGGTCGGCCTCGGCCACGTACGCGTACCCGGCGGTGCCGTCGCCGGCCTCGTGGCCGAGCTGCCAGGCGATCTCTCCCCACAGCGTGTGGACGACGGTGCCATCGGGCTTGGCCGTCGGCTGGCCGGGCGAGATCTCGTTGCCGACGATGGTCACCCGTTTCACCGGCGTGCCGACGACGCCCTCGTGGTGGCCGTGGAGCACGTCCTGGACCTCCTGCGGGAACTCGCTGAGCGGCCGGCCGGAGAACAGGTGCCAGACCGCGAGCATGGAGTGGGTCTTGCCGCCGCCGAACGTGGTCTGGAGGTTGATGACCGCGTCGGCGTTGGTGTCGCCAGCCAGGCGCGCGGCCGAGCGGCGCAGGAGCTCGCGCAGGCCGTCCGTGAGGTAGGTGCGGCGGAAGAACTCGATCGCGTCGGAGTACTCCGTCGACGGCTCGTCGGCCTTGCCGCCGGTGTCCTTCACCGCGACGCGGTAGAGGTCGGCCGCGAACTCGGACGACGCGAAGTCGCCGCTCGCGACGTCGTCGTGCGGCGTGAGGACGTCGCGCCACGAGGGAAGTTCGGTGTCCGCGGTGTTGACGGTGGTGGAGGCCGACCGGGTGGTGCGACGGGTCGCCTTCTCGAACTCTGCGCGTTCGACCTCGCGGCGCATCGAGCGGACCTCGTCGGCTTCGCGAACGGCGCCGGTGGGGCGGAGCAGGAGCTCGACGGTTTCCAGGGCGCGCCGCGCCTGGTCGCCAGTGAGCGACTTGTTGTGCGCCCAGTCGTTGCGGATCTGGCGGAGTTCGCCGGCATAGCCCTGTTCGGTGCGGGACAGCGCCTTGGTGAACAGGAAGCCGAGCGCTCCCATGCGCTCGGTGATGATCCGGAACTGGACCTGCGGATCGGTGCGCTCGTAGGTGCCGAGACTCTTGCCGGCCTCGGCGTCCTTGGCCTCGACGACGCGCGCCCAGTCGGTGACACCGTCGGGGAGGTGCGGCGCGACGACGCGCTCGATGAACGGGTCGAGGGCCCCGGCGAGGATCTCGAGGGCGCGGCCGACGTACTCGCGGTTGCTCACGGTGGGCATCAGTTGTCGTCTCCGAGGTCGAACTCGTCCTGGACGTTCGCGTCCGGGGCGATGGTGTCGGCGGCCGAGGTGAGCTCGGCCCATGCTCCACCGAGGGCGTTGAAGAGGCGGGCGTCCTCGGGACGCTTGTCCTGCGTGAGCTCGTACAGCCGGTACGCGAGGAGCTGGACGGCCTCGAGGTCGACGTCGCCGCGGTCGCGGACGGCGGCCAGCAGGCGTGCGGTCGGCTCGATGCCGCCCTGCTCGTCCGAGAGCACCCGCGCCAGGTGGCACGTGACCTCCCACACCGAGATGCGGTCGTCGAGTGCCGGGTTCCACGACATCGGGAGGTCCGCGGGCCGCACGAGTCGCACCTTGCCCTCACCCGAGGTCAGCACCCCCGCCGAGCGGAGGCCGTCCACCGACGTGTTGGTGGCCTTGGCGAGCACGTCGGCCTCGCCGTAGGGCGCGACCGCCCAGCCGTACTGCAGGTACCACTTCAGGCAGAACCGGCTGTCGGTGTCGAGGTCGCCGTCGTTCTCCGCGAGCACCTCGTCGAGCACCTGGTTGATGAGCGCGAGCGCCGTCTTGACAGTCATGGGCTTGCCGTCGTTCTCCAGTACCTGGCTGTACCGGGAGAAGATCGCCATGCCCGGGCCGATGGTCGACTGCGCAAGGTCGACCGGCGCGATCGCGCCCTGCTGCATCTCCGTAAGGGCCTGCGGGAGCTCTGCCTTCAGCGCGGTGAGGAACCCGCGGCGGCTCGTCGCCGACGCGGTCGCGTGGCGAGGACGCAGGGACAGGACGATGGACGACGCGAGGGCGTTGGTGCCCGAGGCGATCATGCGGTTGCCGAGCTCGGTACGCATCGGCCAGGTAGCGGTGATCGTCCATCCCGACCGGATCATGCCTTCGAGGAGGGTGGCCCAGCCCGTCGAGGCGACGCCCTCGGACTCGAGCTCCTGCTGCTTGAAGGCGTAGTAGACCGTGATCGGATAGTCGTCCGATGCCGACTCCCGGGCCCGTGCGAAGACGTTCTCGAACCCGTCCTCGAAGAACTTGGCCGCGCCTTCCCTCCCATTGTGCCGGTAGGGGTTCGCGACGAGTTCCTCGGCCTTCGGCACGAGCATCGTCGAGAAGACACCCGGGTGGATCGTTCGGAGCGAGCGGCGGAGCCAGACGTAGAAGAAGTCCGAGAGATCGGAGTACCCGATGTTGTCGTAGTAGGGCGGGTCCGTCGACACGACAACGTTCGCATAGCTCCGGGTCGATGCATCGGCCTGCTCAACGCAAGCGACTTGTCCCCGGGTCTCGACACCATCGAGTGCTTCGGTCGTCCACTTGACGGCCCCGTGCCAACTTCCAGTGCCCTCCGCGAACTGATTGGGCTCGACGAAATCCCAGGTCATGGGGATCGCCTGGCGCGCGAAGGTGTTGCGAGTCGACTCACGGCCAAGGAACCAAGTAACGATCGATGAGCCGCGGTCCGCAAGCTTGGACAGTGAAAAGGCCAGGTAGGTGGCGACGGCGTCGGCGTAGGCCTCGGCGTCGGTGCCGCCGTCGGCGAGACGGGTGCCGTGTGGGAGGCCCGCGGCGACGGCGTCGGCCAGCACCCGCTCGCGCGCCTCACCGACGAGGTCGCTGAACGTCGTGAGCGCGGTGAGCTGTCGATTCGTGAACAGGTCCGCCCACTGGGTCATCCCGTAGCGGAACACGTTGATCCGCCCGGGCCAGTCGAAGATCTCTCCCTGCGGGACGGACATGGGCTTCGTGACCGCGGCAGCACTCAGATGAGCAGCAGTCGGCGCCACGTACGCACGCGATCGGTTGCCTTCCGCGACGACGGCCATCAGTTCCGCGCCCATACGCTTCGCGCGGCTCTCGGCCCGGACGTACTCGAGTGGGACCGCGGTCGCGCAAGCAACGCAGTTAGCACCTGTGCGGCCGACCGTGCCGTCGTCGGTCGGCGATGGCGCTTTGGCCTTGTCGTTACCGATGGAGAACTCGACCCGGCGTCTGGTCGGGGTATCGGCGTCGTCCACCACGGTCGGCACGACGTACGCCTCCTTGCCCTTCTTCTTGCCCAGCCACCAGGACCGCACGAGGGGCATCTCGATGCCGCAGGCGGGGTTGGGGCAGGTGACGGTGCGTGCCCAGATCCATGCGATGACGGTCGCCTCGGTGGACGTCCCGGACTTCTCGTCGGTGATGGTCGCCTTCGGGTAGAGGTGGCCGATGCGCTCCTGCGCGCGGTCGCGCATCCACGCGCCGTACCGGCGGACGTCCTCGGCAAGGCCGGTGGCGCGCGGCCAGTCGCCCATGCGCTCCTCGGCGGCGCCGGGGAACACCGGCTTGCGGCCGGCGAACTTCGGCGGGATCTCGATGAGCGCCTTGTTGATGAGCACGGCCACCGGGTTGAGGTCGCTCGCGTGCGCCTCCAGGCCCAGCCGCTGTGCCTCCAGCGGGATGGTGCCGCCGCCGGCGAAAGGGTCGAGGATCGCCGGCGGGTTGCCGTCGGTCGACGCCAGGATCTCGGCGTGCGCCTCGGCGAGGAGCTTCTCGTCGCCGACGTTCTCCCACACCACCAGCCGCCGGATGATGTCGTGCAGCCGCTCCCGCTCCGCCTTCTGCGACGCCTCGTCCGGGAACCGGTCCGGGTGGGACGACGGGTCGTCGACGAGCTGCGCGAACAGCACCGCACGCGCCGAGGCGAGCGGGCGCCGAGCCCACCACAGGTGCAGCGTCGACGGATGGCCGTGCCGGATCGACTTCTCCCGCGCCGACTCCCGGTTGATGTCCTCCAGCGGGAGCGACACCTCGATGAGCTTGCGGCGCGGGGCGCCCGCGTCCGACGTGGGTACAGCGGTCGATGTCATCGGTGTGGTGCTCCAGGTCGGGGACGGCGTCACCCCGCCGCGCTTCGTCCGATGCCGCGGCGAACAGTGGCACTCATCGTATGGCGGGGACCGGTTGCCGCCCACCGCGGAACGGGTGAAAAGGGGGCATAGTGCCGGGTGCCCGGCCGGAGCCGGGACGGTCGTCCACGTGCAAGGTCAGTAGGTGAACCGCGGGACCTCCACCAACCGCTGCCCACCGAGGCGTGACCAGGTCTGGTTCCGCGGTTCGAGCAGGTCGACCTCGAGGGCGGTGTAGACCTCTCGGTAGTCGGCGTAGCCCTCGGCCTCCTGCCCCGTGTGTGCGCGGAGCGCCATCGTGGCGAGGTCCACCAGGCGCTCGGCGAGTCCCGACGGGACGGTGAGCCACGTCGATCCCAATCGTTCGACACCGTCGCCGCGCTGCACGTCGACATCGATCCCCACCGACCGCACGAGCCCGAGGTGGAGAAGTTCGCACGCCGACACCGAGCGCCACAGCTCGAAGACGAACTGGTAGCAGAGCCCGCCGCCCGCCGGGCCGACGGCCAGGGACACCTCGAACTCCTCCTCGTCCAGAGAGAATTCGAACTGCGCGCTACCGGTCGCCAGGAGCTCCGACAGCTCGCCGACGCTCTCGTCGTCTGCCGGGATCTGCCACCACGGCAGGACCCCGAAGGTGCCGTGGTAGCTCCGGAGCCGCCCGATGTCGCCGAAGTAGCAGTCACGGTCCGCGAAAGCGTCCATGCATGCGCGTCGGAAATGGGTCTCGGGATCCGCGTCCAGGCGATCGCATTCGTGGATCGTCAGGTCCTTCAGCGCCGTACCGAGCGCCCGGTGGTGTGCCCGGACGAACTCGAGTGCTTCCGATGCCGCGCGCCGGGCCGCGACCGTGTAGGCCGTGTCCTCGACCGTGTTCCGCAAGATCGTCATGGTGGGTCCCAGCGTGTGCAGGTCCACGGCGAGTCGACGGAGGTGCTCCACACCGTCGAGGTGCTGCGCGGACATCGCCGTCTCACGTCGCCGATGGACCTCGTCGTTCACGAAGCACTGCGCGATCATCGCCCGAGGGAGGCCGTCTGGGAGGTCGTCCATCTTCTCCGGCAGCGTGCGCAACCCCTGGAGCGGGTCCCGTCCCAGACCGACGAGGTACTCGACGCCCTGCGGGTCGACCACGTTCCAGTGGCGCACCAGCAACCGTCGTAGATCGTCGGACGACCAACGCGGATCTCCATGGGTGCAACAGAGTTCTGCGAGCGTCCGGGAGTGCGTCGGGAGATCCCAGCGATCCGTGCCCCCGAGACCCCGGCCCGCGACGGCGGACTCCACGGCGGCCACGAACTCGTCGACCTCGCGACGCCCGGCGTACTCCGGGCGCAGCACGTGCGTCGCGACCACGCGGTCGGCGACGTCGCGCAGGTCGCCGCTCTGCGTCACCCATTCGGCCGCACGCACGGCGAGGTGTGACGCGACCACCGTCGTCGGCCCCAGGTCGGTACGGACCATGCCCGCGAGGTGGCGGTGTCGGTCGCCGAGGGGAGTGAGCGTCTCCGAGCAGAGCTGCGTGACCCACCGGGCGCGGTCGTCGTGGAGTGTGGGCACCTGCGGCCTCCGTCATCGTTCGGGACGCGGTGTCGGATGCTCCCGGTCCGCGGCATGCGCCCGATTGAACACGTTCGGGCCGTGGCGGACGAGTGCCTCGAGCCGGTCGGCGACGTCCACGGGAACCTCGTGCTCCCACGCGCGGACGACGGTCCATCCCAGGCCCGCGAGATGGGCATCGGTGTCTCGATCCCGCGCGATGTTGCGGGTCAGCTTCTCCGCCCACCAGATGCCGTTCGACCGAGGCGAGGTCCCGTGGACCGGGCAGGCGTGCCAGAAACAGCCATCGACGAACACCGCGATCTTCACCCGGGTGAAAGCGATGTCCATGCGACGCCGGGGTCTACCGGGGACCGGGTACTCGACGCGGTATCGCAGCCCGCGGCGGTGGAGCTCCCGCCGGAGCGCGAGTTCCGGCACGGTGTCCTTGCGGGCCTGGCGGGACGTCCGGGCCGACACTTGGGGCGTCGTCGACGGGCGTTCCGGTGCGATGTGAGGCACGTCGATCTCCTCGCCGGCGCGCCGGGTATCGAACACGTGTGCTGGCCCGATAGTGTTCCGTCGCGTGGCCACCCCTGTATCCTCCCGCGCCGACGTCGCAGCCGACCACGCCGTGTCCGACGAGCGTGACCTGCGCGTACTCGACCTGTTCGCGGGGGCAGGTGGCCTGACCGCCGGGATGCACTCGGCATCGTCCCTGTTTCGGACTGTTCGTGCGGTCGAGCTCGAACCGGAGGCGGCGGCGACCTACCAGGCGAACTACGGCGACGTCGTCCACTGCGGCCCCATCCAGACCTGGCTCGAGCAGGAAGATGTGCCCGAGGTCGACGTCGTGGTCGGAGGGCCGCCCTGCCAGGGGTTCTCCACCCTCGGCAAGCAGGACGTCGACGACGAGCGCAACCTGCTCTGGCGCTATTACGCCGAGACCGTCCGTCGTGCTCGCCCGCAGTACTTCGTGATGGAGAACGTCCCGGCGTTCCTCAAGTCACCGCAGTTCTCCGTGTTCACCGACGCGTTCGCCACCGGTGGCGCGCTCGAGGACTACGAGTTCGAAGCCCGCGTGCTCAACGCCGCCGACCACGGCGCGGCCCAGGTGCGCAAGCGCGTCGTCGTACTCGGGCGGCACAAGGACGCCTCGGCCGTGGCGATGCCGCGTGCCACGCACATTCCCGAGACGTATCGGACCGTCCGCGATGCGTTCGAGGGGGACGGCCGCCAAGTGGTTCCTCGCCACGCGGCCGAACTCGACCTACCGCCGGGAACCGTCGAGCGGTTCGGGCGCACGATGCCGGGTGCCTTCAAGGCGTCGGACCTGCACGTCGGGCGGACGTACACCGACCTCTCGCTCGAGCGGTTCCGTGTGATCCCCTACGGGGGTGGGCGGTTCGATCTCCCTGAGGAGCTCAAGGCTCCCTGCTGGCGCAAGCACCGCACGGGCTCGGGGGACGTCATGGGGCGCCTTGTCTGGGAGAAGCCCTCGGTGACGATCCGTACCGAGTTCTTCAAGCCCGAGAAGGGGCGGTACCTCCACCCGACTCAGAACCGGGCGATCACGCATTTCGAAGCGGCGCGCATCCAGGGATTCGACGACGACTACAAGTTCGTCGGATCGAAGGCCGCGATAGCGCGACAGATCGGTAACGCTGTTCCGATCCCGCTCGGGAAGGCGCTGGGTCGAGAAGTCCTGAGTGCCTTCGACGCCTGACATGAGCGCGCTCCGGAGTATGCGAAGCTCTGCCCGTGTCGCATCTACTCAGCTTCGACCTCACCGCCGGACCCGTACCCGGTAACGTCACCGACGTCGTCGGATATCTGGAGTCCAGGGCTGTCGCGATGGGGTCCCGTCGCGACGCCCGCGGCGGGATCCGGCGCGCTGAGGTGTGCGCCGTCGTGGAGCACGGATTACGTTCCGGAGGGTTCTCCGCCGACGCCGGCGGGACCCTGGCCGCGAAGGAACTGGATTTCACCCACTCGTCAGGAACGGCAGTGAGCATCCAGGCAGGCCGGGCAGCCGCGAACCACGGAGCGCTCTTCGCGCTGCTCGCCGCCGCGGCCTCCCCACCAGTGGACTGGCTTGTTCTCGCGGTTCCCGTCACATACAAGGGGACCACCGTTATCGATCCCGTGCTCCGGGAACTCGACGACCTGCGCTCGAGCCCTGGCATCCGGCTCGACCTGCAAGGCGTCCTCGTCGTCGGTTACTGACTTCGCGATGTCGTAGCCTGCGGCCACCTCAGGAATGTCGGTGGTGGGACGTACTGTCGCGGCACCAACTGGTCGTTCGTCGGGATGGTGCATGTCCGCCACTGAAGTCATCGCGCAGCGCAGCCGCCGCGCCAACGGTTACCTGTACGTCTTCGCGTTGCCCATCTCGACCATCCCTGACGTCGTCCCGATTCCCGACGCGGGTTTGCGATGGGAGGGAAACCGGCTCGTCGATCCGAAGCGCGCGCGGGAATTCGGCCGCTACTGGAACGAGAACCGGAAATGGGCTGCCCCGCCCCTGCTTCTGGACACCTCGGAGGATCTCGGGCGTTGGTTCAACGTGCAGTTCCCGGCCAGAGGGCTCGAGGCAGGAAGGCTCCGGCTGCCGACCCCGGACGAGACCGGGCTGCAGATCCTCGACGGTCAGCACCGTGTCCTCGGGTGGGCCCTGCTACTGCGTGACCTCGCGGACAGGTCGAAGGTCGTCGCCGAGCGCTACCGTGCCGCGGCCGCAGGCGGTGACCTCGGTACCGCGAATGCCGCCATGGACGCCATGCGCGCGCTCGAGCCGCTGCGCACCCGGCTCTGGGAGGAGCAGGTGACCGTCGAGGTCCTCGACGCGACGTCGCTCGAGGACCACAAGCAGTGGTTCTTCGACATCGCCCGCAACGCCAAGGGGATCACCCGGTCCGTCACGGCAGCCTTCGACCGATCCGATCCGGTCAATCGCGCGGTGCTACGACTCATCGAGGAACATGCTTCGTTGTCGGGACTGGTGGAGCGCGAGACGGATCGGGTCACCTCCGCTTCGAGTGCGGTCCTGTCTCTCGCCCAGGTCGTCGCCATCGTCCGAGTGGCACTGGGTCTCGCGACGGCGACGGCCGCCGTAGCCGATCGGTACTGCGAGGACGCGATCCTCTCCGTGGCCACGGACTTCTTCGACCTGCTCTTCGACGCATTCGACGACCTGCAGGACGTCGCAGAGGGCGCGATCACAGCCTCGGAGCTCCGGGCCACCAGCCTGACGGGTTCGGTCACCTTCCTGAAGGGCGTGGCTGAGTTCTTCGCCGCTCAGGTGATAGAGATGAGTGACGACTCCCTGGCCGCCAGCGGCTCCTCCGCGGAGAGATTCGGGGCATTCCTGTCGACAGTCGGGCAGCGCACGCGTGGACCCGTCCCTGACCATCTCTGGGACTCCGGGGCGTGGGATAACCGCGACGCCCGGAGTCCTCGAGCTCGTCGTCAGGACGTCCGCGCCATCGCCGACGCGCTCGGACGTTGGCGCGAGGCTACCGATGCCGCTGTCGACGAGCCACAGGGGATGGCGCGGGGAGCGCTCGCGAAGCCGTCGTGGGAGAAGTCGGCACCCGTCGTCGAGACTCTGTTCGAGCTTCCCCAGACCGCGCTCGGGGGTCTGCGTCAGCTGGGCGATGGAGCACCGGTCGCGACAACCGTTTCGGGCACCGCAGACGGCGGCCGTGTCACGCCCCAGGAGCCGCCGGCGAACACCGCCGCATCTCGCGTGCAGAGCGCGCCCCGCAATGTCGTGCCGAGCGCGGTCCGTCGCGGAGACGGGTACCCCGTGATCTGGGACGTCGTCTTCGACGATGGTGACGTCGGGCAGGGTGATGATGAGCCGCGTCCGCAGATCAGTTCAGCCGGCGCGACCGTCGACCCTGTCAAGGACTACCTCAAGCAGATCGGTAAGGTCACGCTCCTGAGTGCCGACGAGGAGATCGAACTCGCGACGCGGATCGAGGCAGGCTTGTACGCGAAGGATCGCGTGTTCCGGGAATTCGCCGGTTGGGACAGGACGAGATCGTCGGCGGACGAGCGACGGCTGTACCGCGACCTCCGATGGATAGCGGGCGACGGTTGCCGGGCGAGAGACCATCTCATCAGGGCGAACCTGCGCCTCGTCGTCTCCATCGCCAAGCACTTCGCCGGCCGGGGGATGCCTTTCCTCGACCTCATCCAGGACGGCAACGTCGGTCTGATCCGGGCGGTCGAAGGGTTCGATTACACGAGGGGGAACAAGTTCTCCACCTACGCGACGTGGTGGATCCGGCAGTCCATCACACGCGGGCTCGCGGACCGGGGACGGATCATTCGCATCCCTGTACACGTGGTGGAGAGCATGGACAGGATCGCGAAGGTCGAGTGGGAGTTGCGGGATGCCCTCGGACGTGCGCCTTCCTCCGAAGCCGTGGCTGCCGTGCTCGACATGTCGACCGGCGACGTGGAGCGTCTCAGGGGCTATCGCCAGCCAGTGCTGTCCCTTTCGGCACTCGCACCCACCGGGCGACGAACGCTCGGGGAGTCGGCGGACTGGGTGGAGTTCGGGGACCTTCTCGTGGACGAGGAGGACATGAGCGCATGCGAGCTCGTGTCGTCGAACCTGATGCGGGACCAGACCGCGCAGTTGCTCGATACCTTGACCGATCGTGAAGCGCGCATCATCGCTATGCGATTCGGTCTGTCGGGTCGTGAGCCGAAGACGCTGGAGGAGATCGGCGCCGCTGTCGGCCTGACCCGTGAACGGATCCGTCAGATCGAGAAGAAGACGATGACAGAGCTCGGGGAGCCGGCGCGGTCGCTCGGGCTGAAGGACTATCTCGACGGCCGTCACGACGTCGACCCCGACACGCCACGGCTACACGAGTCCCCCTGTACGCCGGTGCGGCGGACCGAGCGATCGCCAGTGGCGCTCGAGGATGAGATCGGAAAAGCGATGTGGGGAGCGGTGGCATGACGATGCGCGAGTTCAACCTCAGCGGATACGACGACCGGAAGGAGCTGCTGGCCCAGCGTTACATCCGGGCGGGGAAGAGCCTGTTCGTCGTCGCGCTGCCGATCTATCTGATCCCGACCCACTTGCCCCTACCCGACCCCGGTGAGCCCTTTGAGGGCAATCGCAAAGTCAGTCCGAAGCGTGCCTCGGACTTCTCGGATTATTGGCGCATCAACGCCAAGTGGGCGACCCCGCCGCTGCTCCTGGACACCACGTACCCACTCTCGGAGGACTTCGAGGTGCAGTCCACGGTCTCAGGCGTCGACTTCGGGATCCTCCGCCTGCCGCACAATTCGGAATCGGAGCTGCAGATCCTCGACGGCCAGCATCGCATCCTCGGCTGGGCGATGACGGCGAAGCGTGTCGCCGACGAGTCCCGGCGGGCGCGCGAGGTCAAACTGCAGGCCGACGACCGCGGAGAGGCGGCGAAGAGCGCCGAGGCCGCGGAGGTGATCGCGCGACTCAATCAGGAACGAGAGCGGCTCCGGACCGAGTACGTGACGGTCGAAGTACTCGAGGGCGTGACCCTCGACGACCACAAGCAGTACTTCCACGACATCGCGACGAACGCCAAGGGGATCACGAAGTCGCTGACGGCATCCTTCGACCGTCGCAAGGTCATCAACAGGGTCGCTCAAGCACTGATCGAGGATCATCCCCTTCTCAAGGACCATGTGGAGCTCGAGTCGGACACAGTCCGGGGCCGTAACGAGAACTGGATCTCAGGGAAGAACGTGACAGATGTCGTCGCCGCGGTTGCGCTCGGTCTGGGACGGACGATGACGGCCAAACGGGAGAGGGACGCTGATGAGACCGCCATCCTGACAGCTGCGACCGCTTTCCTCGACGCGCTGAGCGAGGAGTTCGAGGACCTCCGCCGGATTGCCGACAGGGAGCGGGCGCCATCGGAACTCCGCGGGCACAGTCTGCTCTCGTCCCCCACGATCGTTCGCGGCCTCGCAGGCGCGTACCACGACGTCGCGGTAGAAGATCGGACCGGTGTCCCTGTCGTCTCGCCTGCGGGCGACCGGAGGATGCGGAAGCTCATGGGCGGCCTGTCGGGCCGGATGGGCATTCCCATCGGGGACGATTGGTGGGGGACAGGCCTGTTCGAGGCGCGAACCAGCGAAGCGCCGGGGTCCCGCACGCAGAACATCAAGGATCTAGCGGTCCTCCTCACGCGCTGGGCGAGGGATGTGCCGTTCGAAGCGCTCTGAGCCGACTAGGTAGGGGCCAGGTAGAAACGAGACGACCAAGCATCGAGGATGAGGAGTGATCGTGGCAGAGCAACACCACACACTGAAGAGCGTTCTCGATGACAAGCTGGTACTCGTCACGGACTACCAGCGTCCGTACGCGTGGCGCGAGAAGCAGTTGCGCGACCTGTGAGGCGACAAGGAGCAGACATGACCGTGGTGCATCCCGCGCACGCGGATGAGCAGGCGTACCTCGACAGCTCCTACGACCTGCTGGAGCGCGGGTTGGCCGACGCCGAGTCGAGCATCGCGGCGGCCGTCCCGGGTGATCGCGCATCCGCCCGGGCCCTACGGCGCGCTCTCGAGATTCTGCGGCAGTCCAAGGGCACCGGAGCGCTGATCTTCGGTCGCGCCGATGCCGCGGACGCTTCCTTGTACATCGGCCGGCGACGCGTCTATGACGAACAGAAGAACCTCAAGGTCATCAGTTGGCACGCGCCGGCCGCAGCGCCCTTCTACGAGGCATCTACGGCCGAGCCGCACGGGCTGACGCTCAAGCGGACCTTCGTCGAAGAGGACCGACGGATTGTCAGACTGGTCGATGAGGTCTTCGGGCCGGGCGCGGGGAACGCCATAGGGGCGCCAGCGATCAGCGATGCGCTGCTCTCCGAGCTGGAACGTTCGCGCGACGGCGCGATGCGAGACGTGGTCGCCACCATCCAAGCTGAGCAGTTCGCCGTGATCCGCGCACCAATGGACAAGCTGCTCGTGGTCCAGGGTGGGCCTGGTACCGGCAAGACAGTCGTCGGCCTCCACCGTGCGGCATGGCTCGCGTACAACAACGTCGCACTGCGTGAGAGCGGCATGCTCGTCGTCGCTCCGTCGACCACGCTGCTCAGCTATATCAGCGGCGTGCTGCCACTGCTCGGCGTGAACGACGTCCTGCAGGTCCGACTTCCAGACCTCTACGCGGGGGACGCCCGAGCCAGTACCCCCGATTCCCCGCTGGCAGAGGCGGTGAAGGGCTCCGATCGTGTCGCCACAGTCCTTGCCAATGCCCTGCGTCAACGCATCGGTGCCCCCCACGAGGACCTCGAGCTGGCGGTCGGAGCGGATCGTGTCACCCTCCCCGCCGACCAGGTCATGGCTCTCGTAGACGATGTCCGCGGCCGAGCGCTTCCGCACAACGGCGCACGGTCGGTGCTCAGAGAAACTCTCGGGCAGGCCATCCACGACGCCTACATCGCCGAACAACGGCGCCGAAGGCGGCCAGCTGTGGCCAGTGACTCGACGATCAGGCGCCTCTCGGCATTCCAGAACGCGCTGGACCGGCTCTGGCCCACCTTCAGCCCTGAAGAGTTTCTGCGAACGCTCTACGCCACCCGCTCATGGCTCGTCGATGCCGCGAACGGCATCCTGACCGCCGATGAACGCGCGGCGCTGTCTCGCGAGACTTCGTTGAGTGTCGCCGATGAGCGCTGGACCGAAGCGGACCTGTATTGCCTCGACGAGCTCGCCGCCATGCTCGACGGTCCACCGGTCACATACGGCCACGTCGTGGTCGACGAGGCCCAAGACCTCTCACCCATGCAAGCGCGCGCCCTCGCGCGCCGATGCCCTACCGGTTCGATGACACTCCTCGGCGATCTGGCGCAGGCCCGCACGACGTGGGCCAAAGACAACTGGGTCCAGGTTTGCCGGCATCTCAATGACGCCGAGCCGACGATTGAGACCCTGTCGATCGGCTATCGGGTGCCGAGCTCGGCACTCGACCTCGCGGCGCGCCAGCTTCCGCTGATCTCGTCCGAGCTGCAGGCCCCGAGGTCCATCCGCGCGGGACGGATCGTGCCGCAGGTCGTCCGTGCGGAACCTTTCGCACTCGCCGAGGCTGTCCTGGCAACTGCCGATCAGGCGCGCGCCCTCGAGATGTCCGTCGGCATCGTGGTACCCGACGCTCACTACGACGAGATCCTGCAGACCGTCCGGGGCAAGGGACAGATCGGTGACGGTCGCGATGGCGACTTCGCCCACGCATGCAGCATGGTGCCGTCACGACTCGCCAAGGGCCTCGAGTTCGACGCCGTCGTCGTCGTAGAGCCAGCCGCCATCGTCGGTGGATCAGACGACGGACGCCGAACTCTCTACTCCGCGATGACCAGGTGCACCCAGGCTCTATACATCGTCCACGCCGAGCCGCTGCCCCTCGGCCTCGACCACCTGGACACCACCCCCGAAACCCTCGACGTCGAGTCGGCGACGGAATCTGACCTGCCGCCCCAGGAGCCGCCCGGCACGGGCCCCCGCGAGCGTCTGCTCAATCTCCTCCCCGGACTTGCCGATGACGACATCCAGGTGCTGCTCACCATGGCCGTGCGAATGTTGCCCGAACGATCAAGGATCGATCCATGACGAACAGGTCGGCGTCGGCCGTCAACACCGAGCTCGGCAAACGGCTCGAACGTCAGCTTGAGACCTGGCGCCGGGAGCTTGTCACCCTCGACCGCCGGCAGCGACTCCTGTACTTCAAGCACACCAAGTCGGCGTCACTTGAGATCGTTGTCCCCCATCCGGGCGAAGCTCTCCGGATGACGGAACAGGGCGACGTGCGCGTTGCCCTGGACGACGAACGAACCAGCGGCGCGCGACGCGAACTCACCGTCACGGGCAAGAACGAGACCGAGCTCAAGTCCAGCCTTCGGCGACTCGACCAGCACAGCCAGCAGACCTTCGCTGACCGCGGCATCTGGACCCTCTACCTCGGCATCGGCATGCTCGCCTGGGTCGACCCGCAGGACGGCAAGGAGGTGATCAGCCCGATCCTTCTCGCCCCCGTGCGTCTGCGCCGGACTGCAGCCGACATGCCGTACGCACTCACCAGGACCGAGGACGACGTCGTCCTCAACCCGGTTCTCGCCCTCAAGCTGGAGAACGACTTCGGGCTCACGCTCGACGCCGTTGATCCCGACGACCTGAACGTCGACACCGTTCTCGCGGCAGTACGCGGGCGAGTCGCGGCCTTCGCCTCCTGGGAGGTCCACCAGCGACTCGTTCTCACGACCTTCAGCTTCCACAAGGAAGCCATCTACCAGGACCTGCGTGAGCACCACGACGAGGTAGTCGCCAGCAGCCTCGTCCAGCTCGTTGCGCTCGGTCCCGACTCCCCTTCTGCCAACTCGTTCGTGTTCGATCCGATCAGCGACGATGAGCTCGACAACGCTGCGCCGCCCGAGTTGCTCCACAACGTGATGGACGCTGATGGATCCCAGCGCAAGTGCATCCTCGCCGCCCGCGACGGCCGCAGCTTCGTCATGGATGGACCCCCTGGGACTGGCAAGAGCCAGACCATCGCGAACATGATCGCCGAACTCATGGCAAGCGGGCGCTCCATCCTGTTCGTCAGTGAGAAGGCGGCCGCGCTCGACGTCGTCCGCAACCGGCTCAGCGACGTGGGTCTCGGCCCGTTCCTTCTGGAGCTGCACAGCAGCGCCACTACCCGCAAGCAGTTCGCGCAGACCATGGGTAGAGCACTCCAGGAGCGCGTACGCGCCGGTGCGGCGCTGTCGTCGATCGAGGCCAAGGAGCTCGAGCGCACCCGACACGAGCTCAGCGACTACGCCAATGCGTTGAACGAGGTGCGGCCAAGCGTCGGACGCAGCATTCACTGGGCGCTGGGTCGCATCGCGCTCGCTCATCGGATGAGCGGCTTCCGCCTTCCGGCGGGGCAGCAGTGGGGCGCACTGACGGCGGACGACCTCGCCGAGATGCGCAATGGCGCCGCGGCTCTCGGCCGCGCATGGGCCCCCGTCGAGCGTGGTGACGACTTCCTGTGGCGCGGGCTCACGCAGTATGCCGACCCCGGTGACGCCGATCAACTACGCAAGCTCGCCTCCCAGGCCGCCGACGCGGCCAGGGCTCTTGCCACGCGATCTCGCGCGGTCGACGACGACCTCGAAGTGTCCATGCCCGGCACTACGGCCGCGGCAAGTGACCGCGTCCTCCTCCTGCAACTGCTTGAAGAACGGTCCGCAGCCAGTCAGGTCTCCCATCTGACGACGGACGACCTCGGGATCGTCAGACAGCGTCTGCGTGATGCGCACGAACTTGTCGAGCAGCACGCCAGAGCGACAGCCGTCATCGAGCGGTCCGTCGGGCCGGGATGGACGGAGCTGAAGCCCGACGATGTGATGTATCTGGACGTACTTGAGGCACCCAACGACCTCTGGCGCCCGACGCCGGACACGACCGCGTCCCAGCTTCGCGGAGCGGTTGACGCGGCGCTCGGAGCCCCGGTCACGCTCGCCGCGATCACCGAGGACGGCCGCCGCCTCGCCTACCTCCTCGGGGTCGACCCCGACCGGCTCACCATCACTCGCATCGTCGACCTTGTCGCGCTCGCGCGCCTCGCTATGCAGACGACACTTCCCGAGGCCGCCTGGTTCAACCCAGCGCTCACTACCTCGGTTCACGAGTCCGCCGACATCCTCGGCAGACTCGTCGATCTCGTTCGCGCCTGGGAGAACGCCACCCGCGCCGAGTTCTCTGCCTCGGCGTTGTCGACCGATCTACGGGCGCTCCACACTCGCCTCACCCAGACGCATGTCGGCATCCACCGCTGGTCGAGTGCCGCACGTGCCGACCGACGCCTGCTGAAGTCCATCACCGTGCGAGGCAAGGCCGACAAACAAGCCATTTCCGCCTTGCCCGATGCGATCTCCTGGCAGCAGTCGGAGACCACCCTCACTCGAGCCGAGGCCGATCATGCCGCGCGACTGGGCGGCTACTACCGGCGTGCCGAGACCGATTTCTCACGAGTCAGCGCCGCGATCGAGATCGCAGAACGAGCCCTGCGGATCGTGGGGGAAGACCTCAACGCCGATGCCCTCGCGCGCCAGCTCAGCACCACCGGTAACCCCGATCCCCACCTCGTCGGCATCGCTGAACGTCTCGACGCCCGGCTCACGGTGTGGCACACACTCGCGGCTGCGTGGGGAGAAGAGTCCCGGGACCATGCCGCACGACAGACGCCGCACGACGTTGCGGAAGCGGCCCTCCAGCTGTCGGACACCGACGGTGAATCGACCGCCGCCGTCGAACGAGCGGCGGTGGCCGCGCAACGCGATCTCACTATCGACGAGGCCCGCAAAGCTCTGACGGCGGCGGGTGAGATCGCCCGCACAACAGCGACCATCCTCGACCGCTACGACGACGACGCTGCCGCACTTGGCCCCGGCTACGACGCGTTCGCCACCGAGTGGTCCCGCCTCGAGCATGCCCTCGACTGGGCCGATGCCGTCCGCGAATACCTCCACGGCAGTGTCCCTCGGGGCGTCGCCGAACGGCTGTGGGCACCGTCGATCGGCTCGGTTGAGCTCGCTTCGGTCGTCGAAACCTGGGCACAGGCCATTCAGTCGCTCCTGGCCAACTTCACCAGCGGTCGCGTCACCGAGCTACGGACCGACCTCGACCGTGACCTCGACCAGGCTCACGAATACCTCGCCGAGCTCGCCCACACCGCGACTCGCGACATTCCGCACTGGGCCGCCTACGAGCGCTGGAGCGAGTGGTTCCGTGACTACGGCTGCGCACCGCTGGTCGAGGAGCTCTCCTCTGAACAGGCCGCCGCCGGCGACGTCCAGGACGCGATCGAACGCGCAGTCCTCGAGGCCTGGGTCGACGCCACGGTTGCGGCCGACAACCGTTTGAGTCGGCTACGTGCGGATGACCGCAATGCGCTCGTGGAGCGTTTCCGTGAACTCGACCAGCGCCTCGTCCACGAGGCCCACAACAAGGTCGTTGCGGCATGCAACGCGCGGCGCCCCAAGTCGACGGCGAGCAGAGGCGCACAGCTCATCCAGCGTCAGGCCAACCTCAAGACCCGCCATAAGCCGATCCGCACGGTACTAGGCGAGGCCGCCGAGGTTGCCCAAGAGCTCAAGCCCTGCTTCATGATGAGCCCGCTCGCCGTCTCGCAGTATCTGCCGGCCGGCATGCGGTTCGACGTCGTCATCTTCGACGAAGCATCCCAGGTCCTGCCGTCCGACGCCGTCAACTGCATCTACCGCGGCAACCAGTTGATCGTCGCCGGCGACGTCAAGCAGCTGCCTCCGACCAGCTTCTTCACCAGTGGCCTGCAGGATGAAGAGAGCGACGATGAAGACGATCCCGACATCTTCCAGTCCGTGCTCGACCAATGCAAGGCGGCCGGCGCACTCCCATCGCTGCCCCTCACGTGGCACTACCGCAGCGCGCACGAGAGCCTCATCGCATTCTCCAACTACCGCTTCTACAAGGGCGAGCTTTTCACATTCCCAAGCGCCCGCGAACAAGGCGCCGACGTCGGCATCGAGTCCATCGTTGTCGACGGAACCTACCGTCGTGGCACGTCGCGCGACAACCCTGCCGAGGCGGATAAAGTCGTTGAACGCATTCTCTTCCATGCTACGGAGCACCCCAACCTCTCCCTCGGGGTCGTCACCTTTTCGTCCGCCCAGGAAGATGCGATCTTCGCCGCGATGGAGCGAACATCGGTCGGCAGCCCCGTGCTGGCGGACCTGCTTAACTCCCATGATCGTCTCGACGGATTCTTCATCAAGAACCTGGAAAGCGTCCAGGGAGACGAACGCGACGTCATCCTCTTCTCTATCGGCTATGGGCCCGATGAGCACGGCAAGATGACGACCAACTTCGGACCCCTCAATCGGGAGGGCGGGTGGCGCCGGCTGAACGTCGCCATCACACGGGCTCGGCAGCGTGTTGAAGTCATCAGTTCCTTCCACCCGGGTCAGCTTGCATCCACTAACACCGGCGTCAGCGCACTTGCCCGCTACATCGACTTCGCCCAGCGTGGTATGCCTGCACTCGCCGTTGACCTCACAGACAGTCTCGGGGACGCCGAGAGTCCGTTCGAAGAAGACGTCATCCGCGAGATCATCGCCCTTGGCTACGAGCCTGTCCCTCAGGTCGGCACCGCTGGATATCGCATCGACATCGGTGTGCGGCACCCGCTGGAGCCGGGCCGCTACGTCCTTGGCGTCGAGTGCGATGGTGCTGCCTATCATTCCTCGAAGGTCGCCCGCGACCGTGACCGCCTCCGCGAAGAGGTCCTGACGCGCCTCGGATGGCGGATCCACAGGATCTGGGGCATCAGCTGGGCACGTGAACGCGCTGAACAAATCCAACGGCTGCGCTCAGCAATTGAGCAGGCCACCTCTGACGCTGGCATGCCGACCAGCCTTGTCCGACCGCAAGCACGGGTCCCCGAGTTCGACGAAGTTGACCTTGACGCACCGCCCGACTGGGGTCGTCCGTACATGATCTTCACCGAGCCGGCCCGTAGCCGGTACGAGCCCGGCGCAGTCGAAGCGCGTCCTGCCATGCGCGTCTATTTTCAACGTCTCCTTGCGGTCGAAGCACCCATGCACATTTCTGTGGCGTTCGATCGCCTCCGTAGTGATTGGGGTATTGGCAGGATCGGTTCGCTGATTGAGGACAACGTGCGACGTGCGATCGACGGCGTCAGGATCAGGGGGGTGGGGGTTGCCCTTGAGTCCGACGGGTTCATTACAGTTCGGGGCGAAGTGCTCACTGAACCTCGATACCCTGCCGATTCTGCCTCGACGCGTAAGCCAAGCCAGGTGCCGTCGCAGGAGGTTCAGATTGTGATTCTTCACGTCGTGAGAGACGCCGTCGTGGGCGAACGAGATCAGATCGCACGCGAGGTCGCACGCTTCTTCGGCTGGAAGACCACAGCGGAGGTGCGGCGCATCACGGACCAAGCGGTCGCGCGGCTCGAACATGTAGGCCGAGTCACTGCACGGGGTGACAGCTACCGAGTCGTATGAAGGCCCGCCGACGTGTTGAAAGCTCGTGAAGGCCAGCATTGAAGCAGGGACCGCGGGCGGCACGCGATGGCATCACCTGTCCGCGCCATCCTCCCGGGCGCTTCTGCGAGTACCGCGGCAAGATGGTGCCCGTGGAGACTTTCGTCCGGACACCGATGGAGATCTTCGGCCTTCCGCAACACTTCGCGATCCCGCTCTTCCAGCGCCCGTACGTGTGGGACGAGGCGGAGCAGTGGGAGCCGCTGTGGCAGGACGTCCGTCGGGTGGCCGAGTTGCGGCTCGGTCAGCCGTACCTGAACGTGACGCACTTCCTCGGTGCGATCGTCGTGCAGGCACAGGAGAGCGCGACCGGGACGATCGCCGCGCGGGACGTGATCGATGGACAGCAGCGCCTGACGACGCTCCAGCTCGTGATGGACGCCGCGGGGACCGTGCTCGATGACGCCCGCTCGGAGGTGTTGTCGGCGCAGCTGCAGCGGCTGACGCACAATGACCCGATCTACGTCCAGCAGGGCCAGAGCGGCTTGAAGCTCCGGCACGCCAACCGTGACCGTGGGGCCTTTGACGAGGTCATGTCGGCCGATGCCCCGATTGCGTACGGCGACCTGAAGCACGCCGAGTCCAAGCTGGCACGTGCGCACCAATACTTTGCGAGCAAGGTCCATCAGTGGCTCGGTGACCCGGAGGATGCGCAGTTCGCACTTCGTGCAGATGCGCTGGCCACGGTGCTGACCCGTGGGCTACAGCTCGTCACGATCGACCTGACGGCGGCGGAGAACTCGCAGAAGATCTTCGAGACCCTCAACGCCCGAGGCACTCCGCTGACGGCTGCGGACCGGATCCGCAACTACGTCTTCCAGCGGCTGCGGAGCGAAGGTGGTGACACTGGCAAGGCCTACAGCGAGGACTGGCCGTTCGAGTCCAAGTTCTGGGAAAAGGACGTCAGCGTCGGGCGCTACCTCATCGGACGTAGCTCGCTCTTCATGAACCAGTGGCTCGTCGCGCGGACCGGCGAGGAGATCAGCCCGCAGTCCACCTTCACTCGGTTCAAGCACTACGTCGAGCACGAGTCGGGGCAGACGATGGCGGACCTGCTGCCGACCATCAAGGGGCAGGCGCTCCAGTACGAGTCGTGGACGCTCGCCGCCCAGGACCCCAATCGCCAGCTCGACCGGGTCGAGTTGGCCTTCTATCGCATGAGCGCCAACGGCATCGAGGTGCTCAAGCCGTTGCTCATCTGGGTGAACGACCCGTCTCGCCGACTCAGCGCCGCAGCCATCGACGAGGTGGTGGAGGCGGCCGAGAGCTGGGTCATCCGACGTATCCTCCTGCGACTGACGAACTCCGACCTGGGGCGCGTCGTTGCCGAGGTCATCAAGATCCACTCGGCAGACCCTGCGGAGGAGCTTGCGGAACGTGTCGTCGCACACCTGACACGGCTGAACGTCACAAGCACCTACTGGCCAGGAGACGACGAGGTTCGCAGAGCGCTCGCGATCGAGCCGGTGTACCGGCACTTCCGCAGGGCACGGCTCCGCATGCTCCTGGAGGCGATCGAGGACCAGTACCGCGCGGAGACCAAGCAACCACAGCTCGGCCGGACGGGATACCCGATCGAGCACGTCCTTCCGCAGAAGTGGACTGAGCACTGGCCGGTCGACGGAGTCGAGGCCGAGCAGGAGCGTGCTGCGCACGTCCACCGGCTCGGCAACCTGACTCTCCTGACGGACCGGCTCAACCCAAAGGTCTCCAACTCCGGGTGGGTGCAGAAGCGCACCGCGTTCCTGAAGCACAACACGATCAACATGACGGGCCGCCTCATCCTCGATGCCGTGGACCGGGACTGGGACGAGGCGGCGATCGACGCCCGCACCGCGGAGCTGACCCGCGTGCTCCTGGCAGTGTGGCCGACGCCGGAGGGCCATCAGGGCGAGGTCGTCGACCCGCAGGCGAAAGCGAAGGACTGGGTCGAGCTCAAGCACCTGATCGCGGCAGGACTGCTGGAGCCGAACACGCCGATCACGCCACGCCCCGGCGAGTGGCAGAGCCACGATGCCGTGATCCGCGCCGACGGGCTGATCGCAGTCGACGGTCAGCTGTACTCATCGCCTTCCGGCGCCGCTAGGGCGCTCCGCGGGTGGGCGACCAACGGTTGGAAGTTCTGGCGCCTTGCCGACGGTCGCCACCTGGACGACGTGCGGGCGCAGTTCACGGGGGAGAAGCCCAGCGCGGGCACGCGGTACGACTGGTCGGGGCTGCACGCGATCCTGGAGGAGCTACCCGAGGGGGCGCTGGACTACCTACGGGAGCCTAGCGGCCGCCGTCGGCACTGCTCCGCAAGCGGTGGGCAATCATTTGCCGCAGTGCCCGCAGTGCCCGCAGTGCCCGCAGTGCCCGCAGTGCCCGCAGTGCGCGAACGGCTACCGCGTCCTCAAGGGCGACGGCTCCGTCTCGCCGGGCTTCGTATGGACGGACACGGACGACGACCGGGACCCTGTCGAGGTGTTGCAGGAGGAAGGTCTCGCATTCGTCGACGGCAAGGCCGACCCCGAACGCGAGCTTCGAGAGTCGGCGCTGCTGGAGCTAGTCGGGACTACCTCGGCGGAGTCGGCGCTGCCCGACTGAATCCACGCTGGCGGGCGCCGTCGGCTGGCTCGGCGGGACCGCGGAGTATCAACGATTTCGGTACCCGACGAGACGATCCACATCTCGTCCGTGCCCCGGGTGAGCCCGCCAGGCCGTGCAGCGGGGTTATGACGCCGCCACCGTGCAGCAAGAGGAGGTCGCCGAGGTCTCGCGTTCGCCCTCGCGGGCTCGCGCCACCTGGTCGTCATCGAGATCCTGCTGCGCCCCGCTGACCAGCTGGGCTGAGCACCCGGCAGATCACTCCAGCGGCCGCACGAAGGTGCGGAACTCGCCCCGCTCGACGTGCAGGCCCCACAGCCGGTCGGCGAGGACGTCGGGGTCGTGGTCGGGCTCCCCACCGCCGATGCCGAGCGGGATGATCAGCTGGGCGACGTGGATCCCTTCGGGCTTGAGCGCGTCGTGCAGCAGCTGGGCGTAGGCGCTCTCGCCGGCGAAGGCGATGGACGTGCCGGTGAGGGTGCCGCGCGGGCGCACGGCGCTGCCGCCGTTGGGGAAGAGGACGGTGCCGCGGCCGAGCTCGCGCATGCCGGGCAGCACGCGCTGCACGGCGGCGACGGGGCCGAGCACGGACATCTCGAGCGGGCCGGCGAGGTCGTCGGCCGTGGTGTCGAGCACGGGCTTCATGAACTCGCGTGCGGGGACGGGGCTGTACTGCAGCACCTCGACGGGGCCGAGCTCGACGGCCGCCCGATCGAGGGCGTCCGTCAGGCCCGCGCGTTCGCGCGCGTCGGCGACGAACCCGGCGGCGGTGATTCCGTCGTCGTGCAGCCGGGCGACGAGGTCGTCGAGCTTCGCGGCGTTCCGCGCGACGAGCGCGACGGAGAAGCCCTCGCGGCCGAAGCGTCGGGCGACGGACAGCCCCAGCCCGGGGCCCGCGCCGATGATGGCCAGTGTCGTCATGTCGTTGCCTTCCATGTGCTCGCGGTCGGCGCCTGCGCGGCGCCCGGTCATGGCCCCATTCAACGCGCACTGCGCCGTGGGTGGGGACGTCGTGGATGCGGTTCGATGTCGAGAACGATGTCGAGAACGCGCGGGCGGCTCCGTCCCAGGGACGGGAGCGGCGACCGGCGCCGACCCGACGGAGAGGACGCAGTCATGGATCAGCACGAGATCGACAGCGAGCTGGCCGCGGCGGGGGAGCTGCTCGACTCGCCCTCGGCCGCGCACGTCGCCTACGTCGCGCAGGACGGCACGCCCCGGGTGGTGCCGGTCGGCTTCTTCTGGACCGGCGGGCAGTTCGTGATCGCCACACACCCGACGGCGCCCAAGGTCGCCGCGCTGGCGGCTCGCCCGGAGGCCGCGCTGACCATCGACGCCGGCGACTCGGGGACGGCGGCCCGGTCGCTGTCGGTGCGCGGGCGCGTCGACATCCGGGTCGTCGACGGCGTGGCCGAGGAGTACCTCGCTGCGTCCCGCAAGGGCATGGACGACGAGGCCGCCGCGCAGTTCGAGCAGGCCTGCCGGGAGATGTACGACCAGATGGCGCGCATCGCGATCACGCCGCAGTGGGCCCGCTACTACGACTTCGGCGCGGGCCGGTTCCCGAAGTTCCTGCAGAAGCTCGCCGAACAGAGTGCGGCGAGGCGTGGCTGACCCTCGGTCAGGGGCGGCGACCGAGGAACCCGAGCAGCGCGTCGGCCACCTGCTCGGGTGCTTGCTCCGCCTGGTGATGACCGGAATCGATCACGCGGTGCTGGATCGGGTGCTGGAGCCACGGCTCCCAGATGGCGGCGGGATCGCCGTGGATGTCGAGGTCGTCGTGGGCCGACTCGAGCAGGAGCGTCGGGCAGCCGACACGGCGCCCCGCGTCGCGGTCGGCCTCGTCGTGGCGACGGTCGATCCCGAGGCCCGCGCGGTAGTCCTCGCACATGCCGTGAACCACGGCGGGGTTCTGCAGGGCTGCCCAGATGTCGGCGTGGTTCTCCGGCCCGACGTCCTCGGGCGGCGGCGTGCGGTACCAGCCGTCCGGGTCGGCGTTGATCACGCGTTCCGCCGGCTTGTCGCTCTGGGCGAGGAACCACCAGTGCCACCAGGCGAGGGCGAAGCGGGCGTCGGCGCGCTCGAGGTGCTCGACGACCGGCAGCCCGTCCATGACGACCAGGTGGGTGACCCTTCCGGGGTGGTCCATGGCGGTGCGGAAGGCAACCAGGGCGCCGCGGTCGTGACCCACCACGGCGAACCGGTCGTGGCCCAGGGTGTCCATCAGCTCGACCACGTCCCGAGCCATGGCCCGCTTGCTGGACTGCGCGTGGTCGGGGGTGTCCGGGGGCAGCGTCGATTCCCCGTAGCCCCGCAGGTCGGGGCACACCACGGTGTGCTCCCGCGCGAGCCGAGGGGCGACGTCGTGCCACGTGGTGTGGGTCCGGGGGTGCCCGTGCAGCAGGACCACCGGCGTGCCCTCACCGCCGTGGCGCACGCGCAGAGTGACCTCGCTCAGCGTGACCTGTTCCAGTCGGAAGTCGTCGAACATGAGCCGACGCTAGCGAGTCCCACACATACCTGCGTGGCCGCGACCTCTCTCAGGCTGCGGGTTCCGGCCGATCGCTGCGCTCGAGGACGTACCGCGTCCCGGCGCGGGCGAGCATCAGGGCGACGATCAGCCCGGTCACCTGGAAGAACCCGCCGAGCTGGACGGCGTCGCCGAACGCCAGGTCGGTCAGCTCGAGCACCAGGAACTTGCTGCCGGCGGTCACGACCAACAGAGCGACTGTGCTCACGACGCGGCCGGCGGGGGTCTGGGCCGCTCGGATGCGGGCGACGGCCCTCGCCTTCGCCCGCACCACGAGCTCGAGCACGACCTTGAGCAGGATCGCGGTGAGCAGCGACATCAGGAACGACTCGGAGACGACCTGGGGGAAGAGCTGGATGAACGCGCCCAGCACCACGAGGTAGACGAGCACGTCCACGAGGTCGATCGCACGTACTCGCACCCCCCGAGGGTAGGCGATCTACTCCGCCGGAGCGCGGGGCGGTGCCAAGGAGAGCAGGCCGGCCACGACGGCGACGGCGGCGGCGAACCAATAGCCGGTGGCGAAGGCGTCGAACCCCGGCTCCAGCAGCGCCGCGGCGGCGACGCTGGAGACGGCGGAGACGCCGGTGGCGGCGCCGAACTCGTGGAAGGTGCTGAGCGCGCCGGAGGCGACGCCGGCCTCGTGCGGCGCCACGGCGGAGAAGAGGCTGCCGGCTGCGGCGACGAACACGGCGCCGACGCCGAACCCGGCGACGCTGATGCCCACCACGAGCACCGTCATCGAGAAGATCCCGGCGGCCGCGGCGAGACCCGCCGCGGCGACGAGCAGTCCGACCACGGAGACCACGCGCACGCCCCAGCGGGGGAGCGCCCGCCCGGCGAGGGTCGAGCCCAGGATGGTGGCGACCGCGACGGGGAGGAAGGTCAGCCCCGTCTCCAGCGGGCTGTAGCCGTGCAGCTGCTGCAGGGTGAACGAGCCGAGGAAGAACACCGAGATCATCAGCGCGGTGGCGACGAAGATCAGTCCCAGGCCGCGCAGCACCGGTCGCCGCGCGAGCATCGCCGGGTCGAGGAGCGGCGCGGCGGCGGTCCGCAGGCGCACCGCGAGCAGCGCGTACCCGACGAGCCCGCCGAGGACCGCGACGAGCGTGTGCGGGCTGAGCCAGCCCTGGTCGCCGGCGGCGACCAGGCCGTACACCAGGGAGCCGGTCGCGAGGGTGGCGAGGGCCGCCCCGAGCACGTCGAGCCGGCCGCCCGCCCCGGGCGTCGGCCGCACCCAGCGGAGCAGCGCGAGGAGCAGGGCGGCACCGACGGGGACGTTGACGTAGAACACCCACGGCCAGCCTGGGCCCGACGTGAGGACGCCGCCCAGGAGGACGCCGACGGCGGCGCCCGCACCGCCGAGCCCCGACCACACGCCGAGGGCGCGGGAGAGCTCGGCGCCGCTGAACGTGCGCACGATGACCGACAGCGCCGCGGGGGACATCGCCGCGGCGCCGACGCCCTGCAGGGCGCGGGCGACCAGGAGGAGCTCGGCGCTGCCCGACAGCCCCGCGAGCAGTGAGGCGGCGGTGAACAGCCCGAGGCCGACGAGCACGATGCGTCGCGGGCCGACGACGTCCGCCGCCTTGCCACCCAGCAGCATCAGGCCGCCGAACACGAGCGCGTAGACGCTCGCCACCCAGGTCAGCCCGGCGCGGTCGAGGCCGAGGTCGGCGCCCATGTCGGGCAGGGCGATCGCGACGACGGTGACGTCGACGATCAGCATCAGCTGGGCGACTCCGAGCAGCCCGAGGATGCGCCAGCGCCGGGGGTCGGGCGCGGCGGAGGGCTCCGATGCGGTCTTCTCTGGCGCGGTCATGATGGCGGTCCCTTCGATAACCCGAACATGGGTGTCCAAGTAACGTTAACTCGAACATCTCTGTTCGACAAGGGGTTCATGCGTCCGCCGGGGGCAGGGAGGGTGGCGTCAGGCGGAGAGGGCGCCGAGCGCCGTGTCGCGCACGAGCACCGGCGCGTCGTCGGCGCTGATCTCGCCGCGGTGCACGGCCGCGGAGGCGCCGTGCAGGATCGCCTGGACGGCGCTGAGCTGCCAGTCGAGCGGCATGTCGTCGCGGAACTCGCCGGCGGCTCGCCCGCGCTCGAGCACGCTCCGCGCGCGGGCGAAGGGTCCCTCGTGGGCGCGGTATATCTGCTCGGGCGGCAGCGCCTGGGTGGCCGCGACGACGAGGGCCCCGAACCGGTGCGTCAGGTGCCAGCTGGCCACCAACAGGCGGCCGAGGGCGTCGCGCGGGTCGCCCTCGAGGTCCACCTGCGCCAGCGCCTCTTCGGTCTGCGCGATGGCGCGGTCGGCGACCTCGCGCACGAGGGCTGCCCGGGAGTCGAAGTGGCCGTAGAGGGTCACCCGGCCGACGCCGGCGGCCTTGGCGATCTCGTTGACGCTCGCGTCGGGATCCACGGCCAGCAACCGGATGGCGGCGTCGACGATCGCCTCGATGTTGCGGACGGCGTCGGCGCGCTTGGCGCGATCCGGGCCACCACCGGCCCGCTCGCTCGACCGGGTCTGGGGCGGGGTCTGGGCCGGGGTCGCGGCCACCGGGCACCTCCAATATCGGACAGGGGTGGCCAGGTTAACGTCAGGCCGAGGGTTCCGGGCTGACGAACCGGCGGCAGTCCACCTCGACCGCCCCGCCGGGCACGGGCGCCCGGTGCGCGAACCGGCCCTCGTCGACCCACCCCTGCCGCTCGTAGAAGCGGCGTCCCGCGGCGTTGCCCGTCGCCACGGCGAGCCAGGCGCGGCGATGCCCGGACGCGCGGATCAACATGTCCGCGCGGCGCAGCAGCGCGCCGCCGAGGCCGCCGCCGCGCGCCGCGCGGTCGAGGTAGAGCTGGTCCACCTCGTCGCCGGCGACCATCACGAAGCCGGCGACGGCGCCGTCGCGCACCGCCACGGTGGTGTCCGCGACGCGGTCGCGGGCCCGTCGGTCGAACGACGCCGGGGTGCGCGCGGAGACGAGGGCCTCGGGGACGTGGCCGAGGTGCGCGTCCGCCCAGCCCTCGCGCCAGATGTGCGCGACGGCCCCGGCGTCGTGCGCGGTCGCAGGCCGGAGGTCGCCCGTCGCGGGCGTGGGTGTCGTCATCGGCCGACCCTTCCACTAACTCGAACGCGAATGTACAGTTTATCGACTCGATCGTCAGCGGTTCACCACACGCGGTTCAACCACACTGTTCAGTCACTCGGGAGCGAGACGACCATGACCCAGGACCAGGCGCGCGGCCTGACGAGGCCCGCGGACGCCCGGCGCTCGACGTTCGCCAGGGTGTGGCCCGCGGCGCTGGGCGTGCTGGTCGCGGCCGGCACGATGTACGGGCTCGCCGACGCGCGCGACGTCGCCCCGGTGCTCGCGGCCTCGGGGCTCGTCTACCTGGCGGCGGCCGCCCTGGGGCGGCCCGGCGCGGGGTGGGCGGCGTTCGGGGTGACGTTCGTGCTTATCGGCCTCGCCAAGCTCACCGACCTCGACCCCACGGTCTGGATGATCGGGCTGGCCGTGGTGCTCGCGGTCCTCGGGCTCGCGCTCGGCCACGCCCGGCCGCCGTGGTCGTTGCCGCTGCAGGCCGCGGCGATGCTCGTGCTCGGGGCCGCCGCGCTGCTCGCCGTCCGCGCGGACGTGACCGCGGGCGGGCTGGTCGTCGCCGTCGGGCTGCTTGGGCACACGGCGTGGGACGCGTACCACCACCGCACCGGGCGCGTGGTCGGCCGGTCGCTGGCGGAGTTCTGCTGCGTGCTCGACGTGCTGCTGGCGGTCGCGGTCGCCGTCGTCGCGCTGACGGCGTGAGCGGCGGCGGCCGGCCCGGCAGCTACCCGTCGAGCTCGACCTCGCGGCGGACGTCGCGGTCGGGCTCGAGCACGAAGAACCGCGACACGACGGCGTGGAAGAGCCGCAGCTCGGCGGGCGCGACGACGCGCTCGACCGGCCAGGGGCCGAGGCCCTCGGCGCGGGAGCGGCGGTCGAAGATGCCGAGGCAGCGCTCGCGGTCGGCGTCCGGCACCTCGCCGGCCTCGGCCTCCGCGTACACCGCGCGGGGCCGCCCGTCGACGGGCACGGGGGTCTCGAAGACCACGACGCCCACCGCGGCTCGCGCCCCGATGTTGGTCGAGTGGCGGGTCGCGGGCCGGGAGACCCACACGAGCTCCCGGCCCTCGCGGGCAAACCAGACGGGGGTCGGCCACGGCACGCCCTCGGCGTCCGCCGAGGCGAGGACCATATAGCGGCCGTCGTCGAGGACGCGTTGCGCGAACGCGGCGTCGTCCGTCGGCGGGTCAGCGGGATGTGTCGCGGGACGTGTCATCGGGGGCCTCCTGGCCTCGCGTGCGGAGCTGTCGCCATTGTTCCTACACCCGCGCCTCTACCTGTGCCCACACCTGTGCCCGCGCGCGTGCCCCGCACGGCGTCGTCGAGCGCCGGGCCGAGGTCGGGCCACCGGAAGGTGAACCCCGCCTCCTCGAGCCGCGCGGGCAGCACCCACCGGCTCTTGAGCAGCAGCTCGGACTCGTTGCGCAGCGCCCACAGCGCGGGCTCCAGCAGCCAGCGCGGGGCAGGCAGCCCGAGCGGCATCCCGACCGCGCGGCGCAGCTCCGCCATGAGGGTCCGGTTGTCGACGGGGTGCGGCGCCGCGAGGTTGACCGGGCCGGACAGGGACGCGTCGTCGTCGATGAAGCGCACCGCGCCCAGCACGTCGTCGACGTGGATCCACGAGAACTTCTGCCGGCCGCCGCTGCGGTGCATCGGCACCGGGCCGCCGGTGGGGGAGTCGCCGATGCCGCGGTAGCGGCGGTGCTGGAACCACTGGCCGTCGAGCTGCGGCCCGCCCACGCCGAGCCGCGCCACGCGCGCGAGCAGGTCGGACGCCGGCCCGCCCAGCACGATCGCCATGCGCAGCGCGACCCGCCGGGTGCCCGGCAGGTCGCCCGCGAAGAGCTCGTGCTCCCAGCTCCGCGCAACGTCGACGGAGAAGCCCGCGCCCAGCTCGCCGCCGTCCTCGGTCTGCGGGCGGTCGAGCGCATACCGGTAGATCGTGGCGGTGCTGGCGTTGAGCCACAGCCGGGGCGGCCGGGCCGCGCGGGAGACGGCGTCGTGCAGCGCCCGCGTGGTCGCGACGCGCGAGCGCAGGATCTCGGCCCGGTTCGCGTCGGTGTACCGGCACCCGACGCTCTTGCCGGCCAGGTTCACCAGCAGGTCGGCGCCGTCGACCAGGCGGGCCAGCGCGCCGGTGTCGGACCAGGGGGCGTCGGGGCCGGCGCGACCCACGCGGACGACGTCGTACCCGCGCCGCGCGAGGTCGTCGACGACGGCCCGGCCGATGAACCCGCTCCACCCCGCGACGACCGCTCGTCTCGGCTCGGACGGGGAGGAGTCATTCGCCATCGCACGCTCCACATCGATCATTCGGTCGGGTCGATCGATCCAAGCACGGAACAGCCATGGCGCCCCAGCGCTAGTCGCGGCGGACGGCGAAGCGCAGCGAGTAGCGGTCGGCCCGGTAGGTCGAGACCGCATGCTCGACGGGCCGCCCGTGCAGGTCGAACGACGTGCGGCTGGCGCGGAGCGCCGCGGAGAACGGCGCGACGGTGAGCAGGTCCGCCGCCGTGCCGTCGAGCACGGTCGCCTCGATCGTCTGCTCGGCGCGGCTCGCCACGATGCCGTAGTCCTGCTCGAGGATCGCGTAGAGCGAGCCGGTGAGGTCGTGCTGCTCGAGCCCCGGGACCCGGTCCGCGGGGAGCGTGCCCGTCTCGATGCACATCGGCTCGCCGTCGGCCTTGCGCAGCCGCGAGACGACCGTGACGAGGTCGCTGGGGCTCACGCGCAGGCTCCGGCCGGACGCCTCGCCGGCGGGCCGGACGCTGACGTCGAGCAGCTCCGAGCTCGGCACCCGCCCACGGGCCCGGATGTCCTCGCTGAACGACGTCAGCCGGAGCGACTTGGCGATCGACGGGCCGAGTGAGTACGTGCCGCCGCCCTGGACGCGATAGACGATGCCGTCCGACTCGAGCTCGTCGATCGCGCGCCGCACCGTCGGCCGGGTGACGTCGAAGTCCCGCGCGAGCGCGCGCTCGGGAGGCAGCGGGCTGCCCGCCGGCTTGTCGTCGATGTACGTCCGCAGCAGCGAGTCCTTGATCTCGACGTACTTCGGTCGTCGTGGCGCGCTCGGGACGGCGGCGTCGGGCGTCATGAGGCGAGGATAGGAGGTGGGGCCGCGTAGCGCGTACCGTCCTCGCCGGCCGGGCCGTCGGCGGTCCAGAGCGACGCGGCGCCCACGACGTTGCCGTGCGCCAGGCTCGTCGAGACCGTGATCGTGGCGGTGCCCGGGCCGGGGAGCGCGTGGGCGGCGACGGCGCGCTCGAGGGGGCCGGTGACCAGGTCGCCCGCGTGCAGGACGCCGCCGCCGAGCACCACGACGTCGACGTCGAGGACGTTGAGCAGGCCGGCCACGCCGAGCCCGAGCAGGGTGCCCGCCTCGGCGAGCACCGCAGCGGCCACGGGGTCGCCGGCCCGGGCGGCGGCCACGACGTCGCGCAGGTCGCGCGGATCCCCGCCGCGCTCGCGCACGCGCGCCACGATCGCCGGGCCCGAGGCGTAGGCCTCGAGGTGGTCGGCCGCGCCGCACGGGCAGGCCCGGCCCTCGCCGAGCCCGACGGGCAGGTGCCCGATGGAGCCGGCCGTGCCGGTGCGGCCCACGACCAGCTGCGCGTCGCGGACGTACGCGCCGCCGACACCGGTCCCGACAGCGACCACGAGGGCGCTCGCGGCGCCCCGCGCCGCCCCCACGCGCGCCTCGCCGAGCGCGAGGGCGTGCACGTCGTTGACGACCCGCGTCGGCAGGCCCGTCGCGTCGCGCAGGCGGTCGGCGACGGGCGTCCCGACCCAGCCGGGCAGGCTGTCCGTCGCCGAGGTCACCACCCCGCGGCGGTCGACCACGCCCGCGACGCCCGCGCCGCAGCCCACGACGTCGGCGCCCTGCTCGCCGGCCCAGGCGGCAAGGTCGCGCGCGAGGGCGCCCGCGGCGCCGACGACCGCCTCCGCACCGCGCTCCGCGGGCGTCGCGACGACCGCGGAGCGGAGCACCGTGCCCGCCGCGTCGACCACCGCGGCCGCGGTCTTGGTGCCGCCGACGTCGACGCCGATCGCCACCCGCGTCACGCGGTGTCCGTCTCGGTGCCCGTCTTAGTGCCCGTCTTGGTGCCCGTCTCGCCTCGTGGGCCCTCGGCCCGCGGCAGGCGCACGTCGAAGTCGACCTCGAACGTCCGGTGCCACGGCAGGTGGACGGACTCGAGCCGCACGCCCGGGAACGTGGCGTCGGCCATGGCCTGGAGCTCGTGGCGGACGAGGTCGACGTACCGGGCCTCGGCCTGCTCGTCCTGCTCGGGCGCGGCGACGTCGGACCGTGCGGCGAGCGCCGTCCGGACGACGGCCTGGTACCCCCAGTCCTCGAGCACCCGGTGCACCACGAGCCGCCGCGCGGCCTCGGCGTCGAACGTGCCGGCACGCTTCCCGACGACGGTCGCCCGCAGCGCGGCGACGACCGACCCGATCGTGTTCCCGGCGGTGTTCCACCCGCCGTACGCCGCGATCTCGGTGAGCAGGTCCGCCTCGCGCAGCAGCTCGAGGAGCACCGGGTCGGCGCCGTTGGCGTACCGGACGTCGGCGAGGCCGACGTCCAGGCCCGAGTCGAGGGCTGCCCGCACCGCGTCCAGGGTGGCTCGCGCGGCCCCGCCGGGCGTGTCGTGATCCGGTGCGTCGAGGTTCGGCGCGTCGAGGTCCGGGACCCGGCGGCGCCAGTCGCCCTGCGCCAGGTCGGGGGCGTGGACCACGAGCACGGCGTCCGCGCGCTGGTCGCCCGTGGCGACGTGGCTGCCCGACGCGCGGACCTGCGCGTCGGCGCCGCGGCCTACGGGTGCGTTCTCGTACAGGGGGGTGCGGGCCAGGCCGTCCGGGGCGGCGCACACGACCCGGATACCGACGGGCCGCGGGTCGAGCTCGCCCAAGGCGCGCGCGACCAGGACGGCGCCCACCTCGTCGGCGCCGGCGTACATGCGGATCGCGTCCCCGGCGCCGAGCGCGCTCGTCCACTGGCCGAGCCACACCTGTTCGAGCGAGCCCGCCGAGCGCAGGGCGGTGTCGTCCGCCGTGACGAGCAGGGGTTCGACGACGCCCTCGGCCGCGAGCCCGATCGCGGCGAGCCCGGCCGTGTGGTTGCGCAGCCGGCGCAGCAGGAAGTCCCGGCGGACGTCGTCCGGGATCGCGTCCCCGCCGTGCGCCGAGGGCGTGCCGCCCGGGGGCGTGACGTCCGGCAGGGCCTGGTCCGCGAGGAACCGGCGGTGCAGGTCGGCGCCCAGGGCGTGCAGGTCGCGGCCGTGCTGCGCCCAGTAGGCGGGCTCCTCGTCCGCGAGGTACGAGTCGCTCGCCCGCATGACGACGGTCACGGCCGACACGGGTCGGGCCGGTCGCTGCGCCCGCAGCTCGCGCAGCACGTCGAGGCGTGCCAGCGTGGCGGCGGCGCCGTCGGTGCTGGTGCGGGAGGCGATGAGCCCGCCGTACAGGAGCATCTCGAGCGAGACGGCGACCGCGTCGACGTCGGGCGACGCCCCGGCCTCGCGGAGCCACGCCGCGAGGGCGTCGACGTCGCCGGGGGCGCGCATGCGCGGCAGCGCGCTCGCGGGCGGGACGACGACCCGGGCACCGGCGACGGCGGCGACGTCCGCCACCAGCCGGACGTTGACCGGGCGCTCGTCGAGCGGGAGCCAGGCGATCTGCATGGGGACTTCCTGTCGTTCGACGGGTCAGCGGTTCGTGCGATCGGCACCGGTCGACGGCGCGTCGCCGGTCAGCTCGAGCCACACGGTGGTGTTCGGCGCGAGGGTGCCGGTGTCGGTAGCGGCGGGGTCGCTCGAGAGCAGCACCCGCCCAGGTGGCAGCTGGGCGGGCTCGTCGCCGAAGTGGGTGAACGACGCCCAGCCGCCCGGGCGGGCGAACGCCACGACGGACTCGGGGGCGTCGAGCCACTCGAGCCGCTCCGCGGCCTGGAGCTTGCGGCGCAGCCGCAGCGCCCGGCGGTACAGGGCGAGCGTCGACGCCTCATCCTCCTCCTGGCCGGAGACGGCGTAGCCCGCGAACCAGGCGGGCTGCGGCAGGTGCGGCGCGGCGTCGCCGAACCCGAGCGAGGGACCTTCCGTGGTCCACGGCAGCGGCACGCGGCAGCCGTCGCGGCCGATCTCGGCCCCGCCCTTGCGGTGGAACACCGGGTCCTGCCGCTCGTGGTCCGCCAGGTCGCCGACCTCGGCCAGGCCGAGCTCCTCGCCCTGGTACAGGTACGACGACCCCGGCAGCGCGAGCATCAGCATCGTCGCCGCGCGGGCCCGGCGCAGTCCCAGCGTGCGGTCCTCGACCGGCGAGGTGCACCCGCTGAGCAGCCAGTCGTTCTCGTCGCCCTCGCCGACGAGGCCGTAGCGGGTGGCGTGCCGCACGACGTCGTGGTTGGACAGCACCCACGTGCTCGGCGCGCCCGTCTGGGCCGCGAGCTCGAGGTTGTCGCGGATCACGGCACGGAACTTCTCGGGGTCCCACGGGGAGCGCAGCAGGTCGAAGTTGAACGCCTGGTCGAGCCCCTTCCCGGTGGTGTACAGCGCCCGGCGCTCGGGGGCGACCCACGCCTCCGCGACGGCCATGAGCGGGGGCTCGTAGGTGTCGAAGACGGTGCGCCACTCGGCATACACGTCCTGCAGGTCGTCGCGGTCCCACAGCGGGTGCTCGCCGGCGGGGAAGGTTCCCGGCGCGTCGATCTCGGCCTGTGTGGGCAGCTCGTCCGGGAGGTGCTTGGTCAGGGCGTTCGCGACGTCCACGCGGAACCCGTCGACGCCCCGGTCGCCCCAGAACCGCAGCGTCTTCTCGAAGTCCTCGTGCACGGCGGGGTTCGCCCAGTTCCAGTCGGGCTGCTCGTGCGTGAACAGGTGCAGGTACCACTGGCCGTCGTCGACCCGGGTCCACGCGGGCTCGCCCATGAGGGACTTCCAGTCGGCCGGCGGCAGCTCGCCGTGCTCGCCCTGCCCGTCGCGGAAGAGGTACAGCTCGCGCTCGGGGGAGCCGGGCTCGGCGGCCAGGGCCGCGACGAACGCCTCGTGCCGGCTGCCCGAGTGGTTGGGCACGAGGTCCACGACGACCTTGATGCCAGCCGCGTGCAGCCGCCCGACGAGCTCGTCGAACTGCTCCAGGGTGCCGATCCGGGGGTCGATGTCCCGGTAGTCGTCGACGTCGTAGCCGCCGTCGGCCAGGGCGGACGGGTAGAACGGGCTGAGCCAGACCGCGTCGATCCCCAGCGACGTCAGGTACGGCACGCGCGACAGGATACCGGTGAGGTCGCCGATGCCGTCCCCGTTCCCGTCCGCGAAGCTGCGGGGATAGATCTGGTAGACGACGGCCTGTCGCCACCACGCGTCGATCATCAGGACTCCTTCGGGGTGCGGGTGAGGTGCAGGATGGTGAGTCGTTGGTCAGGCGGGCGCCGAGCCGCACCAGGCCGGTGGCCGCGAGCTCGAGCGTGACCGTGGCGGTGCCTCATCGCATGTGCCTCCGCTGCGCGTACTGCAGGTAGCTCCCGGCGTCGCCGAGGCCCTCAGTGAGGCGCGCGGCGACCCCGGAGTCCATCCGGCCCGCGTCCGCCTGGCGCGCGACGTCCTCCGTGAGGGTCGCGAGGAGGGCGCCGGCGCCGCGCAGCTCGCCGTCGGTGACCTTGCCGCCCGCGAGCAGCTTCTCGGCCGCCGCGATGCGGGCCCGCAGCGAGACCGCCTGGGCCCGCCGGACGCCGCCACGGTCGACGTACGTGGTGGCGAGCTTCTGCCGCGCGTCGGCGAGCACGGCCCGGGCCGCGTCCACGGGGTGCTCTCCCGGCGACACGGCTTCGCCGCGCCACGGCCCGGCGGACAGCGCCGCGACGTGCGACCAGCCGGCCTGGCCCCACGAGAAGATCACGGTGCCCGCGTCGAGGTCGGCCGCGGCCTGGGTCTGGTCCACCGTCGCGTCGGCGCCGAACCGCGAGATCATCGAGCTGAGCCCGGTGTAGACGAGCTGGTCGCCGGTCATGACGGTCGTCACCCGGTCGACGTCGGCACGGATCGCGTCGAGGCTGGTCGTGTAGTAGGCCTGCGGGATCACGACGTCGAGGTCGTCGCTCCACTGGTCGATCTTCGCGGCCTCGCTGCCCATCTCCGGGGCGTCGGAGACGACGGCGCCCGCGTCGACGGACTTCACCCGGTCGTAGACGTCAGCCACCATGGCGTTCTCGAGCTCCTCGACGAACGTCGTCCACGTGTCCCAGAGCTCGCTGTCCGGCGTGAGCGTGACGGGGTCGACGCCGTGCTCGGCCTCAAACGCTGCCCGCGACTCGTCGGAGTAGCCGAACGTGTCGGTCCACTCCTCGGCCTCCTGGTAGCGCATGTAGTCGAGGTCGATGCCGGCGAGGTCGTAGCGCTCGACCATCTCCGCCAGCACGTCGAGCAGGTACGTGCGCGCCTCGTCGTCGGCGACGTCGAGCCAGTAGAACCCGTTGGCCGACGGCGTCGGCTCGTCGGAGTCCGCCGCGTCCTGCGGCTGGGCCAGCCAGTCGGGGTGCGCGGTGCCGATCGCGCCGACACCGGCGTCGCCGTCGTTGCCCACCCCGAGCCCGGTGATCCAACCGTGCAGGGAGATCCCGGCGTCGTCGGCGGCGGCCTTCCACGCGGCGAGCGGGTCGAAGCCCTCGAACTGCGGGCGCTGGGCCGGCAGCCCGGCGGCGACGGCGACGTCGCTCGGGTAGATGGTGTAGCCGTCGTAGAAGACCTCGAGGTACAGCTCGTTGACGCCGGCCTCGGTCATGTCCGCGATCGTGGCCCGGATCTGCTCGGGGGTCGTCTCGGACGCCTGGTACCAGACGCCGCGCGCCTGGGCGACGCGGCTCGGCATCGAGCTGGTCGTCGCGGCGCGGGCCGCCTCGGCGGCCTCGTCGGCGTAGAAGAGGGCGACCTGGTCGTCGCTGTCCTGCGCCTCGCGGGCTTGGTCGAGGAGGTCGGAGGCCTGGTCCAGGCTCGCCCGGGCGGAGTCGAAGTCGCCGTCGACGTACTCGTCGTAGCGGGACTCCACCGTCTCCTGCGCGGCCTCGACGCCCGCGGCGACGCCGTCCAGGACGACCCCGACGTCGCTGCGGATGCGCACGGTCGAGCCGGTGATCTCGACGCGGGCGCCGAGGATCGAGTTGGCCGTGAGGAAGTCGGCGGCCAGGCCGTTGCCGCTCAGCACGTACCCGTCGGCGGGGATCGTGGAGTTCTGTGAGCCGAGCGCGGTGACGACGCCGTCCTGCACGGTCAGCTCGTCGCCGTAGGCGTTGGTGCCGGTCTGCGCGCCGAACGCCGGGGTGTACCGGACGAGCTGCTCGGCGCCCCGGTAGCCGGGGAACTCCGCGCCCTCGGGGTTCGTCTCGGGGGTGGGGTCGACCACGCTGAGCTCGCTGCTCGCGTCGGTCGCCGTCGGGCGCGTGACCGTCAGCTCGTCGCCGACGGCGACGTGCTCGGTGAGGAACTCGACGGGATCGGGCTCCGCGTCGTCCTCGTCGGCGGGGCCGGCGCTGAGCACGAACCCGTCGGCCGGGACGTCGTGGTCGCCGCCCGTGCCCGTGTCGGCGGAGCCCACCTCGGTCACGCGGTAGGTGTTCGGGGTCGAGGTCTCGACGACGACAGCCTCCGCGCCCCACGCGTTCGTGAAGGTCGAGAAGCCGTAGTCGGGCGTGTACCGCACGAGCATCCCCGCGCCGCGGGCGACGTCGTCGCCGTCGATCGCCCACTGCGCCCCGTCAGGGGCCGTGACGACGGTGCTGGTGGAGGCGTCCGGCGTGTCGGCGGACGTGTCGGCGGACGTGTCGGCGGACGTGGCGCCGGACGCGAGCGGGGCGACGAGGCCGGCGCCGGTGACGGCGAGGCCGAGGGCGAGGACGGTCCGCAGCATCGCGGAGGCCGGCCTGCGGGAGAACGGGGGTGCGCTCCGAGCTGGGTGCATGGATACCTCTCCTTGGGTGGGGGGCAGGCTGGACCACCCCGCCGCGCGCCGTCGTCGGCACGCGGCGAGGACGGCAGGCGTCAGCCCTTGATGGCACCAGCGGCGACGCCTCGGAAGAAGTGCCGCTGGAGCAGGAGGAAGAACAGGACGACCGGGAAAAAGGCGATCATCGTCCCGGCGGAGATCACGCGCTGGTTGGAGGAGAAGGCGCCGGCGAGGTACTGCAGGCCGACGGTGAGCGTGAGGTTCTCGGGGGTCGAGAGCACGAGCAGGGGCCACAGGAAGTCGTCCCACGCGGCGACGAACGCGAAGATCACGATGACGGCGATCATGCCCTTGACGTTCGGCAGCGCGATCCGCCAGAAGCGCTGCCAGACGTTCGCGCCGTCGACGAGCGCCGCCTCGTCGAGCTCCTTCGGGACGGACAGGAACGCGGTCCGCATGAGGAGGATGTTGATCATCCCGACCATGCCGGGCAGCGCGGCGCCGAGGAGCGTGTCGGCCAGCCCCATGTCGCGCACGGTGAGGTACTGGGCGACGATCGTCGCCTCCGCGGGCAGCAGCATCGTGCCGAAGATGACGCCCACGACGAGGCCGCGGCCCCGGAACTTCAGGCGTGCGAGCGCGTAGCCCGCCATCGTGGCGCCGACGACGTTCCCGAGCACGACGAGTGCGGCGACGATCACCGAGTTGAGCGCGAACCGCAGGATCGGCACGGTCTGGGCGGCCTCGACGTAGTTGGCGAGCGTCGGGTCGGAGGGGATGAGATCCGGCGTCCGGCTGTAGACGTCGTCCGCGGGGCCCTTGAGCGAGGTGGAGAGCTGCCACAGAAAGGGGCCGACCGTGATGACGAGCACGACCAGCAGCAGGGCGTACCGCACGATCAGCTCGCGGGTGCCCACGGAGTCCGGGGCGAAGCCGCCGCGGGCGCGCCGCCGCCGGGGCGCCGGGGCCGGTGCGTTCGGGGTCTCGAGCGTCGTTGCCATCAGTCGGCCTTCTTCTGCAGGCGTGCGGTCACGATCAGGGGGATCAGGGTGATGAAGAACAGCAGCACCGACAGGGACGACGCGTAGCCGAGGTTCCCGTTGAAGCCGCGCGTGTACATCTGGATCAGCATCACGACGGACACGTCCTCGCCGCCGGGGCCGCCGCCCGACCCGCCGAGCACGTAGAGCTCCGAGAACACCCGCAGCGCGCCGATCGTGATGAGGACGCCGATGAGGAACATCGTGTTGCGGATGCTGGGCACGGTCACCGCCCAGAACCGGCGCCGCGTGCCCGCGCCGTCCATGGCCGCCGCCTCGTGCAGCTCCCGCGGGACGCTCCCGAGCGCCGAGACGTAGATGATCATGTAGTAGCCGAGGCCCTTCCAGACCGTCAGGCTGATGGCGCTGAAGAGCAGCAGCCAGCGATCGGTGAGGAACGGGATCGCCTCGGTGATGAAGCCCAGGTTCTGGGCGATGCCGTTGATCGCGCCGCGCTCGTCGAGCAGCCAGCTCCAGATGAGGCCGACCACGACCGCCGAGGCGACGACCGGCGTGTAGAACATGGTGCGGAAGAAGCCGATCCCGGGGATCTTCTTCTCCACGAGGAGCGCGATCAGCAGCGGGAGGAACAGCAGCAGCGGCAGGCACACGACGAGGTAGACCGCGATGTTGATCAGCGCGACGCCCAGCTGGTCGTCCTGCAGCATCTGCCCGTAGTTGTCGAGCCCGGTGAACGTGCCGCCGGAGAGCATCTTGGCGTTCGTGAACGACAGCATGACGATGTTGGCCGCCGGCGCGACGTTGAAGACGCACAGGAAGAAGAGCGCGGGGAGCAGGAAGAGCCACGGCGTGAACCAGCGGTGGCTCCGGGTCTGCCCGTGCGTTCCGGGAGCCCGGCCGCGGCGTCGTCCTGCGGGAGCGGGGGCGGCGTCCGCGCCGGGGGACGGGACGCGCGAGGGCGCCGGGGTCCCGGTGGTGGTGCTCATGGGGTCTCCTCGATCGGGGCCCGGGCGCCGCGTCCAGGACGCGGCGCCCGGGGTTGATCACTCCTGGGGAAGCATCGCGTTGCACTTCTCGACGGCGTGGTCGAGGGCCTCGCGCGACGTCTTCTGCCCTGTGACGGCGGCGGAGATCTGCTGGTCGATGATCGTCGACATGGCCGCGTCGCGCTGCGGCGGCTCGAGCACCTGGGCGGTCTCGAGGCCGGCGAACGCGAGCTCCGTGGCGTCGCCGAGGTCCGTGCCGTCGGACGCGTCGAAGGAGCCCTGGGACGAGGCCGTCGACGGGAAGATCCCGGGGACGAGGTCGGCGAAGGCTTCCTGGTTCTCGGCGTTGGTCAGGAATCGGGCGAGCGCGATGGCGGTCGGCAGGTTCTTCGACGTCGTCGGCACGGAGACGCCCTGGACGTCGAGGGGCGCGGTGCCGAAGTGCGGGGTGGCCGCGATCTTGCCGTCGAGCGACGGGTTGTTCTCGACCGCGCCGGCGATGAAGTTGCCGCCGCCGGAGGTCCAGGCCGCCGTGCCCTTGGTGAAGATCTCGTTGCTGTTGCCGAGCTTGTCGGTGAGGACGGCCTCGGGGAGCAGGCCGTCGGCGTACGCCGCGCGGTACCGGTCGAGGAGCTCGACCGCCTCGTCCGTGTTGAAGACGAACTCGGTGCCCTCGTCGTTCATGATCGGCACACCCTGGGACGCGAGGTCCTTGGTGGTGGGCTTCATGCTCAGCAGGTAGGTGTCGCCGCCGTTCGCCTTCTTGAGCTCGCGGGCGGCGTCGAAGAGCCCGTCGAGGTCGGTGGGCAGGTCGGCGGCGTCGACGCCGGCCTCGGCCAGGGCGTCGGTGTTCCAGTAGTTGACCTCGGTGGTGAGGTACCACGGGTAGGCGAAGGTGCCGTCGACCCCCGGGAACTCGAACCCTGCCACGGCGCCGTCCACGTAGGTGGAGCCCAGCTCCTCGTCCGCGGCCGACACGTCCTGCAGGAGCCCGAGGCTCGCAAGCTGGTAGGCGAACGTGGGCGTCGTGTTGGTGACGTCCGGCAGCTCGCCCGCGCTGGCCTGGGCGAGGAGCTTGTCCTCGTAGCCCTCGCCGGGCTGGTCGATCCACTTCACCGACGTGCCGGGATACTCCGCCTCGAAGTCTGCGATCACGCCCTCGAGGTAGTCGGAGAAGCCCGACTTGAGGCTCCAGGTCTGCAGCGTCACCTCGCCGGTGATCTCGCCGTCGGTGCTGGCCGTGTCGTCGTCGGCCCCGGCGGTGCCCGAGAGCCCGCACCCGGTGAGCGACAGCAGCGCCGCCCCCGCTACTACGGCCGCGACGTGTCGCCTTCGTCCACGCATCTGGTCCTCCGCTTCATCGTCCCGAGGAGTTCGTGATCGAACTCGGTTGAACATTAGCGGTATAGACCAATCTGTCAACTACGGCCCGGAACCGCCCTTGGAGCGCGATCCGATTGGTGGGGGGCCCCCAGGTTGGTATATACCAACCTGATGACTTCCATCCCCCCTACCTCGATCGCCGACACCGTCGGACCCGCGCGGCCGGACGCGGTACGCGCGCTGGCGGGCGGCCTGGTGGTCTCGGCGCAGACGCACCGCGCCGGGGGCCCGCTCGACGACGCCGCCACGCTGGTCCGGCTCGCGCGTGCCGCCGAGCTCGGCGGCGCGCGCGGCTTCCGGGTCGCCTCCCCGCAGGTCGTCGCCCTGCTGCGCCGGCAGACCGCCCTGCCGTTGGTGGGGATCACCAAGCGCCACACCCCCGGCAGCGAGGTCTACATCACCCCGTCCGTGGCCGAGGCCGTGGCGCTCGCCGAGGCGGGGGCCGACATCGTCGCCGTGCAGTCCGCGCGGACGTCCCGGCCCGCGGAGCCCTTCGACGAGATCGTCGCCGCCTGCCACGCGCGGGGGGCGGTGGTGCTCGCGGACTGTGCCACCTACGACGAGGCCGTCGAGGCCGTCGAGGACGGCGCCGACCTCGTCGCGACCACCCTGGCCGGCTACACCACGCAGACCCGGCACGTGGTGCCGCCCGACCTCGACCTCGCCGCCCGGCTCGCGCGGACGATACCCGTCCCCGTGATCGTCGAGGGCGGGGTCTGGGACCCCGCGACCGTGGCCGCCGCGTTCGAGGCCGGAGCGCACGCCGTCGTCGTCGGGTCGGCTGTGACCGACCCGGAGCGCATCACCCGCCGGATGGTCGCGGCTGCCGCCACGGCCCGTCGGCCCCGCAACGACTGAGGAGACTTCCATGCCCACCACCGTCGGACTCGTCGGGGCCGGAGGGATCGCGGTCGAGCACGCCGCGGCCTGGTCCGCGCTCGGCGTCCGGATGATCGTCCACAGCGCGGACGGCGCCGAGCGGCTCGCCGCCGCGCACGGCGCCGGCGTCGCCGCCTCGTTCGACCACCTGCTCGACCAGGTCGACACGGTCGACGTCCTGGTGCCGACACCGTCGCACCACGGGTACGCCCTGCGCGCGCTCGAGGCCGGCAAGGACGTCGTGTGCGAGAAGCCGATGGCCCGTACCGGCGAGCAGGCGGCGGAGCTCGTGCGGGCCGCCGCGCGCGCCGGCCGGCACCTGTACCCCGCGCACGTGGTGCGGTTCTTCCCCCAGTACGCCGCACTGCACCGCGCGGTCCGCGCCGGGCGTGTGGGCAGGCTCGCCGTCCTGCGCCTGACCCGCAGCGGGGTCTTCCCGTCGTGGTCGCCGTGGTTCGCGGACTTCGGTCAGTCGGGCGGCATCGTGATGGACCAGATGATCCACGACCTCGACGTCGCGCGCTGGCTCGCGGGCGAGGTGGTCGAGGTCTACGCGACGCAGCGCACCATCGGCGATGGCCCCGACACACGGCAGACCGCCCATGTGACGCTGACCCACGAGGATGGGGCGATCAGCCACGTCGCGGGCGTCTGGGGCCCGCCGCACCTGTCGTTCCGGACGACGTTCGACATCGCGGGCGACGACGGCGTGCTGCGGTTCGATTCCGCGGAGCAGCCCGCGGTGCGCCTCGACCTCGGCCAGGGGGTAGGGGGCGAGATGCGCCCGCCCACGGACGGGCCGGAGAGCCCGTACCTCACGCAGATCCGTGAACTGGCAGCGGCGATCGACGGCGGGCCGCCGCCACGGGTGAGCGCGGTCGACGGCGCGATCGCGGTCGAGATCGCGTCGGCCGGCCTCGCCTCGCTCGCCTCGAGCGAGCCGGTGACGCTCGACACCGCCGCGCGCGTGCGCGAGCTTTCCGGCGACGCGGCGACACAGGGGGGTGCGGCATGAGCGCGGCCCCGGCCGGAGGTGACCTCAAGGTCGCGGTGCTGTCGTTCGCGCACACTCATGCCGAGGGCTACCTCTCGCTGCTGGCCGCGTGGCCGGGCGTGGAGCTCGTCACCAGCGACCCGGACGGCGCGCCCGAGGACGGCGACCGCGGCCGCCCGCTCGCCGAGCGGTACGGGGTGCGCTACCTCGACAGCTACGAGGAGGTATTCGCCTGGGGCCCCGACGCGGTCGTGGTCTGCTCGGAGAACGCCCGCCACCGCCCGCTCGTCGAGCAGGCGGCGCGTGCCGGCGCGCACGTGCTGTGCGAGAAGCCGCTCGCGACCACGATGGCCGACGGGCGGGCGATGGTCGACGCATGCGATGTCGCCGGCGTCTCGCTCATGGTCGCCTACCCGGTCCGGTTCAGTCCCGAGTTCGCGACCCTCCGCGAGCTCGTGCGCGCCGGCGCGCTCGGCGAGGTCCTGGGCATCGCGGGCGCCAACAACGGCAAGCGGCCGTCCGGTCGGCCATGGTTCGTCGACCCGGAGCTCGCGGGCGGCGGAGCCCTCGTCGACCACGTCGTCCACGTCGCGGACCTCGTCGACGTCCTGCTCGGGGAGCCTGCGCTCACCGTTCGTGCGGCGACCAACCGGATCCTGCACGCGGACAGCGAGGAGGTGCGTGCGGAGACCGGGGGCGTTGTCGACGTGACCTACCCGTCGGGCGTCGTCGTGGCGGTGGACTGTTCGTGGAGCCAACCTGACGGGGCGCCGACCTGGGGCGGGCTCAAGCTCCGGGTCACGGGCACCGACGGGGCGGGGGAGATCGAGCCGTTCGGGGCGCACCTGGGCGGGACGACCCGGCAGGGCGCGGCGTGGGTCGGCTTCGGGAGCGACGTCGACAGCGCGATGCTGGGGCACTTCCTCGATGCCGTGCGCTCGGGGACGACGCCCCAACCGGACGGCGCGTCCGGGCTGCGGACCCTGCAGATCGTCGTTGCCGCACAGGAGTCGGTGCGGACCGGTCGGACGGTCCGCGTGGACCAGGGAGCTGCCCGCGCCTGACCGGCCGCTCGGCTGCGCAGCCGCTCAGCTGCGCAGGGACGCGAGCACCTCGTCGTAGTGCGCGTTCTCCATCACGCCGAGCACGTTGCCGAACGGGTCGACGACGGACGCGGTGACGAACCCGGGGCCGCGCTCGACCGGCGGCATGTGCTCGGCGGCGCCGAGCGCGAGCAGCCGGTCGTGGGCCGCCCGGACGTCGTCGACCGCCCAGTACGCGATTGCGCCCGCCGCGCCGTCGGGCTGGGGCGGGGCGAACCGTAGGTCCATGAGACCGAGCTCGTGCTGGTAGTCGCCGATGCGGAACTCGGCGTAGGCGAGGGCGCCGTCGGCCTCGCGGGCGAAGTAGGCGTCGGTGCCCAGCACCTCGGCATACCAGTCGCGGGCGGCCGCGACGTCGTCGGCGAGGTAGGTGATGGTGGTGAGTCCGCGCAGCATGGTGGTCCCTCTCGTTCGTGGCGCCGGCGGCGCCTGCTGAAACCCATCGTGGCCGCCAAAGTGCTCACCTACTGACTACTTTTCCTGCCAGGCTTCGAGCATGCGTGCCGACCGGCTCATCCAGGTCCTGCTCCACCTGCAGTCCCGCCCCCGCGTGACGGCGGCCGAGCTGGCCGACGCCCTCGAGGTCTCGGTCGCCACCGCGCGTCGCGACCTCGAGGCGCTGTCCGCCGCGGGCGTGCCCGTCTACCCCCAGCCGGGGCGCGGCGGGGGCTGGTCGCTGGTGGGCGGGTCGCGGACGGACCTGAGCGGGCTCACGGCTCCCGAGGCCCGCGCGCTGTTCCTGCTGGCCGGGCCGGGGGCGTCGTCGTCCGACGACGCGCGGGCGGCGCTGCGCAAGCTCGTGCGCGCCCTGCCCGCGACCTTCCACGCCGAGGCCGAGGCGGCCGCCTCCGCCGTCGTGGTCGACCGGGAGCGCTGGAGCACGACCGGGCGCGAGCGCCCGCCGGCGGTGGACGTGCTGCAGCGCGCCGTCGTCGAGCGCCGGCGCGCGCGGATCGACTACACGGGCGCGACCGGGCGCCCGTCCCGGCGCGACGTCGACCCCTGGGGTCTCGTCGACAAGGACGGCGTCTGGTACCTCGTCGCCGGGACGGACCGAGGGCCGCGCACCTACCGCGTGGACCGCGTCGACAACCTGGAGGTGACCGACGAGCCGTCGTCCGTCCCCGACGACCTCGACCTGACCGCCCAGTGGGAGCGGGTGGTCGGCGAGGTCGAGGAGCGGCGTTCCGCCACGTGGGCGACCGTGCTCGTGGCCGCGGAGCACGTCGGCGTGCTGCGCGCGCAGTTCGGGCGGCACACGCACGTCGAGGAGTCCGGGTCCGTCGAGGAGTCCGGGTCCGTTGAGGAGTCCGGGCACAGGGCGGACGGCAGCCGCGCGCGGGTGCGCGTCGGCGCGCCCACCCCGCTCGACGTCGCCCGCCACCTGGCGGGCTGGGGCGCCCAGGCCGAGGTCCTCGGCCCGCCGGCCGTGCGCGCGGAGCTCGCCCGGCTGGGCGCCGAGCTGGTCGCGGCGTACGCCGGCGGGGCCGACGCTCCGTCATGACCCCGCCAGCGCCTCCAGCCACTCGCCCCAGAAGGCCTTCCAGTGCTCGGCCTCGGCGGCCGACGCGATCTGCTCGTGCGTCGCCGAGACCCGCAGCTGCCCGCCCGCCGGCTCCAGGGCCACGAGGAGCAGGCCACGCGGCCCGTCGGCGTCGGCCACCGCGAACCGGGGGACCTTCGTCCCCGGGCGCGAGCGCAGCGTCAGCGTGAGCCCGGGCACGAGGTCGGCGCGGTCGGCGTCGTCGAGGAGGAGCGCGCGCAGGGCGTCGGCGTCGAGGTCGAGCAGGCGCGACCGGCTGACGGAGAACGTGCCGTCCGGGCGCTGGCCCGGCACGCGCAGGCCGGTGATGCGCTCGTAGCCGACGGTGACGGACTGCGCCCACCACCCCGGCACGTCGTGGTGGGCGGCCACCCAGGCGGCGATCGCCGTGTGGCCGGCGGCGCGGCCGGGGCCGGCGTCGACGAGCTCTACCCACTCGTCCCAGCCGTGGCCGGTGTTCTCGCGGATCGCGTCGCCGGACACGTCGGGCTCGGAGACCCAGGGGCGCCGGGAGGTTCCGGAGGGCGCGGCGTCGCGCGGCGTGGCCGCGTCGATCAGGGCACGGCGGGCGGCGCCGTATTTCTCGCCGGTGGTGGTCATGCGGGCGCGGACGCGTTTCTTGAACGACTCCTGCGTGGTCATGCGGACTCCTGCGTGCTCGCTCGGTGCGCCACCCGCGGCTCGCGCCCGCCGGCAGGGCACCTCGGAACACGGTGTCCGTGCCACGCCGAGCACTCGAGGTCCCCTCTGCCCCCACCGCTCGCGCGGTCCCGGTGGCGCGAGCACCGGTCCGGGGGTCGGGCGGGACGTGCCGCCCTGCCGACCAGCATAGGTCGAGCCTCCAGGTGCGTGCCTTCTGCGCCTTCCTGCGGCGTCGTCAGCCGGCGGGCGCGACGAGCGCGCGCAGCGCGTCATGGGGGAGGTTCGCGCCGAAGGCCGGCGTGCCGGGCTGCAGGTGCGCCCCGCTGGACAGCGGGCCGGCGACCACGGGGTCGAAGCCGATCCGGTCGACGAGGTCGGCGACCTGCCGCACGTCGTCCGGCTCGTCCCCGGCGACGGCGATCGCCTTGCGGCCCGGTACGCCGGCGGGCCGCGCCCCGGCGTCCAGGTCGTGGTAGCCCATGTGGTTGAACGCCTTGACCACGCGCGATGCCGGGAGGGACGCCTGCACGAGCTCGCTCGTCGAGGCGGCCGGGTCGCTCAGGTCCGCGCGGTGCCCGTCGACCTCCCACCAGTAGTTCATGGCGTCGACGACGAGCTTGCCGGCCAGGGCGTCCGCGGGCACGGTGCGGTACCGGCCGAGCGGGAGCGCGAGCACGACGACGTCGGCCTTGGCCGCGGCCTCCTGGGCCGTGACGGCCTGCGCGCCGGGGGCGAGGACCTCGACCGTGAGCGCGATCTTCGCCGGGTCGCCGGAGCCCGCGACGAGCACGCGGTACCCCGCGGCGACGGCCAGCCGGGCCAGCACGGTCCCGACCTTCCCCGCCCCGAGGACGCCGAGCGTGGCGGCCCCGTCGGGGGACGACGGCGCGGTCATGCCGCGTCACCGCCCGCGGCGGCGCCGACGGCGGCGGCCTTGCCGGACGCGGCGCTCTCCGCGACCAGCTCGCGGACCCGCGGGATCACGCGGGTGCCGAACAGCTCGACGTTGCGCAGCCGGGCCTCGGCGGGCTGCGCGCCGGTGGTGTAGATCATGTCGAAGCGGCCGACGCCGAGCTGGCCGACGGCGGCCGCGATCTTGCGCGCCACGGTCTCGGGCGAGCCGACGTACAGCGAGCCGTGCGCCACCTCGGCGTCGAACTCCTCGCGGCGGATCGGCGGCCAGCCTCGCAGGGCGCCGATGCGGTCGCGCTGCGTGCGGTAGTGCGGCCAGAAGACCTCGACAGCCTCGTCGTCGGTGTCGGCGACGAAACCGGGGGAGTGCATGCCGACGGGGTGCGCCGTCGTCCCGAGCTGGTCCGTCGCGCGCCGGTACAGGTCGACGTACGGGGCGAACCGCGCCGGCTCCCCGCCGATGATCGCGATCATGAGGGGCAGGCCGTAGTGCGCCGCGCGGACCACGGACTGCGGGGAGCCGCCCACGCCGACCCACGTCGGCAGGCGGCCGGACTCCGTCTTGGGGAAGACGTCCGCGTCCTTCAGCGCGGGCCGGGTGGTCCCGTTCCACGTGACGGGCTTCTCGGTGAGCAGCTCGGAGAAGAGGTGGATCTTCTCCTCGAAGAGCAGGTCGTAGTCGGCCAGGTCGTAGCCGAACAGCGGGAAGGACTCGGTGAACGAGCCGCGTCCCAGGATGACCTCCGCCCGCCCGCTCGACAGCGCGTCGAGCGTCGCGAAGCGCTGGAACACCCGGACGGGGTCGTCGGAGGAGAGCACCGTGACGCCCGAGGCGAGCCGGATCCGCTCGGTCCGGGACGCGATCGCGGCGAGCACCGTCTCCGGTGTCGAGACGGCGTACTCCGGCCGATGGTGCTCGCCGAGGGCGAGGACGTCGACGCCGACCTGGTCGGCGAGCGTCGCCTCCTCGACGACCTGGCGGATCGCGGCGGCGTGCGAGATGAGCTCGCCGTCGGCGCCGATCGGGCGGTCGCCGAACGAGTCGAGTCCGAGCTGGAGCGTGGTCATGGTGGCCCTCCTGTGTGGCAGGCCGGTCCCGGCCTGCTCGAGTGACGTCTCGTGGACGCTGGGGTAACGTCGGAATTGACGTGTCAATTCCCGGAGGGGGTACGAGGTGGACCAGATCGGTCCCGGCCCGAAGCAGACGACGACGAGCGAGCAGCTGCGCATCTGGCGCGACTTCGTCGAGACCACCGAGGCGCTGCGGTCGCGGCTGTCGTCCCGGCTGCAGGCGGAGTCGTCTCTGTCGTCCGCCGACTACGCCGTCCTGCTCGCGCTGCACGACGCGGAGGGCCACTGCCTGCGCTCGTCGGCGCTCGCCGAGGCCGTCGGCTGGGAGCGCAGCCGCCTCTCGCACCAGGTCGGTCGGATGGAGCGGCGCGGCCTGGTCGCGCGGAAGGGGGGCCGGTCGGCCGGCGTCGCGCTCACGGACGACGGCGCGGCGACGTTCCGCCGCGCGTCGGTCGCGCACCTGCGCGTCGTCCGGCAGCTGTTCGTCGACGCGCTCACCGACGACCAGCTCGCCGCGGCCGGCGAGATCGCCGCCGCGCTGCGGGCCGCGCTGGACCGCCCGGAGGGCTGAACCGGGCGCTCGGCCCGGCCCGGCACGGGGCGCGCGCGTCGGTAGCCCGTGCCACGCTCGTCGCATGTCCACCACCTCCGGGCGCGCCCCGGTGACCCCGCTCGTCGACCTGCACGGACGGTCGGCGTGGAGCGTGCTGCCGCCGCTCATCCTCGGCTTCTTCATGATCATGGTCGACACCACGATCGTGAACATCGCGATCCCCACGCTCACCGACCAGTTCTCCGCCTCGCTCATCGAGGTCGGCTGGGTGAACAGCGCCTACCTGCTGTCGTACGCGGTGCTCATGCTCCTCGCGGGGCGGCTCGGCGACAGGTACGGGCAGAAGGCGGTGTTCATCGGGGGGCTCGTCGTGTTCACGGTCTTCTCGTTCCTCTGCGGGTTCTCCGGCAACATCGGCTCGGAGTCGGAGATCGGCTGGCTGATCGCCTTCCGCGTGGCGCAGGGCGTGGGCGCCGCGATGATGACGCCGCAGACGATGTCGATGATCACGCGCGTCTTCCCCGCCACGCAGCGCGGGGCGGCGATGGGGCTGTGGGGCGCGACGGCGGGAGTCGCGACGATCGCCGGGCCGCTGCTCGGCGGGATCTTCGTGGAGACGATCGGCTGGGAGTGGATCTTCTACGTCAACATCCCGGTGGGGGTGGCGGCGCTGTGGTTGGCGGTCGCCCGGCTGCCGCACCTGCCGTCGCACGGCACCACCATGGACCCGCTCGGCGTGGTGCTGTCCGTGGTAGGCCTCGCCGCGCTGGTCTTCGGCCTGCAGGAGGGGGAGAACTACGACTGGGGCCACATCTGGGGCCCGTTCTCCGTCTGGTCGGTGGTGGGCCTCGGCGTCCTCGTGCTGGCCGCCTTCGTGTGGTGGCAGCACCACCTGGGCGCGCGCGCCCTGCTGCCGCTGCGGCTCTTCCGGTCGCGTAACTTCTCGCTCGCGAACGTGGACGGCATGGTCGTCACGTTCGCGATGATCGGCATCTTCTTCCCGCTGACGATCTTCCTGCAGTCGATCCTGGGGCTGTCGCCGATCCAGGCGGCGCTCGTGATGGTGCCGGGGTCGCTCGTGTCCGGCGTCGTGGCGCCGTTCGCGGGCCGGCTCTCCGACCGGATCCCGGCCAAGTGGGTGGTGACCGCCGGTTTCGCGGCGATCGCCGGGTCCGTCGTGTGGATCTCGGGGGTGCTCGACCCGGACCTCTCGCCCTGGGCGCTGCTGTGGCCGATGGCCCTGTTCGGCCTCGGGACCGGCCTGACGTTCTCCCCGCTGTCGAACCTCGCGACGTCCGGGCTGGACGCGCGCACCGCCGGCGCCGGGGCGGGGGCGTTCAACACCAACCGCCAGGTGGGCGGCGTCATCGGGTCCGCGGTCGTGGTCGCCATGCTCTCCGCGCGGCTGAGCGTCACGGTGCCCGCGGCCGCGCAGGACCTCGCCGCCGGGCTCCCCGAGCAGTACCGGCAGGCGTTCGTGGACGGCATCGCGCAGGCGAGCGGCTCCCTGGGGACGTCGTCCGCCGGCGCGGTGCAGCTGCCCGACTCGGTGCCCGCCGCGGTGGCCGAGCAGGTCGGCGCGGCCGCCCAGCAGGCCTTCCTCACCGGGTTCGCCGATGCCGCCGCGCAGACGCTGCTGGTGGTGGGCGCGGTCCTCGTGGTGGGCGTGGTGTGCGCGGCGTTCATGTCGCCGGTCCAGCACCACGAGGACGTCGCCGCCGCTGGTTGAGCCTGTCGAAACCAGCCTGTCGAAACCCAGTACGGGGTTTCGACAGGCTCAACCGGCGTGGCGGGTTTCGACAGGCTCAACCGGCGTGGCGGGTTTCGACAGGCTCAACCGGCGGCGGCTGGCTTCGACAGGCCCGGCCGGCGCGGGGTCAGAGGCTGCCGCAGTCGCCGGAGGCGGAGCCCGTCACCTCGTTTGCAGCCCCGAAGTCCCGGGGAGCCGCGCTGTTGCCGGAGCAGGCCAGTGAGCCGGAGACCCGGTTGCCCACGAGCACCGGCCCGTACTCGCCCTCGTACCGGCTGTAGCGCTCGTTCGCCTGGCGCTGCGTGTTGCCGTCCAGCGCCACCGACCCGCGCAGCGTCGACCCGACGACCGTGACGTCCGCCGTCGTGCCCGTGATGCGCACGGAACCGGCGACCGCACTGTCGAACAGCTGCACGGCCTCGGCGCCGACCGCTGACAGCGTCCCGGTGACGGACGAACCGACGGCCTTGAGCGACGCCCCGGCCGCGACGTCCACCCCGCCCCGCACGGTGGCGCCGTCGAGGCAGGTGGTACCCGCCTTCACCGCGAGCCGCCCGTTGACGGCCCCCGAGACGGTCCGGTCGCACTCCAGCTCGGCGCCCGGTATCACCGTGGCGTCGAACGAGTCCGCCGCGCCGATGTTGCCGGCGGGGTCGATGGCGCGGTGCTCGACGGTGTGGGTGCCGAAGCCGGGCACGAACGGGCCGCCCGGATCGCCCTCGTCGTACTCCTGCTCGAAGGCGGCCTTGGACATGCCGCCCGAGCCGAGCGAGCCGTAGACCAGCGACTTCGCGACCTTGCCCGAGTGCGAGAACGTGAACGGCGCGTCCTTCTGCTCGGGGAACCCGAAGTAGTTGAACCACCCGTCTCCGTCGAGCCGGAGCTCGCCGACCACATAGGGGTCGCCGTCGTACCCGGTGTGGTCGTCGGTCGGTTCGAGCGTCATGTCGAACTCGTCGAACCAGACGCCGTGGTCGGGGTCGTCCGCCACGGTGGCGAGCGGCTCCGACAGCGTGCGGGGCGCCGTCGGCATGACGGCGTCCACCGCCCAGGTCAGGGTCGTCGGACCGACACCTGCCGCCGGGTCGGTGACGGTGGCGGCGAGCTCGTGGGTCCCGCCCGGCAGCCCGAGCGATCCCAGGTCGAGGGTCCGGTCGGTCGTGCCGGCCACGGCCTCGCCGTCCAGCTCCCATGCGACCTCCAGCGCGCGGTCGGCCGGATGGCCGGTCTGCACGTAGGCGATCTCGTCGGCGGCCAGCGGCCGGCCGGTGGGGGAGCTGGCGGTCACGGGCTCGACGTCGGCCCCCGGTGTCTGGGGTGCCGTCGCCTCCCCGACGGTCCACTGGCGTGTCTGCACGAACCGCGGCCCGTTGTACCCGGAGTCGGTCGTGGTGTTGCCGGTCGACGGGTTGCGCACCCAGTCGAGACCGTCCGGGCCGACCGGGTCGCGCGCCTCGACGTGCAGCACTGTGCCCGGCTCGAGGCCGAGCTCGGCCAGGTCGAGGCTGCGGGCGTTGCCGGTCTCGAGCACGTCACCGTCCGGCCCTCCCGCGCGCCACGTCACGTCGAGCTGGTGGAACCGCGGCTGCGTGGTGTCGACCCACACGACCCCGTCGCGCGGCACCTCGCCCTCGGGCGTGGACGGCAGCGACATCTGGCCGGCGTTCCGCTGGCCCGTCAGCCGCGCCACCATGTGCTCCAGGCCCACCTGGTCCCAATGGAAGCCGAGCCACCGCATGATCGAGTGCTGGCTCGGGCGCCAGACGTCCGAGCCCCGCGTCGCCCCGGACTCGTGCCCGTCAGGGTCGGCCGCCCGGATCGTGCCGCCGGACAGGCTCTCGTCGCCCAGCCACCGGAACCACTTGGAATGCGAGTCCGTCATCTGCTGCGACGTCATGCGCGTGTGGTGGAACGACCCCGGCTCGCGGTCCGGGTGCGGTGCTCCCGGCGTCGGACGCAGCGAGTAGGGGTACTCATCGGCCATCTGGCCCAGCGAGTGCCCCAGCTCGTGCAGCGACACCAGCGGGCCCTGCGGGCTGCCGCCCGAGGTCGTCGCCTGCGTACCGCCGATCCCGCCGTAGGTGAACGAGTTGAAGACGGCGAGGGTCTGCAGGTTCTGGGCGTCGAAGTCGATCCCCAGCTCGGGGGCGACGTAGTTGAGCAGGTAGAAGTCGTGCTGCTGCCGGCCGGTCGGTGCGGTGCCGGCGTCGTCGCCGCCTCCCTGGCCGGCAGCGTTGTTGTAGACGACGCCGCGTGCCAGCGGGTCGTCGCAGCCGGGCCCGAAGACGAGCCGCAGCGGTGTGATCTTGTCGGGGTCGGGGCCGCCCTCCTCGTCGGGGTCGCAGCGCACCCCCGACTCTCCCGAGACGATGTCGAGCCGGTACACGTTGACGTAGTGCCGGTAGCTGCGGAACGGCTCCACGCTCCACTGCACGTTCTGGTTGCGCTCGACGTCGGCGGCGCACTTCTCCTGCTCCTGCGACGTGTATCCGTCGCACATCACGATGATGTTGAGCCGCTCGGACGGGTCGCCCGTCTCCTGCAGCGGCACGAGGCGGGCGCTGTCGACCTCGCCCCACTCCGGGAGGTCGTCGTCCGCCGCCCGCTGCGTCGTCGTCGTCGGTGCCGTCGTCGGTGCCGACGCCGATGCCGGCGCTGCGGTGGCGCCCACCGCTGTCGCGAGCGTCGCCGCCACGGCCACGGACATCGCGACCGCCCGGCGTCTCCGGTTGCTCGACCTGGTCATGTGAGATCCCCTCTCCCCGGCGTGCGCCGGACGGCGCCAGCCTGCCGTGTGACGCGGCTCACCGCCCGCCGGGGCCGAGGCGCGAAAGAGCCCCGGTCACGGGTGACCGGGGCTCGTTCGGGGGGTGGCGTCGGTCAGTGACCGATGTCGTCGTCGAAGTCGACGTCCTTGGTCTCGCGCTCGAGGAAGAGCGCGACCAGGGTGATCCCGGCCATGACGGACAGGTAGACGCCCACGAGGACGGGCGAGTCGGTCGTGCCCCACAGCCACACGGCGACGAACGGCGCCACCGCCGCCCCGAGGATCGACGACACGTTGTAGGCGATGGCCGAGCCGGTGTACCGCACGTTGGCCGGGAAGAGCTCCGGCAGCACCGCCGCCATCGGGCCGAAGGTGAGACCCATCAGCGTGAACCCGAGGATGAGCAGCGTCATCACGCCGACGGTGCCGGCCGCGAACAGCGGAACGAAGAGCAGGCCGAACACGGCGATGGCGCACGTGACGACGATCAGGTGCGCGCGGCGGCCGAACCGTTCCGCCAGCGGGCCGGAGACCAGGGTGAAGATGCCGAAGAACACCACGCCGACGATGAGCATCCAGAGGAAGTCGACCTTCTCGTACCCGAGGCCGGCGGGGGAGTCGGCCGTGGCCGTGGCGGACGCCGTCCCGAACGTGAGGGTGAACGTCGTCATCAGGTAGAACAGCACGTACGTGGCGAGCATGATGAACGTGCCGGAGACGAGCTTGCGCCACGAGCTGCGGAACACCAGTGCCACCGGCACCTTCGCGACGGCGTCTTCCTCGACCACCTTCTGGAACGCCGGGGTCTCGATGAGCTTGAGGCGCACCCACAGGCCGACGATCACGAGGATCGAGCTGGCCAGGAACGGCACCCGCCAGCCCCAGGCCTGGAACTGCTCGGCGCTCAGGTTGCTCGAGAGCCCGATGAACACCAGGTTCGCGAGGATGAAGCCGATGGGCGCGCCCATCTGCGGGAAGGTGCCCCAGATAGCGCGCTTGCCCGCGGGGGCGTTCTCGGTGGCGAGGAGGGCCGCGCCGCTCCACTCGCCGCCGAGGCCGAGGCCCTGGCAGAACCGGCACAGCACGAGGACGGCGGGCGCCAGGACGGCCCAGCCGGGCGTGCTTGCCGCCGGGATGAGGCCGATGACCACGGTGGCGATGCCCATCGTGAGCAGCGACGCGACGAGCGTCGTCTTACGTCCGATGCGGTCGCCGAAGTGCCCGAAGAGCACCGAGCCGACCGGGCGCGCGACGAACGCGACGCCGAAGGCGGCGAAGGACGCGAGGAGCGCCGTCGTCCCGTCCTGCCCCGGGAAGAAGAGGGCGGGGAAGACGAGGGTGGCGGCGGTCGCGTAGGCGTAGAAGTCGTAGAACTCGATCGAGGTGCCGATGAGCGAGGCGACGACGACGCGGCCGCGCGAGTTGACGGCCGGCGCCGGCGTGCTCGGGGCGCCGGTCGTGACAGGGGTGGACATGGTCGACGACGGTACGACGCCATTTCGCGTCATGAACTGCGATCTCACGATCTGGCCGCGCGCCCTGCTGCGAGCGGGTGCCCGGCGCGTGAAGGTGTGGTGAACGTGAATAAGGTGACCGTGGCGCGTGTTGGCACCACCGGGCCGGGCGAGGCAGGATCGACGGCGCCGCGACGGTCACGGGGGAGCCTCCCGAGCGAGACATCTGGGGCGCCGACCCGCGACAAGGCCGCCAACCCGGCGGCACCACTGTGACTGCATCCGTAACGACGGGACGACGACGACGATATGAACGATCTGCTGCGCGTGAACGGCGGGACTCCGCTCGAGGGCACCATCACGGTGCGTGGGGCGAAGAATTTCGTCTCCAAGGCGATGGTGGCCTCCCTGTTGGGTGAGTCGGCGAGTGTGTTGCGGAATGTGCCGCAGATTCGTGATGTGGCGGTGGTGACGGGTCTGTTGGAGCTGCACGGGGTGACGGTGAAGTCGGACCCGGACGGCGGGATCCTGGATCTTGATCCGTCGAACGTGGAGTCGGCGCATGTGGCGGACATCGACACGCACGCGGGGTCGTCTCGGATCCCGATCCTGTTCTGTGGCCCGTTGCTGCACCGGTTGGGGGAGGCGTTCATCCCGGATCTGGGTGGGTGCCGGATCGGGGATCGTCCGATCAACTACCACCTGGACATCTTGCGGCAGTTCGGTGCGGTGGTGGACAAGCTGCCGAACGGGATCCAGTTGCGTGCCCCGCGCCGGTTGCAGGGTACGAGGATCTCGTTGCCGTACCCGTCGGTGGGTGCCACGGAGCAGACGTTGCTGACGGCGGTGCGCGCGGAGGGCATCACCGAGCTCACGGGTGCGGCGATCGAGCCGGAGATCATGGATCTGATCGCGGTGCTGCAGAAGATGGGCGCGATCATCTCGGTGGACACCGATCGGGTGATCCGGATCGAGGGCGTGGACCGGCTGGAGGGTTACTCCCACACCGCGTTGGGCGACCGGATCGAGACGGCGTCGTGGGCGGCGGCTGCCCTGGCCACGGGCGGGGACGTGACGGTCAAGGGTGCGACGCAGCCGGAGATGATGACGTTCTTGAACACCTTCCGGAAGGTGGGTGGCCGGTTCGACGTACAGGAGGACGGGATCCGGTTCTGGCACCCGGGTGGGGATCTGGACCCGATCGTGCTGGAGACGGACGTGCACCCGGGCTTCATGACGGACTGGCAGCAGCCGCTGGTGGTGGCGTTGACGCAGGCGAAGGGCCTGTCGATCGTGCACGAGACGGTGTATGAGAACCGGTTCGGGTTCACGGACGCGCTGCGCAAGATGGGTGCGACGATCCAGGTGTACAAGGAGTGCTTGGGTGGGCGTGACTGCCGGTTCGGGCAGCGTAATTTCCATCACTCGGCGGTGATCTCGGGTCCGACGCCGTTGAGCGCGGCGGACATCGTGGTGCCGGATCTGCGGGGTGGGTTCTCGCATCTGATCGCGGCGTTGGCGGCTCAGGGGACGTCCACGGTGCGGGGGATCAGCTTGATCGATCGTGGGTACGAGGCGTTCCAGGAGAAGCTCGTCGCCCTCGGCGCCGACGTCTCCCGGGGCTGACGCTTCTCGCTGGCGCAGGCTCGACCGACGAGAAGCGGGAGGTAGGCTCTGGGCCCGTGCCGACCGCCCGTCCTGACTCCCTCGGATTCCGCATCGTCGCGCGCCTCGTGCGGCCCCTGATGTTCGTGATCGTCCGCTACGACTGGGACGGCGGCGCGGAGCACCTGCCCCGCGAGGGCGGGTTCATCGCCGCCGCCAACCACGTCACCGAGCTGGACGCGGTCACGCTGGCGCACTACCTGTTCGACCATGGGTTCGAGCCGCGGATCCTCGCGAAGCGCGGCCTGTTCACCGCGCCCGTGGTGGGGTCGATGCTCCGCGCCACCCGCATGATCCCCGTCGACCGCGGGACGGCCGCCGCGGCGAGGTCCCTCGAGGAGGCCGGCAGCCAGCTCGGCGACGGCGCCTGCGTGGCGATCCTGCCCGAGGGCACGCTCACGCGGGACCCCGACCTGTGGCCGATGGACGGCAAGACGGGGCTGGCGCGGCTGGCTCTCGCGAGCCGCCTCCCGGTGGTGCCGGTGGCCCAGTGGGGCGCGCACCGGATCCTGCCCCGGTACAGCCGGCTGCTGCGCCCGTTCCCGCGCAAGACGGTGACGCTTGTGGCGGGCCCGCCCGTCGACCTGTCCGACCTGTACGACCGGCCGGTGGACACCAAGACGCTGCGCGAGGTCACGAACCGAGTCATGGACGCGATCACCGCGCAGCTCGCCGAGATCCGCGGCGAGATCCCGCCTGCCGCCCGCTTCGACCTGCGCAGACACCCCGAGTACGAACGCAAGCAGACCGACTACCCGCCCGTGGAGCGCCCGTGACGACACCGACCCCGAAGACGACCAGCACCGCGCCCCGCGGCGGTGCCCCGATCCGCGTCGCCGTCCTCGGCTCCGGCTCATGGGGCACCACGTTCGCGATGGTCCTGGCCGACGCCGGGTGCGAGGTCCGGCTGTGGGGTCGCGACGCCGACGTCGCGCACGAGGTCACGACGTCCCGCACCAACGAGAAGTACCTGCCCGGCATCTCGCTGCCCGCGTTGACGGGCACCACCGACGCCGCCGCGGCGCTCGCCGACGCGCAGATCGTCGTCGTGGCCGTGCCGTCGCAGGTGGCCCGCGCCACGCTGACCGCTCTGCGCGCGCTCGTCGAGCCCGACGCCGTGATCGTGTCGCTGATGAAGGGCGTGGAGCTCGGCACCGACGAGCGCATGAGCCAGGTCATCGTCGAGGCGCTCGACGTGCCGTCGTCGCGCGTCACCGTCGTGTCCGGGCCGAACCTGGCGCCCGAGATCGCCCAGCGTCAGCCCACGGCGACCGTGGTGGCGTGCTCCGACGAGGCCGCGGCCCGGTTCGTCGCGGACGCCTGCTCCAACGCCTACTTCCGGCCGTACACCAACGACGACGTGGTCGGCGTCGAGCTGTGCGGGGCGGTGAAGAACGTCATCGCCCTGGCCGTCGGCATGGCGCAGGGGCGCGGCTTCGGGTCGAACACCGTCGCGACCGTCATCACGCGCGGCCTGGTGGAGATCACCCGGCTCGGCCTGGAGCTCGGCGCCGACGCGGAGACCTTCGCCGGCCTCGCGGGCATGGGCGACCTGGTCGCCACGTGCACGTCGCCGCTGTCGCGCAACAACACCCTCGGCCGCCACATCGGCGAGGGGATGTCGCTCGAGGAGGCCGTCGCGGCCACCGGCACCACGGCGGAGGGCGCCAAGTCCTGCCGCTCGGTGCTCGACCTCGCCGGCAAGCACGGCGTGGACATGCCCATCACCCAGGGCGTCGTCGCCGTCCTCTACGACGGGCTGCCCGTCGAGGAGATGGCGCGCGGGCTGCTCTCCCGCCCGCAGAAGTCCGAGGGCATCGACGCCTGACACCCTTCCGGGTGCCCGGGCGTCAGTCGTCCGGCCCGTGCTCGACGTCGACGACGACGCGCGCCGGGTCCTCCAGAGCGAAGACGCGGAACGGCGGCGGCTCTCCCGCGTCGTCGACGCCCACGAACGCCGTGGTGTACCCCTCGAACCAGGACCGGTAGACGACCTCCTCGACCGACTCGGCGGGATCGGGGTCGATCGTCGCCCCGTCATACTCGGCCGGGCCGGTCTCCAGCTCGCCCGGCATGGCCATGCCCGAGAGCCGCACCTGCAGCACCCGGTCGCCGTCGACGGCGACCGGCTCGCCGCTGCCGTCGTCCGTCGCGGCGTCCACGTACTCCACGCTCCAGCCGGGCGTCCCCGAGCCCTCGAGGTCGAACACCACCCGGTCGAAGCCGTCGTGCGTCCCGAGCCGCACGTCCGTCACGACGAGCGCCGCGTCCCCGCTCGGGTCGTGGGTGTCCGGGGTGGCGTCGGCCGCGAACGGCACGTCGTCGGTGAGATCGTCGCCGCTGGTGTCGTCGGGCGCGTCGTCGTCAGGGTCGTCGTCAGGGTCGTCGGCGTCGTCGTCTGGGCTCGTCGACGCCGTCGCGTCGTCGTCCGCGGAGTCGCTCGGCGCGGAGCCGGGGCCGTCGACCTCAGGGCCGTTGTCCGCGCACCCGGCGAGCGCGAGGGCGAGCAGCGCCGCCGCGAGCGCCGCGGCGCCCGGACGGGTCCTGATGCTGGTCATGGCGTCTCCCGGGCGTCGGCCGCCGCGCGGACGGGTCGGCACGACCGTAGGCGCAGCCGGGCGGGTCCGCATCGCGTGCCGGCGCCGGCGTGCCGGCCCTGCATGCGTGGCGCCAGGTCCGTCGGGACGGTCGGTGCTCGTCGGTGCTCGTCGAACGGCTTCGCCGCTACGGTGGCCCGATGGCCCAGACCCGGACGGACCGTCCCGCCCTCGTGTTCGACGTGCTCGGCACACTGGTGGACCAGGCGGGCAGCCTGGCCGCCCTGGTGATCCAGGAGGCGGGCGTCGACGCCGCGGGGGCGGGCCGGGTGGTCGCACGCTGGCTCGGGCTCGTGGCGGAGCAGGAGCGGGCGGTGATCGACGGCCGGCGGCCGTTCGCGCCGAGCCACGAGCTGGACGCCGAGGCGCTGGCTGCCCTGGTCCGCGAGGGTGCCCTGCCGGCGCGCGCCGCCGAGGGCCTCGCCGCGGCGGGCGAGCGCGTCGAACCGTGGGCGGACAGCGCGGCCGGCCTCGACCGGCTCGCCCACGACTTCACCGTGATCGGCCTGTCCAACGCGAGCCGGCGCACCCTCGCCGGGCTGAGCACCGGCACCGGCCTGCGCTGGCACCAGGTGCTCTCGGCCGAGGACGCCGGCACCTACAAGCCCGACCCCGCCCTCTACGCGGCGGCCGTGGCCGCCGCCCCCGCGGGGTCCGGCCCGCCGATCATGGTCGCCGCGCACGCGTGGGACCTGCGCGCGGCCGCCGCGGCGGGCATGCGGACGGCCTACGTGCCGCGGCCGCAGGGCGACCCACCGAGCTCGGACGACACGTTCGACGTGCACGCCGACGACCTCGACGACCTGCACGCCTGGCTTGCCGGCGTCGACCTCACCAAGGCGCTCCGCTAGGCGGCAGCGCGCAGCGCCCGGTCGAGGTCGGCCCAGAGGTCCTCGACGTCCTCGACGCCCACGGACAGGCGCAGCAGGTCCTCGGGCACGGTCACCGACTCGGTGGCGAACCGCCGCCGCCGCTCGAGCATCGACTCGACGCCGCCCAGCGACGTCGCGGGGAGCCACAGCCGTACCGCGGCCACGACGGCGTCCGCCGCGGCGGCCCCGCCGTGCGGGCGCACGCCGAGCACGGCGCCGAAGCCGTTCATGAGGCGGGCGGCGCGCTCGTGCCCCGGGTCGCCGGGCAGCGAGGGGTGGCGCACCTCGGCCACGCCGGGGTGGCGGGCGAGGCGCCCGGCCAGCTCGGCCGCGTTGGCGTTCGCCCGCTCCACGCGCAGGTGCAGGGTGCGCAGGCCGCGCAGGGCCAGCCACACCTCCATCGGGCCGGGGATCGAGCCGTGCAGGGTGCGGTAGGCGCGCAGTCCCGCCGCCAGGTCGTCGTCGCGCGTGACGGCGGCGCCGAGCACGACGTCGGAGTGCCCGGCCAGGTACTTGGTCACCGAGTGCACCACGATGTCCGCGCCGAGCTCGAGGGGCCGCTGCCCGAGCGGGGTGGCGAACGTGTTGTCGACCACGGACCGCACGCCGCGCTCGCGCGCGGCGGCGAGGACCGCCGGCAGGTCCGCGACCTCGAGCATGGGGTTGGTGGGTGACTCGGCCAGCAGCACGTCCGCGCCGTCGAGGGCGGCGACCACCTGGTCGGTGTCCGCGATGTCCACGCGGCGCACCTCGACGCCGTGCCGAGCGGCGAGGTCGTCGAGGTAGCCGAGCGACACCTGGTACGCGTGCCGCGGCGCGACGACGACGCCGCCCGCGGGCACGTGGCCGAGGGCCGCGATGACGGCCGCCATGCCGGAGCCGAAGACGACGCCGTGCGGCGCGCCCTCCAGCGCAGCCAGGGCCTCCTCGAACGGGTGCCAGGTCTCGGTGTCCATGCGCGTGTACAGCAGCTCACCCGGCGCCGAGATCCCCTGGTTCACGTAGGTGGAGCTGAACACGACAGGCGGGTTCACCGGACACCCCTGCGTGCGCGCCGGCCGTCCGGCGGTGACGGCGAGGGTGGCGGGGGACAGACCGTGCTGCTGGTCGTGCGTCATGGGCGCAGATTACGTCGTCGGCTCGACGAGGCGCGCGAGCAGCTCGACCAGCAGACGCTCCACGAGCGGTGGGGGCAGCGCCTCCACGAGGGAGAGCAGCGGCGCCATCGGGCCGACGCCGGGGCTGTCCCCGGTCGCGACCCGCCCCAGCCCGATCGCGTCGAGCAGTGCGGCGGCCGTGGCCGAGTCGAGGGTGCCGCCGAGCGCGGCGCCCGCGCCCAGCGGCGGCAGCGCCCCGAGAAGGGCGGTGACGTCTGGCCGCGGCCGGCCGCGCACGTCGTGGGCGGCGGCCTCGAGCACAGGCACCAGCTCGCCCAGCACACCCTCGGTCACGGGCGTGACCGTGAGGTGGGTGGTGGGAGGCAGACGGCTGCCGTCGCCCTGGGTCAGGCCGGGCTGGGCCTGGAGCGTCCAGCCCCGCGCGGCGACCGCGTCCGACCACAGGTGCGGGTCGACGCGCCGGTCGGCGGGGACGGCATCGTCGGTGGCGACGGCGAGCAGCGGGCCGACCGGGTCGCCCACCACCCGCAGTCCCTCGACGCCGTCGACGGCCTCGCGGAGGGCGAGCGTGGCCCGGCGGGCGCGGCCGGCGAGCGTGGCGAGCCCGTCCGTGCCGAGGGCGCGCAGGATCGCCCACGCCGCGGCGAGCGGGCCGCCCGACCGGGAGCCGAGGAGCGTCGGGTTGACCACCGGGTAGCCCGGCCAGCGGGTGGTGGCGAAGTACTGCGCGCGCTGCCGGTCGCGGTCGCGGTGCAGCAGCACCGACGCGCCCTTGGGGGCGAAGGCGTACTTGTGCAGGTCGGCGCTGAGGCTCGTGACGCCCGGCACCCGCAGGTCCCAGGCGGGCAGGCCGGGCCAGAAGGGCAGCGCGAACCCGCCGATGCAGGCGTCCACGTGCATGGGGACGCCGGCGGCAGTGGCGAGCGCCGCCACCTCGGCCACCGGGTCAAGGGCGGCGTGCGGGTACGACGGAGCGGAGACCACGACGAGCGCGACGTCGTCCGGGCCGTCCGGGCCCGCCGTCAGTCGGGCGCCGAGCGCGGCGGCGTCCACGACGCCCGTGGGCGGCACGGGCACGAGGTCGAGCTCCAGCCCGTACAGGTGGGCGGCCTTGTGGAACGCCGCGTGCACGGTGACCGGGGCGACCAGCCGGGGCCGGGCGGCGCCCGGTCGCTGCCCGCGCGCCGCGAGCCAGGTGTCGCGCGCCGACTGCACGGCGAGCAGGCAGCTCTCGGTGCCACCGCTCGTCACCGTGCCGACCGTGTCCTCGTCGCCGCCGAGCAGGTCGCGGGCGAACGCGACGACGTCCCGCTCCAGCGCCGCGACGGAGCCGAACGTCGTCGGGTCCAGCCCGTTGACCGGCTGCATGGCGCGCACCGCGGCGGCGGCGAGCTCGTCGAGCTCGGGGACGCCCGGGTCGTAGACGTAGCTGAGCACGCGCCCGCCGTGGGTGGGCGCGTCGTGGGCGCGCAGGGCGGCGAGGGCGGCGAGCACCGCCTCCGGCGCCTGCTCGAGGTCCAAGCGGTCGGGCGGGACGGGACGGTTCACGACGCCTCCAGGCTGTCGGTGGGTTCGGCGGGGTTGCTGCGGACGTCGATGTCGCGGCGGCGCAGCGGGTAGCGCGCGAGCGACGCAAGGCTGGCCCCCACGAGCACGGCGGGCAGCAGGCTGAAGGCGGCGACGATGCCGAGCACCGCCGCGGGCGGCTGGACGACCACCTGGGCTCCGGTGGACTCCACGTAGCCGGTCGCGGCGAGCACCACGGTCAGCAGGGTGGTGCCGAGCGCCATCCCGGTGGTCTCGCCCGCCGTCCACACGCCGCCGAAGGCGCCGGCCCGGTCCGTGCCCGTGGCCCGGGCGTCGTGATCGATGACATCGGGCAGCATCGCCATCGGGAGCGACTGCATGCCCGCGTACGCCGCGCCCGCCAGGGCGACGGGTGCGTACACCCACGCGCCGGGCCACCACGCGAGGGGGAGCAGGCCGAGGGCGGCGACGGCGAAGAGCGAGGACGCCACCGCGAACGCGCGCTCCTTGCCGGCCCGCCGCGCGAGCACCCCCCACAGCGGCGTCACGAGGAGCGCCGGGGCCACGAGTGCCCCGAAGAGGAACGTCACGGCGCCCGTGTCGTGCAGCACCCAGGTGGCGACGTACTGGGCCCCCGCGAGCATCGCCCCGGTGGCCAGCGCCTGGAGCGCGAAGGTGCCGAGCAGGGTGCGGAACGGCCGGCTCGTGCGCAGCAGGGCCAGCCCCTCGCGGTAGTGGGCGGAGATGCCGGCGCGGGGTGCGACGGGTCGCGTGGCCGCGGGAGGCCCGGCCGAACGCTCGACGGTCGAGGCCACCAGCAGGCCGGCGCCGAGCGCCACCGCCGCCGTGGCCGCCATGAGCAGGTAGCCGAGTCGCTCGTCGCCGTCCCCGAGGTCGCGCAGGGCCGGGCCGCCGCCGCCGAACAGCAGGATCGCCGCCGTCAGGACGACGACCCGGGCGGTGAGCAGGCGGGTGCGCGCGTCGTAGGTGCCCGCCAGCTCGGCCGGCAGCGCGATGTACGGCACCTGGAACAGGCTGAAGGCTGTCGCCGCCAGCAGGAACGCCACCAGCACCCAGACGGCGCCCGCCCCCGGGGCGAGGCCGGCCGGCACGGCGAACGTGAGCGTGAAGAACACGGGCAGCGCCACACCGCCGGCCACCATGAGCCGACGGCGGCGACCGGTGCGCCGGCGCTCGCGGTCGCTCGCCGCGCCGATCAGCGGGTCGATGACGACGTCCCAGACCTTCGCGGCGGTGACGAGCAGCCCGGCGACGGCCGCCGCGACGCCGAGCGTGTCGGTCAGGTAGAAGACCAGCACCAGCCCGGGCAGCGTCGCGAAGCCGCCGGTCCCGACCGAACCGACCGCGTACCGGGCCACGGTGCCCCTGCGCAGCGTCATGACGCGGGATGCTAGCGCCTCCGCGCCCACCGAGTTGTCAGGGCCAGGGTGACGGCAACCTTCGCGTGGTCCTGACAACTTGGGTGGCGGGCTCAGTCCTCCAGCGGGCCCAGGACGGACTGCGCGACCGTCGAGTGCGCGGACTCGTCGTCGGACGGGTGGAAGATCCCGGCGAGCACGTCGCGGTAGAGGCGGCCGAGCTCGGACCGGTTGAAGTACGTGGACCCGCCCGAGCAGCGGATGGCCTCGTCCACGACCTGCCGCGCGGTCTCGGTGACGCGCACCTTGAGCCCCGCCGTCGAGCGGAAGAAACCCGCGCCTGATCCGGACTGCACGTCGACCTGGGCATCGACCTCGCCCGCCACCATGTCGAGCTGCGGCCACAGGCCGTCGAGGGCGAGCGCGGCCGTGCCGATGCGCCACCGGATGTCCGGGTCCTGCGAGTACGCCTTGCCGGTCTTCATCGACCGGCGCCTGTTCACGGCCTCGACGGCGAGGGCCAGCGCCCGGTCCGCGATCCCCAGGTAGACGGACGCGAGCAGGATCTCGAACGACGTGAAGATGCCCAGCACGTACGGGTCGAGGCTCGGGCCCGGCGCGATGCGCCGCAGCACCCGGTCCGCGGACGCGTGCGCGCCGTCGAGCACCGTGGTGCACGACTGCGACGCCCGCATGCCGAGCGTGTCCCAGTCGTCCTTGATCTCGAACCCGCCGCCGTCGCGGGTGACGAACGCGTGCACGATGCGCGGGTCGTCGGGGTCGGTGGCATCGTCCAGACCCATCACGCCCAACCGGGTCCAGCCGGGGGAGTTGGACGTGAAGATCTTGGTGCCGTGGAACGAGTAGCCGCCCTCGCCGTCGGGGCGCGCCTCCGTGCGGGAGCCGAGCAGCACCAGGTCGTTGCCGGCCTCCGAGTAGCCGAAGCCGAAGACCTCGCCGTGCGCGGTCTCCTCCAGCAGCCAGTCGAGGGAGCCGTCGCCGCGCTCGTGCAGGAACCTGGCGACGCCCACCCACACGTGATGCATGTTCACGGCCAGCGCCGTCGCAGGTGCCGCGCCGGCCAGCCGGGCCTGCTCGCGGGCCGCCTCGCGCAGCGTGAGCCCGGCGCCGCCCAGGTGCTCGGGCACCATCGCCTGCAGGTACCCGGCGGCCTTGAGGTCGGCGAGGTCGTCGGCGAAGAAGGCGTTCTCGCGGTCGTACCCCGCGGCCCGGCCGCGGATCGTCTCGAGCAGCTCGTCGGTAAGGATCTGGCGGGGCGCGTCGAACGGTGAGGGCGCAGGCATGCCCTCACCGTAGCCCGTGTTGTGGGGGGGGGGGGGGGGGGGGGGGGGGGGGGGGGGGGGGGTGGGAAGGAAAACAAAAAAAAAAAGAAGGGGGAGGGGGGGGAGGGGGGGGGGGGGGGGGGGGNCCCCCCCCCCTTTTTGGTTGTCTCTCCTTCCTCCCCCCCCCCCCCCCCCCCCCCCCCCCCCCCCCCCCCCACAACACTGGGCCTGGGTCAGGCGGACGCGGGGGCGGGCTGCGGCAGCAGCCGTCGCAGCACGTCGGCGAGGGTGATGACGCCCAGCGTCCGTCCGTCGCGACGCACCAGCGCGAGCTGCTCGCCCGCCCCGCGCAGCAGGGCGATCGCGGCGTGCACGGTGGTCGTCCCGTCGAGCACGAACAGTTCGCGCGCCACCGGCACGACGGGGGCGTCGTCGGCCAGCAGCAGCGTGTCGCGCACGTGCACGACGCCCCGCACCCCGTCGTCGGCCCCGCTGCCGTCCCCGTTGTCAGCCCCGTCCGCAGAGCGGAGCAGGATGCGCAGGTGCCCGGACGCGACCGAGGCCGCGCGGACGTCCGCCGCCGTCGCGCCCGCGGGCACCGTCGTCGGGCGTACCCCGGGTGGCAAGAGCGTGTCGACCGTGAGGGTCTCCAGCTCCAGCGCGCCCGCGATCTGCGACGAGTACGCCGCGTCGAGGGCGCCGACGTTGGCCGAGTGCTCCACCAGGTGCCGCAGCGTCGCCGGGTCGTGCCCGACGTCGATGTGGTCCACGGGCTCGACGCCCACGGCCCGCAGGCAGCGGTTCGCCTGCGCGTTGAGCCAACGCAGCACGGGCCGCGTGAGCCACATGAACCCGCGCATCGGCAGCGCGAGCAGCGTCGCCGACGCCTCGGGGTGCGCGATGGCCCACGACTTCGGGGCCATCTCGCCGACCACGAGGTGCAGGAAGGTCACGAGGATCAGCGCGAGCACGAAGCCCACGACGTCGGCGATCCAGTACGGCGCGCCCCACGCCGCGAACAGCGGTGTGAGCCAGTGGTGCACTGCCGGCTTGGTGACGGCGCCGAGCGCCAGGGTGCACGCGGTGATGCCGAGTTGCGACCCGGCGAGCAGCAGCGTCAGCTCGGAGGAGCTGCGCAGCGCCGCCCGCGCGGAGCGGCTGGTGGGCGCGGCGTCCTCCAGGCGGTGGCGGCGCGCGCCCAGGAGGGCGAACTCCACCGCCACGAAGAAGGCGCTGAGCGCGATGATCACGACGGTCGCGGCGACCACGATCCAGGGGTTGCTCATCGTCCGGCCTCCTTGGTCCCGTTCGTCCCGTTCGTCCTGCCGGTCCCGGCCTCGTGCGCCGTGGACTCGACCGAGCCCTCGAACAGGCGCACGCGCACCAAGTGCGGCACGTGCCGCTCGACGGCGAGCACCTCCGCCTCGATGCGGCGCACCACGGGCTCGTCGTGCGCGAGGTCGGCGGGGTCGGGCGGCAGCTCGACGGTGACATGGTCCCCGGCGCGGGGGAGCGCCCCGAGCTGCGCGATGAGGAGCCCGGCGACCGTCTCCTGGTCGCCGCGCGGCAGGTCGTGCCCGAGGGCGCGCTCCGCCTCGTCCAGGTGCACGTCGCCGCCCATCACCCAGGTGTCGTCGCCCTCGGGCGTGACCGTGGCGGGCTCCGCGGCGTCGTGCTCGTCCGTGATCTCGCCGACGAGCTCCTCCGCGAGGTCCTCGAGGGTGAGCACGCCCGCGAAGCCGCCGTACTCGTCCACGACGACGGCGAGCTGGTTGCGGGTGCGCGTCAGCTCCGCGAGCGCGTCCGGGAGCGCCATGAGCGTCGGGAGCACGGTGACGGCGCGCATGAGGTCCGTCACGGGGGCGTCGTCGGGCAGCCCGGTGCGGAGCAGGTCCGTGAGCTGGACGACGCCGAGCGCCTGGTCCTCGCCGTCCACCACCGGGTAGCGCGAGTGGCCGCCGGCCATGAGGGTGCGCAGCTCGCCCACCGCGAGTCCGGGCTCGACCGTCCCGACGCGCGAGCGCGGGATCATCGCGTGCTCGACGTCGCGGGACGGGAAGTCGAGGATCCGGTCCAGCAGCATCGAGAGGTCGTCGGGGAGGTCGCCGCTCTCGCGGGAGTCCGCGACGATGTGCTCGAGGTCGCGGGCCGTGGCGGAGTGCTCGACGTCGTGCACCGGCTCGATGCGCAGCACGCGCAGCAGGGCGTTGGACGTCTTGTCGAAGACGGCGATCAGCCAGCCGAGGGCGGTCAGGTACGCCGTTGTCGAGCCCGCCAGGCGCAGCGCCGTCGGCTCGGGGCGGGAGATGGCGAGGTTCTTGGGGAACAGCTCGCCGAAGAGCATCTGCACCAGCGTCGACATGAGCAGCGCCGCGACGGTGCCGACGGCCACGCCGACCCCGGTCGGGACGCCCACCCCGCCGAGCAGGGTGCCGAGGGAGTCACCCACGAGCGGCTCCGCGACGTAGCCCACGAGCAGGCCGGTCACGGTGATGCCGAGCTGGGCACCGGACAGCACGAACGACGTGCGTCGGGTGACGGCGAGGGCGCGCTGCGCGGTCACGTCACCGGCCTCCGCGCGGGCGGTGAGCCGGGAGCGGTCCACGGTCATGTAGGCGAACTCCTGGGCGACGAAGTACGCCGTCGCCGCGGTGATCACGAGGATCACGAGGATGCCGAGGAGAAGGGAGAGTACGGCGCTCATCTGGCGTGCACCTCCGCGCGTCGGGGCTCTGCGGAGCCCGGACTATGGCTGGGGTCGTCGGCGGGCGCGGCGTTCTCTTCCGCCGCGGGCGCCGCGAGGTCAATCGTGTCTTCCACGATGCCCGTAACGCGGTGGGTGCGCGGATGGTTCCCGGCGCTACGCTCCGGTGCACCACGGTCGACGAAGACCGTGCCGGCACGAAGGGACCGCCCGCATGGTCAACAGCAGCGCCAACAGCAGCGCCAACATCAGCGCCGACCGCAGCGTCATCCGCAGCCCGCACCCCGACGTCGAGATCCCGGACGTCAGCCTGTACGACTTCCTCTTCGCCCCGCTCGACGACGCCGACGACGCCGTCCTCGACCGGGTCGCCCTGCTCGACGGCCCGAGCGGCGCCGAGACCACCTACCGCGACCTGCGCTCGCAGGTCGACGGGATCGCCGGCGCGTTCGCCGACCGGGGCCTCGGCGTCGGGGACGTGGTGGCCCTGCACAGCCCGAACGTCCCCGCGTTCGTGGCCGTCTTCCACGGCCTCCTGCGGGCCGGGATCACCGTGACCACGATCAACGCCCTGGCCTCGGCCCGGGAGGTGGGCAAGCAGCTCGAGGCGTCGGGCGCGAGGGCGCTCGTCACGGTCTCCCCGCTGCTCGCGGCCGCCGAGGCCGGGGCCGACGCCGCGGGCCTCGCTGCGGCCGACGTCGTCGTGCTCGACGGCGCGGACGGGCACCCGTCCCTGCCCGAGCTGCTGGGCGGCGGGCACCCGGCGCCGGATGTCGCGTTCGACCCGGCCACGCACCTGGCGGTGCTGCCGTACTCCTCCGGCACCACGGGCCTGCCCAAGGGCGTGATGCTCACCCACCGCAACCTCGTGGCGAACGTGCTGCAGACCGACGCGTACATCCCCCTCACCCCCGACGACGTGGTCCCGGCGGTGCTGCCGTTCTTCCACATCTACGGGATGACGGTGCTCATGAACGGCGCGATCTACCGGCGGTCCGCGCTGGTGACCCTGCCCCGGTTCGACCTGGCGGAGTACCTGCGCGTCATCGAGCAGCACCGGGCCACGGTGCTCTTCGTCGCGCCGCCCATCGCGCTGGCCCTGGCCAAGCACCCGGCGGCGGCCGGCCGCGACCTGTCGAGCGTGCGCATGCTCATGTCGGGCGCGGCGCCGTTCGACGAGCACCTCGCCGCGGCGGTCGGGCGGCGCATGCCGGGCACCCGGGTGCTGCAGGGCTACGGCATGTCCGAGATGTCGCCGGTCTCGCACATCATCCCGATCGGCCGCACCGACGTGTCGCCCGGCACCGTCGGCATGCTCGTGCCGAACATGCTGGCCAGGATCGTGGACCCGGCCACGGGCGCGGAGATCGAGCAGCCCGCCGAGGGGGTCAGCGCGCCCGGCGAGCTGCTGTGCGCGGGGCCGAACGTCATGGTCGGGTACCTCGCGGACGAGCAGTCCACCCGCGACACGCTCGAGACCGACGGCTTCCTGCACACCGGCGACATCGTGACCGTCGACGCCGACGGCGCGTTCTGTGTCGTCGACCGGCTCAAGGAGCTCATCAAGCACAAGGGCTACCAGGTGGCGCCGGCCGAGCTGGAGGCGCTACTGCTCACCCACCCGCAGATCGCGGACGCCGCGGTGATCGGGATTCCCGACGCCGAGTCGGGAGAGGTGCCCAAGGCGTTCGTCGTGCAGGCCGACGGTGCCGAGCTCACGGCCGAGGACGTGCAGGCGTTCGTCGCCGAGCAGGTCGCCCCGTACAAGAAGGTGCGGGCGGTGGAGTTCGTCGAGCAGGTGCCCAAGTCCGCGGCGGGCAAGATCCTGCGCAAGGAGCTGCGCGCCCGCTGACCGATCCGCGAGGGCGTTCCTCCGGTAGATTGGGCGCGATGTCCGACGCCACCACCGCCTCCGTCCCGGTCGTCCCCGCGCCCGGCGACGCCCCGCGCAGGATCCGCGTCGCCGTGCTCTTCGGCGGCCGCTCCGGCGAGCACGCGATCTCCGCCTTGACCGCCAGCGGTGTGCTGCGCGCGATCGACCGCGAGCGGTACGACGTGGTGCCGGTCGGCATCACGCGCGAGGGTCGCTGGGTGGTCGCCGCCGACGACCCCGAGCGGTGGCAGATCGCCGACGGCCGCCTCCCCGAGGTCACCGCCGACTCCGGCGCCGAGGTGGTGCTCTCGCTCACGCAGGGGGAGAGCACACTGCGGGTGCTGGAGCACGGGCAGGTGCCGGGGGTGCTCGGCGAGGTCGACGTCGTCTTCCCGCTGCTGCACGGCCCGTTCGGCGAGGACGGCACCCTGCAGGGGCTGCTCGAGCTCGCGGACGTGCACTACGTCGGCGCGGGCGTGCTGGCCTCCGCCGTGGGCATGGACAAGCACTTCATGAAGCTCGTGCTGGCGGGCCAGGGCCTGGCCATCGGCCCATACGTCGTCATCCGCCCGCAGGACTGGGAGCGGGACCGCGCGGCGAGCCTCGCCGCCGTGCGGCCGCTCGGGCTGCCACTGTTCGTCAAGCCGGCGCGGGCGGGGTCCTCGCTCGGCATCACGCGCGTGGACGACCTCGCCGACCTGCCCGCTGCCGTCGAGGCCGCGCGCGAGCACGACCCCAAGGTGATCGTCGAGGCGGCGAACGAGGGCCGCGAGATCGAGTGCGCCGTGCTCGGCGGTCGCGACGGAGCGCCGCCGCGGGCGTCGCTGCCCGGCGAGATCGTCGTCGACCACGACAGCCATGCGTTCTACGACTTCGAGGCGAAGTACCTGGACGAGGCGCACGTCGACCTGCGGTGCCCCGCCGACCTGCCCCCGCACGTGCTCGAGGAGGTGCGCGACATCGCCGTGCGGACCTTCGAGGCCATTGAGGCCGAGGGGCTGTCCCGCGTCGACCTCTTCGTGACCCCCGACGAGCGTGTGGTCGTCAACGAGATCAACACCATGCCGGGGTTCACGCCGTTCTCGATGTACCCCCGGATGTGGGAGGCCTCGGGCGTCACCTACCCCGAGCTGGTGGACGAGCTCATCCAGCTCGCCCTGCAGCGCCCCACCGGCCTGCGCTGACCACCGAGGTAGTCCCGGATCCCGCGAGGTAGTTCGCATCTCCGCGAGGTAGTTCGATCGGGGCCGAGGTAGTTCGCGCTATGGCAGCACGCTGCGGCCGATGTCGCCCGGGTTGTAGGCGACCTCCCAGCGGAAGCCGTCCGGGTCCGCGAAGTAGCCGGTGTACCCGCCCCACTCGCGCTCGACCGCGTCGGCGACGCTCGCCGCGCCGGCCCGCCGCGCGTCGTCGAGCACGACGTCGACCTCCGCCGTCGTCGCGACGTTGTGCGCGAGCGTGACCGGCGGCGTGCCGCCGCGCGTGACCGCGCCGATCTCCTCGGTCGCGAACGACTCGGCCCACAGCGACAGGACGAGGCGATCGCCCACCCGGAACATGAGCACCTCGCCAGGCGCCTCCAGCTCCGGATCCCAGCCCAGCCCGTCGACGTAGAAGCGGCGGGTGGCGGCAAGGTCGCCGACGACGAGGGTGATGAAGCTCACGCGCTGGTCCATGGGCGCCACCCTTGCACGGGGCTCCGACAGCTGACCAGCGAGGTCAGGTGCACTCGGCGGTCTGCTCGACGGTGCTCACGGCCTGCGCGAGATCCCCGACGAACGACGTCGAGTGGCCGGCGGTGACCGACGGGGGCACCACGACCTCAACCGCGGGCTCGCGCCCGTAGGTGGTGAACCGCCAGGTGCCGTCGTCGCCGGCCTCGACGATCCAGTCGATGGTGCCGGAGCCCGACTCCACCTGCTGGCAGTCGGTCGACGGCCCGGGCGGCGTGACCCCGCAGCGCAGGGTGACTGCGGCGCCGGGCTCGCCCCACGCGGCGGTGGCCTGCGCGGTGGTCTCCGCCTTGTCCAGGTCCCCGGCGAGCACGTCCGGCAGCGCGAGCATGACGGGCGCGCACGCGGGGTTCGCGGCGTCCTCCGCCGGGGTGACGCCGATGGTGGTGGCGCACGCGGCCAGCGGGACGACGAGGACGCACAGCGCGGCGGCGCGGGCGGCGCGGCCGGACATCAACGGGCGGAGCACGGCGCCCACGCTACCGGGCGGGATGCGCCCGGTCACCGCCTACAGTCGTGCCCGTGACCGACGCCACCCGCCCGCTCGTGCGCGACCTGTCCGAGGACGAGCTGCTCGCCCGGATCTTCCCTCTGCTGTCCGCCGGCTCCGCGACGCTCCTCGGCCCCGGCGACGACGCGGCGGTGGTGGCCGCGCCCGACACACGGTTCGTGGTGACGACCGACGTGCTCGTGGAGGACCGGCACTTCCGGCGGCGCTGGTCCGACGGGTACGACGTCGGGGTGCGGGCGGCGGCGGCGAACCTCGCGGACGTGGCAGCGATGGGCGCCCGGCCGACCGCGCTCGTCGTCTCCCTCGTGGTCCCCGGCGACCTGCCGGTCGACTGGGTGACCGGCCTCGCGCGCGGCCTCGAGGAGACGTGCGCCCCGGTCGGCGCCGCCGTCGTCGGCGGCGACCTGTCCGGCGGCGACGCCGTGGTGGTGGCGGTCACCGCCCACGGGGACCTGGAGGGTCGTGACCCGGTGACCCGGTCGGGCGCGAGGCCGGGCGACGTCCTGGCCTATGCGGGCCGCCGCGGGCTGTCGGCCGCGGGGCTGGCCCTCCTCGACGCCGGTGCCGCGGCGCCGGCCGACGGCGCGCGGGTCGAGACCGGAGCTCCGGAGCGCGGGCCGCTCGGGGAGTGCGTCGCGGGCTATCTGCGCCCGGAGCCGCCGCTGGCGGCCGGCCCGGAGGCCGCGCGGCACGGCGCCACCGCGATGCTCGACGTCTCGGACGGGCTGCTGCGCGACGCCGGCCGGCTGGCGCGCGCGAGCGTCGTGCGGATCGACGTCGACACGGCGGGCCTCGCAGCCGACGTGGACCGGCTGGCGCCGGCCGCGCGGGCGCTCGGTCGCGACCGCGATACCGCCCTCGCCTGGGTGCTCTCCGGAGGCGAGGACCACGGCCTGCTCGCCGCGTTCGCGCCGGGCGCGGAGCTGCCGGGCGGGTTCCGCAGGATCGGTACGGTCGGGCACGCGGTGCCCGGGAGGCGCGGCGTCACCGTGGACGGCGAGGCCCCGGGATCAGCCACGGGTTGGGATCACTTCGCTGGTTGAGCCTGTCGGAACCGCTGGTTGAGCCTGTCGAAACCGCTGGTTGAGCCTGTCGAAACCGCTGGTTGAGCCTGTCGAAACCTGGTCTCGACAAGCTCGACCGGCGGGCATCCGACAAGCTCGACGGCGGGCATCCGACAAGCTCGACGGCGGGCATCCGACAAGCTCGACCGGCGATGCGTCAGCCTCGGCGGTAGCGGACCTCGGTCACCGGGGTGTCGCCGATGTCGTCCATCCGCTCCACGCCGTCGGGCTGGAAGCCGTGCCGACGGTAGAAGTGCCGCGCGCGCTCGTTCTGGGACAGCACCCACAGCGACATCGGGACGCCGTCCGGCACGTCGGACAGGACGGTCCGCATGAGGTCGCGAGCGACCCCGCGGCCCCACGACTCGGGGTCGAGGTAGATGGCGTAGAGCTCGAGGTCGCCGTTCTCGGCGTCCTCGTCGCGGGAGGGTCCGAAGCTCGCGAATCCCAGCAGGCGGCTGTCTCCCTCGGCAACCAGCGTCGTGCGGGAACCTTCATCGAGGATCTGCTGCCACTGCACGGCCCGCTCCGAGACGTCGAGCGAGTCGAGATACTCGGCCGGCAGCACGCTCGCGTACGCGCCCTTCCAGGACGTGACGTGCACCTGGGCGATCCGCCCGGCGTCGGACACGTCGGCGGGCCGGATCTCCACGTCGCTGTCGGTCTGCACGATCATCTGCCCAGGGTGCCACGTCCACACACCATCAGCCAAGACTGGTTGGTGAAAGCTTCACGAATTCTTTGCCGATGGCGGCGGTGGACCGGGCGGGGCACACACCAGGTGTGCGGGCACAGCGAGACGCCCGCCGGGATGATCCCGACGGGCGTCTTGCGGAAAACGTCGCAAGCACCGGGCACGGCCGGTGCGAGGCTCAGGCCTGGCGCGTGACCTTGCCGGCCTTGAGGCACGAGGTGCAGACGTTGACCCGCTTGGGGGTACCCGCGACCACGGCACGCACGCGCTGGATGTTGGGGTTCCAACGGCGCTTCGTGCGGATGTGGGAGTGCGAGATGCTGTGCCCGAAGCCCGGGCCCTTGCCGCAGACGTCGCAGTTGGCAGCCACGGTCTCTCCTGAATCGTCGTGACACGTCCCGCGCCAGGGCAGCAGGACGTGAACTCGGTAGTTTGGGGGAGCCCGGGACCACCCGGGCAACCACACAAGGGTAGCCGATCTGTGGAGTGCCCCTCAACGTGGGGCCGGTCACGGCTACCGTGGGGGCGTGCAGCAGCCCGAGCCCCTCGACGCCGCCGTCGTCCGCGCCTGGGTGCGCATCACCGTCGAGGCCCTGGCCACGGCCCGCGCCGAGCTCGACCGCGCGAACGTCTTCCCCGTGGCCGACGGCGACACCGGCACCAACATGTACCTCACGGCCCGGGACGCCGCGGCCGCCGTCCATGCCGCGCCCGCGACCGCCGGTGGCGCTCGGCTGCTGCGGTTGGCCGCGCGGTCCGCGCTCCTCGGGGCCCGCGGGAACTCCGGGGTGATCCTCAGCGAGTGGCTGCGCGGGCTCACGGTCGCCGCCACCCGGGGCGACAGCCTTGCCATCGCGCTCGACGTCGCGGCCCGGACGGCGCGCCAGGCCGTGGCCCACCCCGCGCCCGGCACGATCCTCACCGCCGCGGAGTCCGCGGCGGCCGCGGCCAGGCATGTCGAGGCGGGAGGGATGGTCGGTCCACCCGGTGCCCCGGTCTGGCTCTCCACGATCGACGCGGCGTACCGCGGCGCCCGCGAGGCGGCGCTGCGCAGCGTGGGCGCGCTGGAGCCGCTGCGCACGGCGGGGGTGCTCGACGCGGGCGCGTGCGGCCTCGTACTCGTGCTCGCCTCCCTGGCCGCGGCGCAGCGGGGCGCCGCCGAGGGCGTGTCGGAGGCTGGCGGCACCATGGCGCCCGTGCTGCTGGACATCGACCTGCATATCGACGGGCACGGTCACGGGGACCCGGCTTCCGGGGGGTCCGTGCCGGGCGCCGACGAGGCATCCGCCGACGACACCGACGTGACCCACGTGGGCCACGCGGTCGGCGACGGTCCGGCCGACGACGTCGAGCTGATGTTCGTCCTGGAGCGATCGGCGTCGGCGGTCGGCTTCCGCCCGGGCGCGGTCGCCGACGCGCTCCGCGCGGACCTCGACGACGTCGGCAGCTCCGTGGTGGTCGTGGGGGGCGGCGACGAGAGCGACGACGCCGAGCGATCCCTGTGGCAGGCGCACGTGCACACCGCCGACCTCGATGCTGCGCTCGACGTGGCGCGGCGGTGGGCCTCGCGTGGGGCGGTGTCCCGCGTGTCCGTACGCCACCTCGCCGTCCCGCCGGACCGCTGGGCGGTCGTGGTCACGACGGCGGCCCCTGCGCTCGCCGCCGAGCTCGCCCGTGCGGGCGCCGTCGTGGTGCTGGACCTGGACGTCCGCCCGACCGCGGTGGACCTGGCCGCCGCGGCGCTCGGAGCGGGCGCCCCCCGCGTGCTCGTGCTCGCGCCCGAACAGCTGCTGGACGGGCTGGCCGACGGCTCGCGGGCCGAGGCCGAGGACCCGGCCGAGATGCCCGAGATCGTGCGCGTCCCCGCGCCCGTCGACGCCCACCTCGTCGCGGGGACGTCGGCGCTGGCGGCGGCGCTCGACGACACGCAGGAGGGGGACGTCGACGTCCCCGCGGTCGTCGGGTCCGTCGTCGCGGGGCTGCGGGTCGGCGGCGGCCCGGCGGTCACCGTCGGCGCGATCGTCAAGCGGCTCGTCGCGGGGTCCCCGACCGCCATCGTGACCCTGCTGCCGGACGACGACGTGCCCGATGCCACGATGGAGATGCTCGCGGTGCGGGCGGCCGAGGTGTCCGGCGGCGCGGACGTGGTCGTCATGCGCACCGGGCGCCCCGGGGGGCACGTGGCGATCGGCGTCGAGCCGCACCAGCCGCAGCAGCCGTTCGCTGTGGAGGCGACGGGGGACCGGCGGTGACCGGCCGGGAGTCGGAGGCCCTGACCAAGGTCCTGGGCGCCCGTAGCGCCGGCCCGCTCGCCAAGCTGGGGCTGACCACGGTCGGGGACCTCCTGCGCCACTACCCCCGCCGGTACGGGGACCCGGGCACGCTCACGGACATGGACCGGCTCGCCCTGGGGGAGCACGTCACGGTCATGGCGCGCGTCGCCCACGCGACCATGCGCACGATGCGCTCGCGGGCGGGGGCGATGCTGCAGGCGGTCGTGACGGACGGCCGCCACGAGCTGGCGCTGACGTTCTTCGCGAAGCGCGCCGGCGCGCTACGTCCGCACGAGGAGAAGCTGCGCCCCGGCCGGGTCGGCCTGTTCACCGGCGTGGTCAGCGAGTACCGGGGCACGCGGCAGCTCACGCACCCGGACTACGTGCTCGTGGGCGTCGATGCGGACGACACCGAGGCGGCGATGTTCGAGGCGAGCCGCCCCATCCCGATCTACCCGGCGTCGTCCTCGGTGCCGAGCTGGCGCATCCAGAGGGCCGTGCGCACCGTGCTCGACCCGCTGACCGAGGCCGACGTCGAGGAACCCGTGCCGGCCGAGGTGCGGGCCCGGCTGGGCCTGCCGGGCCGCCTCGACGCGCTGCGCGCGATCCACGCACCCGACGACCAGCCGACGTGGCAGCGGGCGCGACACCGGTTCCGCTTCGAGGAGGCGTTCGTGCTGCAGGCGGCGCTCGCGCAGCGCCGGGCCCACGCGGCACAGGAGGAGGCCACCGCCCGCCCGCCCCGGGAGCCGGGCGAGCCGAGCCTGCTGGCCGACTTCGACGCCGCGCTGCCGTTCACGCTGACGGACGGGCAGCGGTCGGTCGGCGAGGACCTGGAGCGCGAGCTCGCGCAGCCGCGGCCGATGCAGCGGCTGCTGCAGGGCGAGGTCGGCTCCGGAAAGACGGTCGTCGCGCTGCGCGCCATGCTCCAGGTGGTCGACGCCGGCGGGCAGGCGGCGCTGCTCGCGCCTACCGAGGTGCTCGCGGCGCAGCACGCCCGCACCCTGCGCACGCTGCTGGGTGACCTCGCGGAGGGCGGGCTGCTCGGCGGCGCGGCGCATGGCACCCGGGTGGCGCTGCTGACCGGCTCGCTGGGTGCGGCGGCCCGCAAGGAGGCGCTGCTGCAGGCGGCGGGCGGCGAGGCCGGGATCGTCGTGGGCACGCACGCCCTGCTCGGCGAGCAGGTGCAGTTCGCCGACCTGGGCCTGGTCGTGGTGGACGAGCAGCACCGGTTCGGCGTCGAGCAGCGCGACTCCCTGCGGGCCAAGGGCCGCGTGGCGCCGCACCTGCTCGTCATGACGGCCACCCCCATCCCGCGCACGGTCGCGATGACCGTCTTCGGGGATCTCGAGACGTCATCGCTCACCGAGGTGCCGGCCGGTCGCGCCGGGATCACCTCCCACGTGGTGCCCGCCGGCAACCCCCGCTGGATGGAGCGCACCTGGACGCGGGTGCGCGAGGAGGTGGACAAGGGGCACCGCGCGTACGTCGTGTGCCCCCGCATCCACCCCGACGCCGACCTGCCCGCCGGCGGGGCGAAGGCGCGCGACGACTTCGACGACGTGCCGGACCTGCTCGAGCTCGTCGACGCCGAGGGCGCCGCGGGCGACCGGCCGCCGCTGCGCGCCGTGCTCGAGGTCGCGGAGATGCTGCCCGAGACGCCGCAGCTCGCGGGGGTCGAGGTGGGCGTGCTGCACGGGCAGATGGCGGCCGCCGACAAGGAGTCGGCGATGACGCGCTTCGCCGCCGGCGAGGTGCCGGTGCTGGTCTCCACGACCGTGATCGAGGTCGGGGTCGACGTGCCCGAGGCGACCGTGATGGTGGTGTTCGACGCCGACCGCTTCGGCCTGTCCCAGCTGCACCAGCTGCGCGGGCGGGTCGGGCGCGGATCGGCGCCGGGCCTGTGCCTGCTGGTGTCGACGGCGCAGCCAGGCACGCCCGCAGCGGCACGCGTCGAGGCGCTCGCGGAGACGACGGACGGGTTCCGCCTCGCGACGCTCGACCTCGAGCTGCGCTCCGAGGGCGACGTGCTCGGCGCCGCGCAGTCGGGCCGGTCCAGCTCGCTGCGGCTGCTGCGGGTGGTGCAGGACGCCGACCTCATCGGCGAGGCGCGCCGCGAGTCGTCGGCGGTGGTCGACGCCGACCTCGAGCTGGGTGCCCACCCCGAGCTGCGCGCGGCGATCGAGGCGCAGCTCGACGACGAGCAGGAGGAGTTCCTCGAGCGTGCCTGACCCCGGGCGCGGGCTCATCACGTCCGGCGTGCGGCGGCGGATACGCTCGGCCGCATGACGAGGATCGTGGCCGGCCGGTTCGGCGGGCGCACCCTGCAGGTGCCGCCGAAGGGCACGCGGCCGACGAGCGACCGGGTTCGCGAGGCGATCTTCTCCCGGCTGGAGCACCTCGACGTCCTGGAGGGCGCCCGGGTGCTCGACCTGTACGCGGGCTCGGGCGCGCTCGGGCTCGAGGCGGCGAGTCGGGGTGCGGCCGAGGTCGTGCTCGTCGACGCGGCCCGCAAGGCGGCGGACGTGGCACGTCGCAACGTGGCCGTGCTCGGCCTCCAGCGAGAGGTGCGCGTCGTGGCGGACACGGCGGAGCGATTCGCCGCGGGCGCGGCCCCCGCCGTCGAAGCCGCCTCGGACCGGGGGTTCGATCTCGTCTTCCTCGACCCGCCGTACGACGTGCCCGAGGACACGCTCGCCACCGTCCTGGGCCACCTCGCCGCGCCGGGGGTGCTGGCGCCGAGGGCCGTCGTCGTCGTCGAGCGGTCGGGCCGCAGCCCCGAGCCCGTGTGGCCCGCCGGCCTGGCGGCGTTCGCCCGCAAGGACTACGGCGAGACGGCCGTGCACTACGCCGAGCCCGAGCCTCTGCCCGCAGACGGCGAGCCGACGTCAGCCCGCTGAGCGCGGGGCGTACCGCTCGTCGCCCTCCAGGGTGCCCACGGGCACGGCGGCGAGCGCCCCGGCGTCGGCGGGGTCGACCAGCGACACCGACTCCCCGGACGCCGCGTCGAGCAGCCGCCGGGCGCCACGTCGTCGGACAGCGACCCCTCGCAGGCCGCGAGGTGCTGGGCAAGGAGCCGGCGCACGGGCTCGGCGGGGACTGCGGTCGACCCGTCCTCCCCGAGGGCGACGAGCAGCATCGCCGGGACGCGAGGCGAGCCCGCCCCGCCCATCCCCGGCTGGAAGTAGGGCAGCGCCAGCACGCGTGCGCCGTGCCGCGCATAGAAGCGCAGCCGGGCGGCGGGGTCCCCGTGCTGCTCGTGCGCGTCGTGGTGGCCCGGGTGCTCCACCTCGGCCAGCACGAGCGCCGGGCGCAGCTCGTCGCGCCAGCCGGCGACGGACCGCGACAGGAGGTGCCCGCCGACCCCGCCCCCGCGACCGCCGGGTGCCATGGCGAGGTAGTCGACGAGCAGCACTCGCGTGTCCGGCGACCACGACGCGACGATCCCGGCCACGACTTTCCCGTCGCGCACCACGCCGTAGGCGATCTGCGCGCCGGAGGTGATGCCCTCCCGCAGGTCGTCCAGGGGCATCAGCTCCGCGGGCGGGAACGACGGCGCGAGCACGTCGTGCCACAGCGAGGCGACCTGGTCCGCGGTGTCGAGGCGAACGACGTCGGGCATGCCCACATGGTGTGCCCGGATCGGGGCAGCGGCACCCCGACGGGGCTCCCCGGGATCGCGCCACCCCTGTACTAGCGTGACCGCGTGAGCATCGCCGTCTGCCCCGGGTCGTTCGACCCGATCACCCTGGGCCACCTCGACATCGTGCGGCGCGCGCGTCGCATGTTCGACGTCGTGGTGGTGGGCGTGGCCCGCAACGCCGCCAAGAACGCGTTGCTGGCGCCGGAGCAGCGGGTGGAGCTTGCCCGCGACGTGCTCGCGGCCGACCCGGAGACCGCCGACGTGCGGGTCGAGGTCGTGCCGGGACTTCTCGTCGACTTCTGCCGGGAGGTCGGGGCGGTCGCGGTGGTCAAGGGGCTGCGGGGCGGGGCCGACTTCGACTCCGAGCTGCCGATGGCACTCATGAACCGGCACCTGACCGGCGTCGAGACGGTCTTCGTGCCCGGTGAGCAGCGCTACGCGCACGTCGCGTCGTCGCTGGTCAAGGACGTGGCCCGGTTCGGCGGGCCCATCGACGACCTCGTGCCGCCCGGGGTCGCCGACGCGGTACGTGCGGCGCTGGCCAGATGAGCCGGACCAAGGAGCAGGGATGAGCGAGACGACCGAGACCACCCCGACGGGCGGTCTGCTGGAGATCCTGGACGACCTGGCAGCGTTGGTCGAGAACGCGAGGTCGGCGCCGCTGTCGACCAACGTCAAGCTCGACCGCGACCAGGCGCTGGGGCTCGTGGACGAGCTGCGCGACGCGCTGCCCACGCAGGTCGCGCGGGCGGACGAGGTGCTCGCCGCGGCCCGGGACAGGCTGGACGACGCGCACCGTCAGGCGGAGGAGATCGTCGCCTCCGCCCGCGCCCGCGCGATCGAGCTGGTGCAGTCGGAGCAGGTCGTGGTGCAGGCCGAGTCGCGGGCGGCGGAGATCGTCGCGGAGGCGGAGCGCCGGGCGGCCGGGCTGCGCACCGACGCGGACGCGTACTGCGACGGCAGGCTCGCCGACTTCCAGCAGGACCTGGACGCCCTGTCCGGCCAGGTGCAGGCCGGCCGGGAGAAGCTTGCCGAGCGCCTTGACGAGCGGTCGCCGCGCGTGCGGTGGGACGCGGTGGCCGACCCTCGTTGGCCGGAGGGCAAGCCGTCCTGAGCGCGTGCCTGACCACGAGCTCGACGGCCACGGCGTGAGAGGCGGGTCACGTCCGGGCGTGCTGCGACCCGTCGCCACGATGGCCTAGACTAGGTCGCTGGCCCGAGTTCGGGCCGCCCCCCACCTGCCTTACAGTCCCTGGAGCCTGCCATCGCCACCGCGAAGCCCTCACCGCTCGTGCTCGACACGCACGTGCTGTCGCGGCGACCCGGAACGATGACTGAGGTCGCGCGCGTCGTGCCCGCCCCGGCGGACATGGGTACCGCCGTCATCGGCGTGCCCGAGGGCGACGACCTGACCCTGGGCCTGCGGCTCGAGTCGGTGCTGGAGGGGGTGCTGGTCTCCGGCGTCGTGCGCGGCACGGCGGTGGGGGAGTGCGTGCGCTGCCTCGACCCGGTGTCCCGGCAGGTGACCGTGCACGTGCAGGAGCTCTTCACCTACCCCGAGAGGGCGCAGGCGGCGGAGGACTCCGGCGACGACGACGCCGAGGACGAGGCCGTGCTGGTCGACGACCTGGCCGACATCGAGCCGGCGGTTCGGGATTCGCTGGTGACTGCACTACCATTTCAACCGCTGTGCCGTCAGGACTGCCCTGGCCTGTGCTCCGTCTGCGGGGCGCGGCTGGCCGAGGATCCTGACCACCATCACGACCTGGTCGACCCTCGTTGGTCGGCACTGCAGACCATGCTCGAGGAGTCGAGCGTGTCCGACGAGACGAAAGAGAGCTAGCCGTGGCTGTTCCGAAGCGCAAGATGTCGCGCAGCAACACCCGGGCGCGTCGCTCGCAGTGGAAGACCACCGCGGCCGCCCTCACCACGTGCCCGAACTGCAAGGGGCAGAAGCTGTCCCACGCCGCGTGCCCCACCTGCGGCACCTACAAGGGCCGCCAGTACGCCGAGGCGCTGCGCACCGAGCACGCGGGCTGACATGCCTGCACCCGGCACCCGGCCGCGGCCGGAGCCGACCGCTCTCCTCGAGAAGCTCGGGGTCCGACTGGACCCCGAGCTTCTCGTGCTTGCCCTGACGCACCGCTCCTTCGCGCACGAGGCCGGGGGCATCCCGACCAACGAGCGCCTCGAGTTCCTCGGCGACACCGTGCTGGGGCTGGTCGTCACGGAGGCCCTGTACCGGCGCCACCCCGACCAGTCGGAGGGCGAGCTGGCGAAGATGCGCGCGGCCACGGTGTCGCAGCGCGCCCTCGCCGCGATCGCGCGCGAGCTCGACCTCGGCGGCTATGTGCTGCTGGGCAAGGGCGAGATCCGCACCCGGGGGTTCGACAAGGACTCGATCCTCTCGGACACGGTGGAGGCGCTGATCGGCGCGACCTACCTGTCGCACGGCCTGGAGCCGGCCCGCGAGCTGGTGCACCGCCTCGTCGACACCACGCTGGAGGCGGCGGCCGACCTCGGCGCCGGCCTGGACTGGAAGACGTCGCTCCAGGAGGCCACCGCCGTGCGCGGGTTCGGCGCGCCCGTCTACGAGGTGACGGGCGAGGGGCCCGAGCACGCGCGCGTCTTCCACGCCCAGGTGACGGCAGGTCCGGTGCTCGGCCTCGGCACGGGCTCCGCGAAGAAGCACGCGGAACAGGCCGCCGCCGAGGAGGCGTACCGCGCGCTTCAGGCGCTGCCGGTGCCCGCCGCTGACACCGGTGCCTGAGCTCCCCGAGGTCGAGACCGTCCGCGACGGTCTCGACCGCTTCGTCGTCGGCGCCGTCGTGCGCGCCGTCGAGGTGTTCCGCGACTACTCCGTGCGCCGCCACGACGGCGGCCCCGCCGGCTTCGCCGACCAGCTGCGCGGCCGCCGGCTCGCGGCCGCGGTGCGTCGGGGCAAGTTCCTCTGGCTGCCACTGGTCGAGCCCGTCTCGTCGGTTGAGCCTGTCGAAACCATGCCCGGCGCGGCGCTGCTCGCCCACCTCGGCATGTCCGGCCAGCTGCTGGTGCGTGACCCCGCCGTCGCGGGGGACTGGGCGCACCCGCACCTGCGCGTCCGCCTGCATCTGACTGGCGCTCCCTCGGGCTCCACCTTCCTCGACTTCGTCGACCAGCGCACGTTCGGGCACCTGCTGGTCACGGACCTGGAGCCCACGCCCGACGGCGCGCCCGGCGGGTTCGGCAGCGTTCTGCCCGCCGTGCCGGAGCCGGTGGCGCACATCGGCCGCGACCCGCTCGACCCGGCGTTCGACCTCGACTCCGTCGTGGCCGCGATCCGGCGGCGCCGCACCGGGATCAAGCGCGCGCTGCTCGACCAGACGCTGCTGTCCGGCGTCGGGAACATCTACGCGGACGAGGCGCTCTGGCGCGCCCGCCTGCACTTCGCCCGCGCGACGGACCGGCTGCGCCCGGTCGAGGTGCGCCGGGTGCTCGACGCCGCCACGCAGGTCATGACGGACTCCCTGGCGCAGGGAGGTACGAGCTTCGACTCCCTCTACGTCAACGTCAACGGCGAGTCCGGGTACTTCGCCCGCGGCCTGGCGGTCTACGGGCGGGAGGGCGAGCCGTGCCCGCGGTGCGGCGCGCCGGTGCGCCGGGACGCGTTCATGAACCGCTCGTCGTACACCTGCCCCGTCTGCCAGCCGCGGCCCCGCCAGGGTCGCTGGTAGCCGTAGCGGCGCCGGTCAGCGCCCGACGACGTTGCGCAGCCCCGCCGCGCCGTCGGCCAGCCACGCCCGCAGCTGCGCGGTGACGAACGCGGCCGCCCCCTGCGGGCGCCCGCCCGCGACGTGCGGCGTGAGGATGAGGTGGGGCGCGTCCCACAGCGGGGAGTCGGCCGGGAGGGGCTCGGTCTCGGTGACGTCGAGGGCCGCGCCGGCGATCGTGCCGTCCCGGAGGGCCGCGACCAGCGCGTCCTCGTCGACGGTGGCGCCTCGACCGGCGTTGACGAACCGCGCGTGGGCGGGCAGCAGGCCGAGCACCCGCGCGTCGAGGGCGTGGTGCGTGGCCGGCGTGGCGGGCAGCAGCGAGACGAGCAGATCGGTGGTGGGCAGCACCTCGTCGATCGAGTCGACCACGGGGAATTCGTAGCGCTCGCCCGCCGACGACGCCACGCCGGTCACGCGCGCGCCGAGCGCGGCGAGCAGCGGCGCCAGGACGGCGGCGATCGACCCGAAGCCCCAGATGGTCACCCGGGCGTCGTGCAGCGTGAACCGCGCCTCGTCGTTCGCCTGCTCCCGGCCCAGGTCCCGGTCCCAGACGTGCTCGCGCTGGGCGGTGAGGGTGCGGTCGAGCCGCCGCACCGACGCGAGCACGAGGGCCAGGGTGTGCTCGGCCACGGTCGCGTCGTGCAGGGAGCGGCCCGAGGAGATCACCACGTCGGGCGCGAACCCGGCCGCGAGCGCCTGGTCGGGCCCGGCGTTGAGCGTCTGCACCCAACGTAGGCTCGTCATGCGCCGGGCGGCATCGTCCAGCACCCGCTGCGGGCTCGACCACGTGACCAGCGCATCGGCGTCGGCGTGCTCCTCGGGCACCGGGTCGCGCATGACGTAGTGCGCCACCTCCACCCCTGGGACGTCGATCGTCAGGTCGAAGGGCACGTTGCCGGGCACGAGGATCTTCACGCCCGGCGACGCTACCAGCCGGCCGTTCGAGGGACGGGCCGGGCGAACCAGCGTTCGTCGAGGGGAGGAACATCGCGACCGTCGCGCCGAGGACCGCCGCCACGTGTACCAGGCGCACTGCGGCGAACGCGGGCGCCGGCTCGCCCCCCGGACCCCGCGGCGTCGAGGAACCCGGCCCCCTGCGTGAGCCCGGCCGCGGCGGGCACCACCATGGACGCCGGCCCCACCCCGGACAGGAGGACGGCGAGGGCGACCCGCGCGAGGCGACCGCGAGCGTCTGCATGCCGCGACGCTATGCACGCGCGCCGAGGGTGCTGTCCTCCGGGCACGGTAGGGCCGGCCCACGAAGCGCTGTCCCAGGTGGTGACGCGGCGGGTGCGGCACGATGAGCCCATGACGACAACGATGTCGACCGCCGCGCAGGGCAGCACCCCCCGTACCGACGCCCGCTACGACGTCGTCGTGGTGGGCGGCGGGCACAACGGGCTCACCGCCGCCGCGTACCTCGCCCGGGCCGGGCGCAGCGTGCTCGTGCTGGAGCGGCTCGACCACGTGGGCGGCGCCGCCGTGTCCGCGCCGGTGTTCCCGGGAGTCGACGCGCGGCTGTCCCGGTACTCGTACCTGGTCTCGCTCCTGCCGCGGCGGGTGATCGATGAGCTGGCCCTGCCGATCACGCTCCGCCGCCGCCGCTACTCGTCGTACACGCCCGTCGGCGGCGCCGGCCTGCTCGTCGACACGGGGGACGACGACGCGACGCGGGCCTCGTTCGGCGCGATCGGGGCGCCGGCGGCGGACCACGACGCGTGGCGCCGGCTGGGCGCCGCCACCGGCAGCCTCGCGCGGCGGCTGTTCCCGACCATGACCGAGCCGCTGCTCTCGCGGGCCGAGGCCCGGGCGCTCGTGGACGACGACGAGACGTGGCGCGACGTCGTCGAGCGCCCGCTCGGCGCGATGCTGCCCGCTCGGTTCGCGTCGGACGTCGTGCGCGGGGTCGTCGCCACGGACGGGCTGATCGGCACGTTCGCCGACCTCGACGAGGCGTCGCTGATCCAGAACCGCTGCTTCCTCTACCACGTGATCGGCCGCGGCACGGGCGACTGGGACGTGCCGGTGGGCGGCATGGGCGCCGTCTCCGGCGCGCTGCGGGACGCGGCACTCGCGGCCGGAGCTACCGTCGTCACCCGCGCCGAGGTGACCGCCGTCGACCCGGGCAGCGACGGCGACGCGCAGGTCTCCTGGGCCGACGACGAGGGACGCACGCATGCCGCGGCCGCCCGCGTCGTGCTCTCGGGCGCGGCCCCGACGACGCTCGACCGGCTGCTGGCCGCCGCCGGCGCCGGCCCCTCGGGCCGGTCCGCCGCCGAGGCGCCCGAGGGCGCGCAGCTCAAGGTCAACATGCTGGTGCGCCGGCTGCCGCGCCTGCGCGACGGCGTCGACCCGGTCGCGGCGTTCAGCGGCACCTTCCACGTGAACGAGTCGGCCGACCAGCTCCGGACGGCGTACGCCCAGGCCGCCGCCGGCGCGATCCCCGACCTGCCGCCGTGCGAGATCTACTGCCACTCCCTGACCGACCCGACGATCCTCGGGCCGGAGCTGCGCGAGTCGGGCGCCCAGACCCTCACGCTCTTCGGCCTGCACATGCCGGCGCGGCTGTTCCGCGGCGATCCCGACGCCGCCCGGGAGCGGGCGCTCGCCGCGACGCTCGCGTCCCTCGACGCCGTGCTGGCCGAGCCGATCGAGGACGTGCTGCTGCACGACCCCGACGGGCGTCCCTGCCTCGAGGCGCGCACCCCGGTCGACCTCGAGGGCGACGTGGGGCTCCCCGGCGGCCACATCTTCCACCGCGACCTGTCGTGGCCGTGGGCGGACGACGCCGCCGACGGCGCGGGCGGGGACCTGGACGCCCCCGGGAGCTGGGGCGTGGAGACGACGCACCCGCGCGTGCTTCTGGCCGGCGCCGGCGCGCGGCGCGGCGGGGGGGTGAGCGGCGTCCCCGGCCGCGCCGCGGCGATGGTGGCGCTGGGTGGCCGCTGGGTAGCGCCCTGATTCCCCACCTGGAAGGATGCGGTCCTCGACGGCGAGCGAAGGCGGGTGCGGCTGATGGGTTGGTACGCGGCGGCGATGGGCGCTGTGGGCGCGTTTGCGCTGGCGGGAGCGATCACGGCCGTGCCGGTGCTGGTCGCGCCGCGCGTGCGGTGGCACTCTGGCTGGTTGCGGGCCGCCGTCCTCCTCGTCGTGGCGCTTCCCGCCCTCGTGGTCAGCCGCGAGGTCGGGCTCGTGCAGTACGCGCTGCCCGCCTTCGTCGGAATGAACGTCGGGGAGTGCCTTGCCTGGGCCCACATCGCCCGCGAGCATCCTCTGTTCACCGGCGAGGGGTACCGGGGCCGGGTCCTGAGGCTCCTGACCAGGCTCGACGGCGCCTACCGGGTGACGGCCGACTACAGGGCGGCGTTCAGAGCCACGGGAGCAGACCGTCCGGTCGGCCGGCCGTAGCCGACCGCTTCTGTCGACGTTGCATTCGAAGCCGGGCTAGCGGATCTCGACCCGCAGCAGCCGCCGCATGCCGACGCGAGCGGCAGACCCACCCACAGCAGCACCCCGGTACCGAGCTGCGCTCAGCGGGCGTCGCCGGCCGCGCGCTCCTGGTCGGCCGCCCAGGCGTAGCCCGGGTCGTCGCGGAGCAGGTCGCGGTGCGGGCCGCGCGCGACCACGGCTGCCGGGCCGCCGTCCGGGGGCGCGCCGAGCAGCAGCACCTCGTCGGCGACCTCGAGGGGCGTCAGGCGGTGCGACGCGACCACGACGGCGCGCCCGGTGTCCCGGGCGTGGCTCGCGAGCGTCCCGACCAGGGCGTCGGCGGTGGTCGCGTCGAGATGCTCGGCCGGCTCGTCGACGAGCAGCACCCGCGCGGGGGCGAGCAGGGCGCGCGCGACGAGGAGACGCCGCCGCTCCCCGCCGGAGACGTCCGCCCCGTCGGGACCGAGCATCGTGTCCAGGCGGTCGGGCAGGGCGTCCAGCCAGCCGTCGAGGCCGACCGCCGTCAGGGCGTCGTGCGCCTCGGCCTCCATGACGTCGGGCCGCGCCACCCGCAGGTTCTCCAGCACGGTGGTGCCGAACAGGTGACCGTCCTCGGCGACGAACAGCGCGTCGCCGGCGTGTTCCCCCGGAGGCCGCACCGTGCCGGCGACCGGAGGCAGCAGGCCCGCGGCCGTGAGCAGCAGGGTCGTCTTACCCACGCCGGACGGCCCGGCCAGGGCGACCACCGACCCGGGGTCCAGGCGCAGCCTGACGCCGACCACGACTACGCGGTCGTCCCAGCCCGCGGCGACGTCGTCGAGGGCCAGCAGCGCGGGCGGGGGTGGCGGAGGCGAGGCCGGGGCGCCGGCGCTGGCGCCGGCGGGGAGCAGCGCGACGAGCCGGCGGGCGGCCTCGCGCGACCGCCGCAGCTGCACGGCGGCGGCGGGCAGGGTGGTCGTGGCCTCGAAGACGGCGAGCGGCGTGAGCACGATGACGGCCAGCTCGACCGGGGCGAGCGTCCCGGCGGCGACGGCGGGGATGCCGAGCAGGAGCGAGCAGAGCACGGCCAGGGTCTGCGCCGCCGCGTCGATCGCGGCCGAGGTGCCGGAGATCCGGGCCCCGTCGTCCGTGCTCCGGGTGAGCCGGGCGTCGGCGTCGCGCAGCGCCGAGAGCCGCGCGTCGAGCCGGCCCGCGACGCGCAGCTGCTGCCCGTTCTCGAGCAGCTCGAGCGAGCGTGCCGTCACCTCCGCGCGCGCGGCCGCGCCCCGCCGCTCCACGGAGTCGGCCGAGCGCGCCGCGAGCCACGGGGCGAGCACCCCCGTCAGCAGCAGGCACCCGAGGAGCGCGAGGCCGGCGGCGGGCAGGAACGCGCCGACGAGGATCACCGAACCCAGGCCGACGCACGCCGCGACCCCCGCGGGGATCAACGCGCGCACGACGACGTCGCCGACGGCGTCGACGTCCGCGCCGACGCGCGCCAGCAGGTCTCCCCGGCGCAGCGCGAGCAGCCGGGTCACGGGGCCGCGCGCCATCTCGTCGTAGAGGTTCGCGCGCAGGGCGGCCATGCCGCGCAACGCCACGTCGTGCGACGCGAGCCGCTCGAGGTAGCGCAGCACCCCGCGGCCGGTGCCGAAGGCGCGCACCGCCACGACGGCGACCGAGAGCTGCAGCACCGGCGGCATCTGCGACGCGCGGGCGATGAGCCAGGCTGCGGTGGCCGAGAGCCCGACGGCGAAGCCGAGCGCGAGTGTGCCCAGCGCCACGGCGCGCGCGACCCGGGTCCAGCGCACCTCGAGCAGGGGAATCACCCGGCGCAGCGGGTCAGGGGAGCTCGTGCCGGCGCTCATCGGGCTGCCACCTCCTCGGCCTCGACGTCGACCACCTGGTCCGCGAGGGTGAGCAGCGACGCTCGGTGGGCCACGACCACGACGGTCCGGCCCGCGTCGCGCCACGCGCGCACCGTGTCGAGGACCACCTGCTCGCAGCGCGCGTCGAGATGGGCGGTGGGCTCGTCGAGCAGCACGAGCGGCGGGGGAGCGGTGCCGGGCTCCGCGCTGTCGAGCTCCGCGCTGTCGAGCAACGCGGCGGCGAGCGCCACCCGCTGCCGCTGCCCGACGCTCAGCCCGGTGCCGCCGAGTCCGACGGGCGTGTCCCAGCCCTGCGGCAGCTCCGCGACGACGGCGTCCAGGCCGGTCGTCCGCGCCGCGGCGGCGAGCGCGTCGTTCCCGACGGCGCGGCCGTCGGTCACCACGTCGCGCAGCCGCCCGGGCGCCGGCGCCGGTCGCTGCGGCACCCACGTGATCTGGGGCCACCACGTGGCGGGGTCGACGTCGGCGAGATCGGTCACCCCGTCGACGGTTCGGTCGACCGTCCCGCCTGCCGCGGCAGCGTGGGGCTCGAGCAGGACCCGCCCGGCGTCGGGCCGCAGCAGGCCGAGCAGCACGAGCGCGGTGGTCGACTTGCCGGCCCCGCTGGGCCCGCGCAGCGCGACGACGCGCCCGCCGCCGGGCAGCCCGGTGCCGAGCGGCACCCGCGCGGTCAGCCCGGCCGGCGCGGACACGCCGCGGTCGCCGGCCCGCACGCTCACGCCGTCGAGCACCAGGGTGGCGCCCGCGAGCGGGGGCGCGGCGAGCGTCCCGGCCGCGGGCACCGGCTGCTCGAGGACGGCGAACGCGCGGTCGGCGGCGGCGAGCCCGTCGGTCGACGCGTGGAACTCCGCCCCGACGCGGCGCAGCGGCAGGTACACCTCGGGGGCGAGCACCAGCACGGCGATGGCCGGCACCAGCGCGATCATGCCCTCGACGAGCCGCAGGCCCACGCCCACGGCCACGATCGCGACCGACAGCGTGGTGAGCAGCTCGAGCACCATGCCCGACAGGAACGCGACGCGCAGCGTGCCCATCGTGGCGCGCCGCGAGGCGTCGCCCAGCGCCCGTACCCGGGCACCCGGGCCGATCTCCCGGCCGAAGGCGCGCAGGGTCGGCAGGCCCGCCAGCAGGTCGAGCACCTGGGCCCCGAGCCGGGAGATGGTGCGCAGCCGCCGCTCCGACGTCCCCGCCGTCATGACCCCGACGAGCCACATGAACAGCGGCACCAGGGGCAGCGTCACGACGCAGATCACCGCCGAGACCCAGTCCAGCCCGAGCACCACCAGCACGAGCGCGGGGGTGAGGATCGCGGTGAGCAGGAGCTGCGGCAGGTACCGCACGAGGTACGGCCCCAGGTCGTCCAGCCCGCGCGTCGCGAGGGTGGCCGTGGCCGCGGCTCCCGGGGCGTCGTCGCCGGGCGCGCCGCGCGGGCCGAGGGCCACGGTGTGCGCCACGACCTGCCCGCGCAGCTCGGCGACGACCTGCGCCGCGGCCCGCTGCGCATAGCGCTCCTGCGCCCACGCGATGGCGGCCCGCACGACGAGCGCCGCGACGAGCACGCCCAGCCACGGCGCGACGTCGGACAGGGCGAGCGGCGCGCCGGCGCTGCCGGCCGTCACCGCGGGCCCGAGCGTGTGCGCGATGGCGAACGCCTGGACGACGATCACGCCGGCGGCCGCCACGCCGAGACCCGCGGTCAGGGCGACGTACCACCGGGCGGCGCGGGCGCGCTGCAGCAGCCGCGGGTCGAGGGGTTTCATCGTGGTGTATGTATACCGCTCAGAACGCCGCGTCCTTGATCTTCTGCCACGACAACCCGCCCGGCGCGGGGATGTCCTTGGTGGACAGCCGCCGTCGGAAGACCCAGTACGTCCACGCCTGGTAGGCGATGACCAGCGGCGTGAGAACCAGGGCCACCCACGACATCACGGTCAGCGTGTACGGGGTCGAGGCCGCCTCCGCCACCGTGAGCGACACCCCGCCGTCGACGGCCGGGATGACGTCCGGGTACATGGAGCCGAAGATCAGCACGACGGCGCTCGCGATGGCCACGGCCGAGAGTGTGAACGCCACCCCCTCCCGGCGGGCCCGCGTCGCGACGACGACCCCGATCAGCGAGAGGGCCCCGACGGCCACGGGCACCCACGTCCAGGCCACCGAGAACGCGACCTGCGCCCAGATTGCCCAGCCGCCCGCCACGACCACGGCGGCGACCGCCAGGCCGGACGCGAGCCGGCTCGCCCGCTCGCGGATGTCACCGTCGGTCTTGAGGGCCACGAAGACGCTGCCGTGCAGGAGGAAGAGGACGAGCGTGGTGAGGCCGCCCACGATCGCGAACGGGTTGAGCAGCGCCCAGAACCCGCCCAGGTACTGGAAGTCGGCGTCGAGCAGCAGGCCGCGTACGAGGTTGCCGAACGCAACGCCCCACATGACGGCGGGGATCCACGACCCGAACTGGATCGCGAGGTCGCAGCGGCGCGCCCACCGGGCGTCGGCGATCTTGCCGCGGTACTCGATGGCCACGCCGCGGGCCACGAGCCCGACGAGGATGATCAGCAGCGGCAGGTAGAAGCCGGAGAACATGGTGGCGTACCACTCCGGGAAGGCCGCGAAGGTGGCGCCGCCGGCGGTGATGAGCCACACCTCGTTGCCGTCCCAGACGGGGCCGATGGTGTTGATCAGGACACGGCGCTCCTTGTCGCGCCGCACCTTGTCGCCGCGCGGCAGGATCGACAGCAGCATGCCGACGCCGAAGTCGAAGCCCTCGAGCACGAGGAAGCCGGTCCACAGGACGGCGATGATCACGAACCACAGGATCGCGAGGTCCACGGGAGTCTCCAGTCTCGTTCTCGGGCGGTCAGTACGCGAAGGACAGCGGGCGGTCGGCGTCGTCGTCGTCGGTGTTCGCCTCGGGCGACTCGTCGCGCACCGAGTCCGGCACGCCCTCGATGGTGTACCGGTGCATGAGGCGGTACCAGACCACCGCGAGCACGGCGTAGATGACGGTGAGCACGATCATCGAGGTGAGGATCACGCCGGGTGGGACGGCGGTGGACACGCCGCGGTCGGTGAGCATCCGCACCTGGTCGATGCCGGTCGGGTTGGGCGCCACGACCCACGGTTGCCGGCCCACCTCCGTGAAGATCCAGCCGAACGAGCAGGCGATGAACGGCGTGGGGATGGCGAGGATGCCGAGCCTGCTCAGCCAGACGTTGTCGCTCACCCTGCCCTTCCTCGTGAGCCACAGCGCCACGAGGGCGAGCGCCGCGGAGAAGGCCGCGAAGCCGATCATCAGGCGGAACGACCAGTAGGTGACGGCGAGCGGCGGGGTGTAGGTGACCGGATCGCCGTTCACGGTCGTGTCGCCGTAGCGCTCGGTGTACTCCTCCTGCACGTCGTAGACGCCGGGCAGGAAGGACTCGGGGCCGGTGAAGTGGCCGGTGCCGAGATAGCTCGCGACGTAGGGGATCGTGAGGATGTGCCGCACGCCCTCGCAGCCTTCGTTGAGGTTGCCGATGGACAGGATGGAGAACGACGCGGCCTCCTCCCCCTCGCACAGGGCCTCGGCGGAGGCCATCTTGCCCGGCTGCTGCTCGAACATGAGCTTGCCCTGCACGTCGCCGGACCAGATCACGCCGGCGCCGGCGACGATCATGACCCACGCACCGAGGACCACGGCCGGGCGGTAGACGGTGCGGGCTCTCTCGATGTTCTCGAGCTTCTTCGTGCGGGCCAGGCGCACCATCCACCAGGCGCCGATGCCGCACACGAAGGTGCCGGCCGTGAGGAAGGCGGCGGAGATGGTGTGCGGGAAGGCGGCCCACAGCGTGTTGTTGGACAGGACCGCCCCGATGGACTCCATCTCGGCGCGCCCGGTCTCGGGGTTGTAGATCGTCCCGACGGGGTGCTGCATCCAGGAGTTGGCCGCGAGGATGAAGAAGGCCGAGAGGTTGGTGGCCAGGGCGAACAGCCAGATGGCGGTGAGATGCACCTTCTTGGACACGCGGTCCCAGCCGAAGATCCACAGCCCGAGGAACACGGACTCCACGAAGAACGCGGCCAAGGCCTCCATCGCGAGCGGCGCGCCGAAGACGTCGCCGACGAAGCGGGAGTACTCGCTCCACGCCATCCCGAACTGGAACTCCTGCCAGATGCCGGTGACCACGCCGAGCGCGAAGTTGATGAGCATGAGCTTCCCGAAGAACTTGGTCAGCCGCAGCCACCGTTCCTTCTTCGTCACGACCCAGGCCGTCTGCATCGCCGCGACCAGGGGAGCGAGCCCGATGGTCAGCGGGACGAAGATGAAGTGGTAGACGGTGGTGATGGCGAACTGCCAGCGAGCCAGCGCGAGGGCATCCACGGGATCTCCTGAAACTCGTGCGATTCGTCTTCTGACGGTAGGTCCGCCGTCCTGCGGGTGCACGACCGGGGGCCATGCCTCACGGACCATGCTCGTGAAGACCTTCACGATCTTGGTCGTGAAGGCATTCACAAGTCAAACGTGATCCGGGCGCGGCGTGCCGAGCGGGCGGTTGGTCACGCGGCGGGGAGCGCGGGATGCGATACTGGTCCGAGGCCGTCGGGGCCCACATCCCCGGGTGGCTCACGAGTTCGCAGTACTCGCGATCCGCACGCGATGCCGCAGCCGGGCGTGATGAGGCCCGGTGGCGGGCGTCCGCGAAGAACGCGATGCTGCAGCCGGAACCGAGACTTCCGTCGGCCGGTGCGCTGAGCAGCGCCGCCGTCCGATGACGACCACCGGTGGCCCGCACGTGTGGGGGCGGGGCCGCCGGAGCTGGAGCGCCTTTCGTGACGTCCGACACCCCGACCGACGCAGGATCCCGCGAGCAGGTCGAGGCCTCGACCGCCGCACAGCCGCCGCGCAAGCCCGTCCGTCGCCGCGCCACCCGCGCGGCCGCCGCCCCGAAGGCCGAGGCGGCGACCCCTGAGGCAAAGGCCGAGGCGGCGACCCCTGAGGCAAAGGCCGAGGCGGCGACCCCTGAGGCAGCTGCTCCCGAGGCTGTGGCCCCGGAAGCGGTGCCCACGCGCGCGCCGGCCGAGCCGGCCGCCACCGGCGGTGCCCCGGCGGCTGCGCCTCGCGCCGACATCGTCCTGCCGGAGCGGTCCTCCGCCCCTGACGACGCCCCCGCCGTCGCCGCGTCGCTCTCCGACATCGTGCTGCCCCATGGCCCCGGTGGCCGCGCCGACGACGCCGCGGACACGGCACCGCAGAAGCCCGCGCGCACGCGGCGCCGGGCAACCCGCACCACGGGCGCGCAGCGCACCGAGACGGCGACCTCGGCTCCCGAGACGCCCGCGGCCGCGACCCCGGAGGTCGCCCCGGACGCGGAGCCCGAGCAGCCGGCGGCCGCCCCGAAGGGCCGCAAGCGCGCGGCGACCACCCGGTCGCGCCGGGTCGCGGAGCCGGCCGAGGCGACCGCCACCGAAACCGAACCGACCACCACCGGGCCGAGCACCACCGAGGCGACCACCGCCGAGCCGGTCGGCACCGAGCCGGTCGCGTCCGACGCCAACCAGGCTGGCGAGGAGCCGACCGTCCCCGCGAAGGGCGCGGCGAAGAAGGCCCCCGCGAAGAAGGCCGCCGCGAAGGGCGGCGCGCGCAAGTCCGCCGCCTCCCCGGACGTACCGGGCACGGAGACGGGCGCGGCGACGAGCGCCGCGACGAGCACCGCACCGAAGGGCCGCCGGACCACCGCGGCCGAGCCCGCGACGGACGCCACCGAGACGGCTGAGCAGACCGCGCCGCGTTCCCCGGCCGCCCGGGGTGGCGGGTCGGCGATCCCGCGGCTGGCGACGACGGCGGTCCTGTTCCAGGCGCCGGACCTCTCCGGGCGCCGCTCGCGCCGCGCCCAGGCGCCGGCGGGCCCGCCACGCCCGCACGAGACGCCCTCGTTCGCGACACCCGAGCCGGCACCCGAACACGCGCCGGTGCCGGCGGCGGCCGAGCAGGCCGAAGGAACGCCGGAGCGTCAGAGCGGGTCGGCGAAGACCGCCGGGGAGGCCCCGAGCAAGGCTCCCCGGTCCAGGCGGTCCACCAGGACCGCGTCGAAGGCCGCGCCGGCCGCCACTCGGTCCGACGAGGCACCCGCCGCCGAGGCACCCGCCGCCGAGGCACCGGCCGCCGAGGCACCGGCCGCTGAGGCCGTTGTCGACGAGGCCGTTGTCGAAGCGATCGCCATCGAGGCTGCCGCTGAGTCCGCGGCGGACGCGACTCTCGCCGACCTCGAGCTCAGCGAGGACGAGGTGGCCGCGGTCGACGAGGTCGGGGTCATCGAGTCCGAGCTCGTGGCCGAGGGCGTCGAGCTCGTCGACCTGGGCCCGGAGGACCTGGACGACGAGGACGCGGAGGGCGACGAGATCCGCCCGCGCCGGCGTCGGCGCCGTGGCGGCCGGGGTCGCCGTGGTGGCCGCCGCGGCGACGGCGAGTCGGAGCCGGGCGACGAGGGCTTCGACGAGCCCGCGCCCGAGGCTGCCGGCGAGGACGACGAGCCGTCGGACGAGCCCTCGGACGAGCCGTCGGACGAGCAGGGCGACGACCGGGCCGACGAGTCCGAGGACGAGGGTGGCGACTCCGCATCGGGCCGCCGCCGTCGTCGGCGTCGCCGCGGTACCCGTGCGGAGCGCGCCGAGGCCACGGTGGCGCGCACGCGCGACCGTGACGAGGTCACGGCGCTGAAGGGGTCGACGCGGCTGGAGGCCAAGCGGCAGCGGCGGCGCGAGGGCCGCGACGCGGGCCGTCGCCGGCAGATCATCACGGAGTCGGAGTTCCTCGCCCGCCGCGAGTCCGTCACCCGGTCGATGGTGGTGCGCGAGCGGGACGGGCGCACCCAGATCGCGGTGCTCGAGGACGGCGTGCTCGTGGAGCACTACGTCTCGCAGCAGTCGCAGGCGTCGATGGTGGGCAACGTCTACCTCGGCCGAGTGCAGAACGTGCTGCCCAGCATGGAGGCGGCGTTCGTCGACGTCGGCAAGGGGCGCAACGCCGTCCTCTACGCCGGCGAGGTGAACTGGGACGCCGCCGGCCTCGAGGGCCAGCCGCGCCGCATCGAGGAGGCGCTGAAGTCCGGCGACCCGGTGCTCGTGCAGGTCACGAAGGACCCGATCGGGCACAAGGGCGCGCGCCTCACCTCGCAGGTGACGCTCGCCGGCCGGTACCTCGTGTTCGTGCCCGGGGGCGGCATGACCGGGATCAGCCGCAAGCTGCCCGACACCGAGCGCAGCCGGCTCAAGAAGATCCTGCGCGACGTCGTGCCCGAGGGCGCGGGCGTCATCGTGCGCACCGCCGCGGAAGGGGCGAGCGAGACCGAGCTGCGCGCCGACGTCGAGCGGCTCGAGGCGCAGTGGGCCTCGATCGAGAAGAAGTCCGCCTCCGCCAGCGCCCCGGCGCTGCTGCAGGGCGAGCCCGACCTCGCGATCCGCGTGGTGCGCGACATCTTCAACGACGACTTCACGTCCCTGCAGATCCAGGGCGGGGCGTGGGACGAGATCTCGCAGTACGTCGACGAGCTTGCCCCGGACCTGCGCGAGCGCGTGACGAAGTGGACCGAGAACACCGATGTGTTCGCCGTGCACCGCGTCGACGAGCAGCTCGCCAAGGGCATGGACCGCAAGGTCTGGCTGCCCTCGGGCGGCTCGCTGGTCATCGACCGCACCGAAGCGATGACGGTCATCGACGTCAACACCGGCAAGTTCACCGGCGCGGGCGGCACCCTCGAGGAGACGGTCACCCGCAACAACCTCGAGGCGGCCGAGGAGATCGTGCGCCAGCTGCGGCTGCGCGACATCGGCGGCATCGTCGTCATCGACTTCATCGACATGGTGCTCGAGTCGAACCGCGACCTCGTGCTGCGCCGCCTGGTCGAGTGCCTGGGCCGCGACCGCACCAAGCACCAGGTGGCGGAGGTGACGTCGCTCGGACTTGTGCAGATGACCCGCAAGCGCGTGGGCCAGGGCCTGGTCGAGGCGTTCTCCGAGACCTGCGAGCACTGCAAGGGCCGCGGTTTCATCGTGCACAGCGAGCCGATCGAGAAGGGTGGAGCCCACCAGCACGGCGACACCGAGCCGGCCGAGGGGCCGAAGCGCTCGCGTCGCAAGCGTGGTGGCAAGCAGGCCGAGCCCGCGGCCGTGGAGCACGTGGAGGTGCCGACCCTCCCCGAGGACCGGTCCGAGGCGCGTGAGGCGGTCAAGGCCACGCTGGCGACGATCGCCGCGGCCGCGGCGCACGCGCACGAGCACGACCAGAAGGACGGCGACCAGGACGGCGACCAGGTCGGCGACCAGGACGGCGACCAGGACGCCGGCCAGGAGGTCGGTCAGGAGGTCGGTCGTGAGGACGGCCAGGACGGCGGGTACGACGCCGTTGCCGTCCCGGCTGGGGCCGCGCCCGAGCAGCCCGCTCGGGTCTCGCCGGACTCGGTCATCGAGCTGCCCGAGCGGGGTGACGAGCCCGTAGCGCACAAAGGAGCCGGAACCGCGTCGGTTCCTGAGCCGGGTGCTGGCGAGGCTGCGGAGCAGGGACTGACCGACAGCTGACCGGCGGCCCTGGCGACGGGGCAGACCACAGTGACGCCGGCCGAACCGGCGAGGGCGGGCGCCCGACCGAACCTGGTCGGGCGCCCGCCCTGTCACGTGCGGGGTGTCACCGGCCCGGTGTCACCGGCCCGGTGTCATCGGCCTGGTGCCACCCGCCTGGTGTCACCGGCGGGCGGGGTCGTCCTCCGGGATGCGCCGGTAGAAGTCGCCGATCGTGGCGGAGAAGAGCTCCGGCCGCTGGGCGTTCCACAGGTGCCCGGCGCCGGGGACCACCTGCAGCTCGGAGCCGCGGACCCCCGCCGCCAGCCGTCGCGCCGCGGGCAGGTTCGCCCGGTCCCGGGAGCCGCACAGGACGAGCGTCGGCACGCGGATCTCGCCGAGCCGCCCGACGGTGCCGATGCCGGCCAGGGAGCGCAGCACGGCGAGCCAGTCGCCCTTGGTCAGGCCCATGCGCGCCGGGACGCCGGGCGGCAGCATCCGGACGGCCGCGCGCTGCACCGCCATGAGCGTGCGGTTCGGCTGCACCTGGCTGCCGGACAGGACGAGCGACGCCACCCGGTCGGGGTGGTCGAGCGCGAGCTGGGTGGCCGTCATCGCGCCGAGCGACAGGCCGCAGACGTGCACGCGGTCCAGGCCGCGCGTATCGAGGTCGTCGACGAGCGCTCGTACCGCGGCGTCGAAGGTGAACGGGACCCGCTCCGCGCCCTCGATCCCCGCGATCGGCGGGGCGAACCCGGCGAACCCCGGGGGAGGGGACGTCAGCTGGGAGTCCCATGAGGACGGGCCGGAGCCCAGCGCGTGCAGGAACATGACGGTCCGTGTGGCTTCGGTCACGCCGACCAGGCTAGCCGGTGCTTGACTGGCGTCCATGGACGACGACGGACGGCAGGGGCGGCTCGAGGTGATCGTCGGCCCGATGTTCGCCGGCAAGACGGAGGAGCTCGTGCGCCGCGTGCACCGGGCGCAGGTCGCGCGCCGCGGCGTCCTCGTCGTCGCGCACGAGCTCGACACGCGCAGCGGACCCGGTCGGGTCGCGTCCCACTCCGGCCTCGAGGTGGCGTCCCGCACCGTGCGCTCGGCGGCCGAGATCCCCGGGCTGGTGGCCGACGAGGCGGGCACGGAGCTGGTCGCGATCGACGAGGCGCAGTTCTTCGGCGACCCGCTGGTCGACGTCGCGGTGTCGCTGGCCGATGCCGGGCTGGTGGTGGTGGTCGCCGGCCTCGCGGTGACGTTCGACGGGCGCCCCTTCGCACCCGTGCCGGGGCTCATGGCCGTCGCCGAGTCGGTCACCAAGCTGACCGCGGTGTGTGCGGTCTGCGGGCGCGACGCGGCCTTCCACGTCCGTCGGCGCGAGGGCGGCGAGCCGGACGACGCCCTGACCCCCGTGGCCCGCCACGTGGGCGGCACGGAGTCGTACGAGGCGCGCTGCCGACGGCACCGGGGACCCGAGGAGCCGGCGACCCGTCAGTAGCCGCGCATGGACTGGCGCGCCGGGCAGTCGAACGGGTCGCGGGCGGCCAGGCCGACACGGTTGAGGTAACGCACGACGATCACGTAGGAGCCCAGCATCGTCGTCTCCGTGTAGGGCATGCCGAGGTTCGTGCAGTGCTCGCGGACGATCAGCCGGGCGCGCGCCAGGTGGGGGCGCGGCATGCTCGGGAAGAGGTGGTGCTCGATCTGGAGGTTGAGGCCGCCCATGAGCACGCTCATCCAGGCGCCGCCCCGGATGTTGCGGGACGTGATCACCTGCTTCGACAGGAAGTCGATCCGGCTGCCCTCGGGGATCATCGCCATGCCCTTGTGGTTGGGCGCGAAGGTCGCGCCCATGTAGACGCCGAACACGGCGAGCTGCACCCCGAGGAACGCGAAGCCCAGGCCGAGCGGCAGCCACCAGAAGATCACCGCGGTGTAGATGGTCAGACGCACCAGGATGGTCACCAGCTCACGCCGCCGGGCGGCGCGGTCCTCGGGCGGCCCCGACAGCAACGAGCGCACGGACGTGACGTGCAGGTTGAGTCCCTCGAGCGTCAGGAGCGGGAAGAACAGCCACCCCTGCCGGCGCGTGAGGGCGCCGAGGAACCCGCTGTGCTCCCGTGCGGCCTCCTCGGTGAAGGAGATGACGCCGGGCGCCACGTCCGGATCCTTGCCCACGTGGTTGGGGTTCGCGTGGTGGCGGTTGTGCTTGTTCATCCACCACGAGTAGCTGATCCCGACCACGGCGTTGGCGAGGAACCGCCCGACCCGGTCGTTGGCGGGCCCGGAGGCGAAGACCTGGCGGTGCGCGGTCTCGTGTGTCACGTAGGCCAGCTGCGTGAGGATCACGCCGAGGGCGGCCGCGATGATCAGCTGGAACCACGAGTCGCCCAGCAGGACGAACCCGGTCACGGCCCCGCCCAGCGCGACAGCGAGCGCGATGCCGACGCCGAGGTAGTACCCGTACGCCCGGCGCAGCAGCCCGGCCTCCCGGACGGTGCGCGACAGCGCGCTGTAGGAGCTCGTGTGCGGTGCTCGGGCGAGCCGGTCGGCAGGCGCAGAGTCTTCGACGGCCGTGGCTGAGGTCATGCGGGCCTCGCAATGGTCGAGTCGACTTCCCAGCCGATGTGATGAGCGGTCGCTCGGTCGTGCGGATGTTTCCAGCCTACGGGGCCGTAGGTTCCGGGCAAGGGGGCTGTCCCCCGAGCGCACGGATCCGCGCGAGCAGGCGTTCCGACGTCGCGTCGTCCGCCGCGGCGAGGATCCCGCGCCCGCCGCGTACCGGGCCGCCGTCGAGGTCGGTGACGACGCAGCCGGCGGCCTCGCAGAGCGCGACGCCCGGCAGGAAGTGCACGCTGCCGGCGGCGTCGGCGCCCGTCACGTACGCGGCCTGGCGCCCCGTCGCGACCCATGCGAGCGCGAGGGACGTGGACGCGACCCGGACCGCGAACGAGGCCCGCGCCTCGTCGTCGGCGACGAGTGCCGCGCACCCGCCTTCGTTGTCGATGTCGACGTTGAGCATCCTGCTGTCCGCCGAGGGGACGAGCTCGACGTCGAAGGCAACGTCCGTGGCGCTGCCCGGGCCCTGACGCCCGGCCCGCGTCCCGTCCGTCCAGAGCACCTCGCCGGTCAGCGGGTCGATGACCGCCGCCGCGACGACACGCTCCTCACCATCGACGCTGTCGTCGGTGCCGGACCCGGCGCGCTCGGTGAGCGCCACGTTGACGCCGAACGACGGGACGCCGGCGGCGAAGTTGAGCGTGCCGCACAGCGGATCCACGTACCAGCGCCGCCCGGAGTCCCGCCCGGAGTCCCGCCCGGAGTCCCCGGCGGACGAGCCGAGCTCCTCGCCGATGATCGCGTCGCCAGGCCGCGCCGCGTCGAGGACCGCGCGGATCGCGCGCTCGGCCGCGAGGTCCGTGTCGGTGGCGAAGTCCTGCGCGCCCTTGGCATACCGCGTCACGGGCCGCCGGAACGCGGCACGGACGACGGCCGCGCCGGCCAGCGCCGCGCTCACCGCGACCTCGGCGTCGGGGGTCTCGACGTTCGGGATCTCGCGCCGGTGTCTCGTCACGGTCGGCATCCTGGCACGACGCCGGGAGGCACGGTGCGACCTGGTGCTGCGCCGCTCAGGCCTCGTCCTCCACGAGCGGGACGAACGTGTAGGCGCCGTGCTCCGAGGTGCGCACGGCGCCGTGGTGGTCACGGGTCACGAGCAGCATGACGTGGCGCACGGGGACCACCATGCGGCCGCCGGGCGCCACCTGGTCCACGAGGTCGCCCGGCAGCCTCGTGGCCGCCGCCGACACCAGGACGCGGTCCCAGCCGCCGGGCCGTGGTGCGCCGAGCACTCCCGGCACGGCGGGCTCGACGCGGGCCCACGTCATCCCGGTGCGCAGCACGTTCGCCGCGCCCCAGGCGGCGATGTCGGCATGCCGTTCCAGGCCGAGCACCTCCCCGCCCGGGCCGACCAGCCGGGCGAGCAGCGCCGTCGTCCAGCCGGAGCCCGCGCCGACGTCGAGGACGTGCGCGTCGGCCGGCACGGACAGCAGCCGGAGCATCGCCGCGACCGTCGAGGGCTGCGAGCAGGTCTGGCCGTGGCCGATCTCGATCGGCCGGTCGTCGCTAGCCCAACGCACCCCGCCGCGCGGCAGGAACCCGCGCCGGTCGACGTCGTGCAGCGAGGCGGCCACGACGTCGGCGACGCCGCCGGCGCCCGTCGGCAGGCCGGCAGACCGTCTGCGTCCCGTCATGCCCCCATCGTGTCCCCTCCGCGCGGGCGGCACCGGGCGGGGCGAGGATCGAGGGACCCCGCGAGAGGGCGACGATGCGGAACATCGCCGGACCGTGATCGAGCACCTGCCCTCGGTCGGTGGGCCATGTCACGGTCCCGTCGCCCGGGGAGGGTTTGAACCGGCTCGCCTCGTCGCGTAGTCTTGGACGCTGGCGCGCCCTCGGTGTGCCAGTCCCGTATGCCCAGGACGCACCGCACTCGACCGCCGCGGCGGGCCGAGTTGCAGACGAAGTCGGTGACGAACGTCGTGCGGCATGCCCAGACCAGGAGAGATGAGCAGCAACGTGGTGTACGCGATCGTCAAGGCCGGTGGCCGACAGGAGAAGGTGTCCGTCGGGGACATCGTCGTCATGAACCGGGTCAAGGCCCAGGCCGGCGACACGGTGGAGCTGCCGGCTCTGCTGCTGGTGGACGGGGAGAAGGTGACCACCGACGCCGAGAAGCTGGCGAAGGTCAAGGTCACCGCCGAGGTCGTGCGGGACGAGAAGGGTCCCAAGATCACGATCCTCAAGTACAAGAACAAGACCGGCTACCGCAAGCGCCAGGGTCACCGCCAGCCGCTGTCCCGTCTCAGGGTCACCGGCATCAAGTGACTTCCCGTCGGGCCGAGCGCGACATCCCGCAGCACGGCCCGCGGTACTGATCCCTCGTTCTTCGCAGAAAGCAGGTCTGAAAGATGGCACACAAGAAGGGCGCGAGCTCCTCGCGCAACGGTCGTGACTCGAACTCCCAGCGCCTCGGCGTCAAGCGTTTCGGCGGCCAGGTCGTGAAGGCCGGCGAGATCATCGTCCGCCAGCGCGGCACGCACTTCCACCCCGGCGAGAACGTCGGCCGTGGCGGCGACGACACGCTGTTCGCCCTGCAGGCGGGCTCGGTCGCCTTCGCGACGCGTCGCGGCCGCAAGGTCATCGACATCGTCTCGGCCGAGGTCTGAACCTCACCGAAGTACTTCGACTCGCCCGAGTTTTTCGACTCACCCGAGTCCACGACGAGGGGCGCACCGTCGCGGTGCGCCCCTCGTCGCTTGCCTGAGAGGATCTGACATGGCCAGCTTCGTCGATCGCGTGGTGCTGCACGCCTCAGGCGGTGACGGTGGGCACGGCGTCGCGTCGATCCGCCGCGAGAAGTTCAAGCCGCTCGCCGGCCCCGACGGGGGCAACGGCGGCGACGGCGGCAGCGTGAAGCTCGTCGTCGACCCGCAGACGACGACGCTGCTCGAGTACCACCACTCGCCGCACCGACACGGCACCAACGGCACCCAGGGCATGGGCGACGACCGGGACGGCGCCAAGGGTGAGGACCTCATCCTGCGCGTCCCGGACGGCACGGTCGTGAAGGACCGCGACGGCGAGGTGCTCATGGACCTCGTGGGCGTGGGCGCGGAGTTCATGGTCGCGCAGGGCGGGCGCGGCGGACTCGGCAACCGGGCGCTGGCATCCCCGCGGCGCAAGGCCCCGGGCTTCGCGCTGCTCGGCGAGCCGGGCGATGAGCGCGACGTCGTCCTCGAGCTCAAGTCGATCGCCGACGCCGCCCTCGTCGGGTTCCCGAGCGCCGGGAAGTCGTCGCTGGTCGCGGCGATCTCGGCCGCGCGGCCCAAGATCGCCGACTACCCGTTCACGACGCTCATCCCCAACCTCGGCGTCGTGCAGGCAGGCGACACGCGGTACACCGTGGCGGACGTCCCCGGGCTGATCCCGGGCGCCAGCGAGGGCAAGGGCCTCGGCCTGGAGTTCCTGCGGCACGTCGAGCGCACCGCCGTCATCGTGCACGTGCTCGACTGCGCCACCCTCGAGCCTGGCCGAGACCCGGTCAGCGACCTGGACGTCATCGAGGCCGAGCTCGCCGCCTACGCGGGCGACCTGGGCATCGAGGGCGGCCGCGTGCCGCTCGCGGAGCGCCCGCGCCTCGTCGTGCTGAACAAGATCGACGTGCCGGAGGCGCGCGAGCTCGCCGAGATGGTGCGCGCGGACCTCGAGGCCCGCGGGCTGCAGGTCTTCGAGATCTCGACCGCCACGCACGAGGGGCTGCGCCCGCTGACGTTCGCGCTCGGCGAGCTGGTCGAGAAGGCCCGCGCCGCGGCGCCGAAGCCGGAGCCTGCGCGCACCGTCCTGCGCCCGCGCGGGGTCGACGAGGCCGGCTTCACGGTCACGGCGAAGCGGGAGCACGAGGGCACCTACTTCGAGGTGCGCGGATCCAAGCCAGAGCGCTGGGTGCGCCAGACGGACTTCAACAACGACGAGGCCGTCGGGTTCCTGTCGGACCGGCTCGCCAAGCTGGGGGTCGAGGACAAGCTCCTCAAGGCCGGCGCCGTGGCGGGCGACGAGGTGCGCATCGGCGACCCGCGCAACGCCGTCGTCTTCGACTGGGAGCCCACGTTCACCACAGGGCCCGAGCTGCTCGGCGTCCGCGGCACCGACCTGCGACTCGATGAGAGCCCGCGACCGACGCGCTCCGAGCGGCGTCGCGAGTTCACCGAGCGCATGGACGCCAAGACCGAGGCGCGGCGCGAGCTGTGGACCGAGCGCGAGTCCGGCCACTGGACCGACCCAGACGCCGACTGACGCCACCAGCGATGATGGGGACGTGAACGTCGCCACCTCCCGCGCCAGCGTCCCGTCGGCGCACCGCGTCGTCGTCAAGATCGGGTCGTCGTCGCTCACCGGGCCGGACGGCCACCTCGACGTGGCGGCGCTGCGCACCCTGGTCGACGTCCTCGCGGACCGCGTGGCCGCCGGCGGGCAGGTCGTGCTCGTCACGTCGGGCGCGATCTCCGCGGGCATCGGGCCGCTGGGTCTCGCCGCCCGGCCGCGCGACCTCGCGACCATGCAGGCCGCGGCGATGCTCGGCCAGGGGCAGCTCGTGGCCCGGTACACCGAGGCGTTCGCGCGGCACGGCCTCAAGGTGGGCCAGGTGCTGCTCACCGCGGAGGACACGGTGCGCCGCTGGCGCTACCGCAACGCGCAGCGCTCGCTCGAGCGTCTCCTCGCGCTCGGCGTCGTGCCGGTGGTCAACGAGAACGACGCCGTGACGACCGACGAGCTGAAGTTCGGCGACAACGACCGCCTCGCCGCGCTGGTGTCCCACCTGGTGGGCGCCGACGCGATGGTGCTGCTCACCGACGTGGACGGCCTGCACGACGCGCCCCCGTCACGGCCCGGCGCGCGCCGGATCGCGCACGTGGCCGACCTCGCCGAGGTGGCCGACGTCGAGGTCACGGCGCGCGGCAGCGCCATCGGCACGGGCGGCATGGTGACCAAGCTCGAGTCCGTGCGGATCGCGACCGGCGCCGGGGTGCCGGTGGTCCTCACCAGCGCCTCCCGGGTGCGTCAGGCGCTGGCCGGCGAGGACGTCGGGACCTTCTTCGCCGCGACGGGGCGCCGCACGTCGGCCCGCCGGCTCTGGATCGCGCACGCCGCCCGCACGCGGGGACGGCTGCACCTGGACGACGGTGCGGTGCGGGCGGTGCTCGGCGGCCGCGCGTCGCTGCTGCCCGCGGGCGTCACCCGGGTCGAGGGCGCCTTCGACGCCGGCGACCCCGTGGACCTGGTGGGCCCGGACGGGACCGTCGTGGCGCGCGGGCTCGTCGCGTTCGACTCCACCGAGCTGCCCGCGCTGTTGGGCCGCTCGACGTTCGACCTGCGTGCCGAGCTGGGGGAGGGCTATGACCGCGTGCTCGTGCACCGCGACGACCTGGTGCTCGGGCCCGGCCGCTGAGCGGCGGCTGCCGGCCCCGTCCCTCCTGGTGAGAGGGGTCTGCCGCTGCGCGCCGCAGCGTCGTACTCTCGGGGGATGACCACGACCCTCACGGAGGATCAGGCCGCCGGGAGCTCGGGAGGCGCCGATGTCGCGGCCGCCGTGCACGACGTCGCGCAGCGGGCCAAGGTCGCGTCCCGGACGCTCGCCACGGCCACCCGCGCCACCAAGGACGCGGCCCTGTTGGCGCTCGCGGCCGCGCTAGAGGAGCACGCCGACCGGATCGTCACGGCGAACGGCGCCGACGTCGCCCGGGGCCGGTCGCACGGCCTCTCGGACGGCCTGCTCGACCGGCTCGCGCTCACCTCGGGGCGCGTGGGCGCGATCGCCGACGCGCTGCGGGAGCTCGCGGGCCTGCCGGACCCGGTAGGCGAGGTGGTGCGCGGCCAGACGCTGCCGAACGGTCTGCGGCTGCGCCAGCTGCGCGTGCCGATGGGCGTGGTCGGGATGATCTACGAGGCGCGTCCCAACGTGACCGTGGACGCGGCGGGCCTCGCGCTCAAGTCCGGCAACGCCGTCATCCTGCGCGGGGGCAGCGCCGCGGCGTCGTCCAACGCCGTGATCGTGGACGTGCTGCGCCGGGCGCTGGAGGCGCGGGCGCTGCCCGCCGACCTCGTGCAGACGATCGACGCGTACGGGCGCCCGGGCGGCGTCGCGCTCATGCAGGCGCGCGGGCTCGTGGACGTGCTGGTGCCGCGCGGCGGGGCGGACCTCATCCGCACCGTCGTCGAGTCCTCGACCGTCCCGGTCATCGAGACCGGCGTGGGCAACGTGCACGTCTACGTGGATGCCACGGCCGACGTCGCCGAGGCGGTCGAGATCGTCATGAACGCCAAGACGCAGCGCGTCGGGGTGTGCAACGCGGCCGAGACGCTGCTGGTGCACGCCGACGCTGCCGACGCCTTCCTGCCCGCGGCCCTCGCCGCCCTCGGGGGAGCGGGGGTGGTGCTGCACGGCGACGCGCGCGCGGCGGCGCTCGCGCCCGAGGCCGTCGAGGTGCTCCCCGCGACCGACGCCGACTGGGCCACGGAGTACCTCGCGCTGGAGCTCGCGGTGCGCGTCGTGGACTCGCTCGACGAGGCGATCGAGCACATCCGCACCTGGTCGTCGGGGCACACCGAGGCGATCCTCACCCGCGACCTCGCCGCCTCCGAGCGGTTCGTCGCCGAGGTCGACTCGGCGGCCGTCATGGTCAACGCCTCGACCCGCTTCACCGACGGCGGCCAGCTCGGCCTGGGCGCCGAGATCGGCATCTCCACCCAGAAGCTGCACGCGCGCGGGCCGATGGGCCTGGCCGAGCTGACCACCACCAAGTGGGTCGTGCACGGCGACGGGCACGTACGGGCATGACGGCCTCTACGACGATCACTACGACGACCACCATGATGCCCGTCCGGCTCGCGCGCCCTGCGTGAGAGACTGACCCCCGACCGCACCCCGCCGCACACCACGCACAGGAGGAACCCGTGCTGCACACCGCCGTCCAGGTGGCCCAGGAGGCCACCGAGCACGCCGAGACGATCTCCCCGATCGCGATGGGACTCCTCGCCTTCGGTGGCCTCGTCGCCGCGCTCGTGGTGACGTACGCCTTCCGCAACGTGTCCAACCGCCACTGACGACCGCCGTCCGGCCAGCGTGAACAAGCCGTCGTCGCAGCCGCGTCGTCCGCGCCTGGGGGTGATGGGCGGAACGTTCGACCCCGTCCACCACGGGCACCTGGTCGCCGCCAGCGAGGCGGCGGCACTGCTCGACCTCGACGAGGTCGTCTTCGTCCCCACCGGGAAGCCGACGTTCAAGCAGCACCAGCACGTGTCCCCGGCAGAGCACCGCTACCTGATGACGGTGATCGCGACGGCGTCGAACCCCCGGTTCACGGTGAGCCGTGTCGACATCGACCGGCCAGGTCTCACGTACACCGTCGACACGCTGCGGGACCTGCACGACGAGCGCCCCGACGCCGACCTGTTCTTCATCAGCGGCGCCGACGCGATCGAGCAGATCCTGACCTGGAAGGATGCCGCCCACCTCTGGGAGATGGCACACTTCGTGGCTGTCACGCGGCCAGGGCACCAGCTCATGGTGGACGGCCTGCCCCACGACGGGGTCACGACGCTGGAGGTTCCGGCGCTGGCGATCTCGTCGAGCGACTGCCGTCGACGGGCGCAGGGCGGCCACCCGGTGTGGTACCTGGTGCCGGACGGAGTGGTCCAATACATCGCCAAGCACGGTCTGTATCGAGGTCTCGATGAGTGACAACAACCCGTCCCGCCCGCTGACCCGCCGCGAGATCCGCGAGCGGGAGCAGGCGGCCGCCGCTGCCGCCCAGGGAGGCGCGCCCGCCGCGCCGCCCCCCGGCGGCCCGCCGGCCGCCGGCTATGCGCGGCCCGCCTCTTCGGGGCCCGCGTTCGGCCCGGCCGACACGTCGTCCGCCGCGCCGGCCTCCTCCCGGTTCGCCGCGCCGGGGACGAGCGCCCCGTCGCGACGGTCGCTCCGGGAGCAGAGCCCCGGGGCCCCGTCCCCGGCTCCCGCTCCGATGGTGCGGCCGCCGTCGGCCTCGGCTGGGTTCCGTGGGCTCGACGAGACCGGTCGCCTGGCCCCGATCCAGCGCCCCACGGGCGAGATGTCCCGGGCCGTGGCTCCCGCGCCGTACGCCCGCCCGGCCGCGCCCAGCGCGCCGCCGTCCCCGGCACCCCAGGCGCCGACGCGGAGCTCGTCGCGACGCAGCTTCGACGCCACCGGCACGGGCACGTCGCTGCCCCCGCTGGCCACGCCGCCGGGCGGCGCCGCGACCCCGCCCGCGGCGACGCCGCCGGCCACCGTGGCACCCCGCCCGGACGGCCCGACGCGGCGCTCGCCCTTCACGACGCCCGGCGCCGAGTCGCCGTTCGGCAGGACGCCCGCCGCCGCCCCGGCACCTGCGGCCCCGGCCGCGTTCGCGGGTCCGAGCGCCTCGGCGCCCGCCTCGTCGGCGCCCGCGCTGCCGTGGGCGAGCACCACGGTCGACCGCCCGGCGTCCGTCCCTCCCGTCCGCTCCGCCTCGGCCGCGGCGACCGCCGCGCCGACCCGCCCGGCGGCGTCCCCGTTCGACGCCCTGGTGGCGTCGGAGCAGCCGGTCCGGGCGCGCTCGGCGGCGCCGGTCGGCCCTGCCGTCGACGAGGACGACGAGGAGGACTGGGACGAGCCGGAGGCGTCGTACACCTGGCTGCACTACATCGTGCTCGTCGTCGTCGCCTTCGTCCTGGGCCTGCTGCTGTGGAAGCTGCTGCTCGACGGTCCGGACGACCAGGACTTCACCACCGACGCGGCCCCCGCCGCGCCCACTCTCACGCTCACGCACGAGCAGCTCGGAGCCATTGAATGACCGCAACCCCCCGCGCCGTCGAGCTGGCGGTCATCGCCGCCAGGGCCGCGTCAGACCGCAAGGCCCAGGAGATCATCGCGCTCGACGTGAGCGAGCAGCTCGTGCTGACGGACGTCTTCCTCATCGCGTCCGGCACCAACGAGCGGCAGGTCTCGGCGATCGTGGACGCGGTCGAGGAGGCGATGATCAAGGCGGGCGCGAAGCCGATCCGCCGCGAGGGCAAGTCCCAGGCGCGGTGGGTGCTGCTCGACTTCGGCGACGTGGTGGTGCACGTGCAGCACGCCGAGGACCGCGTGTACTACGCGCTCGAGCGGCTGTGGAAGGACTGCCCGACCGTCGATCTGCCGGAGGACGCCCGCGGCGGCGACGGCGCGGCGGCCGCCGCCGAGTTCGGCGACGGAACCGGCGACGGCGCGATCCGCCTGGCCGGCGACGACCTGTGACGGCTGGCACCGTCGTCCTCCTGCGCCACGCGCGCACCGCGTACAACGCGTCGCTCCGCCTGCAGGGGCAGATCGACATCCCGCTCGACGACGTCGGCCGCTGGCAGGCGACCGAGGGCGGGGCCGCCCTCGCGTCGTCCCACCGTGCGACGCGCATCGTGTCCTCCGACCTGGGCCGGGCCGTCGAGACGGCGACCGCCTACGCGGACGCGCTCGGAGGTGCCCCGGTGCACACCGACGCCCGGCTGCGCGAGCGCGGCTTCGGCGCGTGGGAGGGCCTCCTCGCCGAGGAGATCCAGGAAGGCTGGCCCGACGAGTACGCGGCCTGGCGCCTCGGCGCCGAGCCCGTGGGCGCGGGCGCCGAGTCGAAGGCTGCCGTCGCGGAGCGCATGGCCGGGGCGGTCACGGGGCTGGCGGAGGAGCTGGCGGAGGACGACACGCTCGTCGTCGTCTCGCACGGCGCGGCGATCTCGCTGACCGTCACGGCCCTGCTCGGTCTGGACCCGGCGTCCTGGCGCGGCCTGGCGGGCATGCACAACGCGCACTGGTCGCACCTGCACCGGGCGGGGGAGGGCGCGGTGCCGGCGTGGCGCCTCGTGGCGCACAACGTGGGCGCCGGATATCCCCTGGATCAGTGGCAGGCGGGCCCGGACTGGAATTTGGAACCTGGCCCGAAGTCTGCCTAAGATATCGACGTTCCAACGGGTTTGGGCCCGGCGGAATCCACCGAATCAATCGAATCGCCCGGCCGTTCCGCGGCCGCGAGAGTCGGTTCTCGGGGCTGTGGCGCAGCTGGTAGCGCACCTGCATGGCATGCAGGGGGTCAGGGGTTCGAATCCCCTCAGCTCCACCCTGAGAGAGAAGGCCCTGGTCCGCGTTCTGCGCGGAGCAGGGCCTTCGTCGTTCCCGGGGCTCGGCCGGCTCGGCGTGCGGGTGACGCGGGGCCGCGCAGACTCGGGTGCGAGGAGGCGCCCGGATGGCCTGGCAGGAGCACGACTTCGACGCCCTGTACGCCGGGGACGTCCCGCCGCCGTGGGAGATCGGGCGACCGCAGCCGGCGCTGCTCGCGCTGGTGCACCGGTCCGTGCTGGCCGACCCCGTGCTCGACGCCGGGTGCGGGACGGGCGTCCTGGCGATCGCCGTCGCGCGGATGGGGCACCGCGTCGTCGGGTTCGACGCGTCGTCGCACGGGATCTCCCGTGCCCGCGAGCGGGCCGCGGGGGCGATCCTCGAACCGCCGGGATCGGTGAGCTTCGAGGTGGCCGACGCCCGGCGCCTCGACCGGCTCGACCTGCGGCCCGGGACGGTCCTGGACTCCGGCCTCCTGCACACCCTCGACGAGGCCGGCCGCCGCGACTACGTGGCCGGGCTGGCGGCGATCTGCGACCCGGGCGCGCTCGTCGCCGTGCTGGCGATGTCCGTGGACGCCGGGCTCGGCTGGGGCCAGACCGCCGACACGCTGCGGGACGCGTTCCCGGCCTCGGAGTGGACGGCGACCCAGGTCGCGGCCGCCGCGATCTCGGCGCGCCCGCAGGACGAGGAGGCCCGCCTGCCGGCGCTGCTCCTCACGACCCGGCGCGCGTGAGCCCGTCGCGCTCGTGCGAGCACGTGCCGCACGTCGCGCGCGACCGTCACCGCCTCGGGGAGGCGCCGGTCGAGATCCAGCGCGTGCGCGACGAGCGCCAGCTCCGCGGCGCCTCGCGGTGCCCGAGGTCCTCGGCGACGCGCTCCATCTGGGCGAACCGCATCGAGTTGTCCAGCGCGACGGCGGCGTGGGCGCCGATCGAGTCGACGTCCCGGTGGACGCGGGCGACCGTCTACGCGGACATGTGGGTGGACCCGGACGACGACCCTCGCGCCCCCGGCGGCCGGACCGTCACGGTGGGCCTGCCCGACCCCGCCGATCACCCGTGACGATCGACCGGAGACGATCGCGAGACGGTGCGGGCGCGACGGGGCCGGTGCGGTAGGAATGGTGCGTGCCGTCCTCGCCCCTGTTCCCGCTGCGCAGCGTCGTCCTGGGTGCGTTCCTCCCCACCCTCGTGCTCGAGATCGGCATCGGCGCGATGCTGCCGGTCGTGGCGGTCACCGCCACGGGCCGCGGCGCCAGCCTCACCGTCGCCGGCCTCGTGGCCGCACTGTTGCCGATCGGCAAGATCGCCTTCGATCTCCCGGCGGGCGCGCTCGCCCAGCGGCTCGGGGACCGGACGGCGATGCTGCTCGCGGGCACCGTCGCTGCCATGGCGTTCACGACCGTGGCGCTCACCTCCGCGCTGTGGGGGCTCGCGGCCGGCGTCTTCGCGCTGGGCGCGTCGAACGCCGTCTTCAACCTTGCGCGGCAGGCGTACCTCACCGAGATCACCCCGCCTCTGCGGCGGGCGCGCGTCCTGTCGACGCTCGCCGGGGTGCACCGCATCGGCCTGTTCCTCGGCCCGTTCGCCGGGGCCGCGGTCATCGCGGCGACCTCCCTGCGCGGCGCGTTCTGGCTCGGCACCGTCGCCGCGCTGCTCGCGGTGCTGGTGCTCGTGGTCGTGCGCCCGGAGGAACGGGCGGACGTCGCCGCGGACGCACGCCGCGAGGGCGGGCGCCCGCCGCGCGTGTCGATCGTGAGCGTGGCACGCGAGCACCGGCGCCTGTTTGCGTCGCTCGGGGTGGCGATCCTTCTCGTGAGTGCGGTGCGCGGCGCGCGCCAGACCGTCATCCCGCTGTGGGGCGAGCACCTCGGATTCGACGCCGAGGTGACGTCCCTGATCTTCGGCGTCTCGGGGGCACTCGACATGCTGCTCTTCTACCCGGCGGGCAAGGTGATGGACCGGTTCGGGCGGCTGTGGGTGGCGGTGCCGTCGATGCTCACGATGGCGGCCGGGCTCGCGCTGCTGCCCTTCGCGCACACGATCGCGGGCGTCACCGTGGTGGCGGCGGTGCTGGGCGTGGGCAACGGCATGGGCTCGGGCATCGTCATGACGCTCGGCGCGGACGTCGCGCCCGCCGACACGCGGCCCACCTTCCTCAGCGTGTGGCGCCTCTTCCAGGACACGGGCGACGCGCTCGGGCCGCTGGTCCTGTCCGCGGGGGCGGCGCTCGGGTCGCTCGCGGCGGGGGTGTGGGCGACGGCCGCCCTCGGCGCCGGGTCCGCCGGCGCGCTGGCACGGTGGGTGCCGCGCTACTCACCGCCCGCGAACCTCGTGCGGCGCCGCCGCAGGTCGGGCTGACGCGCGGTGCGCGCCGAGCGATGCACGCCGAGGCCCGAGCGCCCGGGCGCGACGTCCACCCGCAGCTCGCCGCGCGCGTCGTAGTCCCCGCCGTCCTGGCTCCGGTAGGGCACGTCCGGGCCGTCGGGCAGGGCGAGCAGCCGCTGGCGCAGCCCGTCGACGATCGTGGCGTAGCGCGCGTCGTCGACCCGGTTCGCGCCGGGCACCAGGACCGGCTCGGCCACCTGCATCCCCGTATACCAGAAGGTGCCGTGCAGCAGCGGGAACAGCACCTCGGTGAGGTCGCCGTGCAGTCCGCGCGGCCCGAGCCCGGTGCCCGCACCCACGGTCACGACCGCCAGCGCGCGCCGACCCGCCAGCCCGCCGTCGCCGTAGCGCCGGGTGCGGCCCGTCGGGGCGTCGCGGACGCCGTACGCGTACCCCTGCACCAGCACGCGGTCGAGCCAGCCCTTGAGGATGGCGGGTGTGCCGTGCCACCACAGGGGGAACTGCAGCACCACCGTGTCGGCCCAGGCGAGCTTGGCGTGCTCGGCCCGGATGTCGGGGGCGAGGGCGCCGCGGCGCAGCGCCCGCTCCGACGCGGCGGCGACCTCGAGCCGGTCGTCGGGGCACGCCTCCGTGCCGAAGTCCGCCGCGGTGACCACGGGGTTCCAGCCCATCGCGTACAGGTCCGACTGGACCACCTCGTGCCCGGCCCCGAGCAGCGCCCGGACCCCCTCGTCGCGCAGCCGCGCCGTGAGGGAACGCTGCTCCGGGTGGGCGAGCACCCACAGGACCTTCATCACCCGTGCTCCTCTCGTCGGGCCCGCCGGTCGGACCGTCATGCTCAGGCTGCCCGGCCCGGCCACGGGCGACCAGTGGCCTGATTGCCACCTTGTGCAAGGATCGGGCCATGCCGACGACAACCCGGTCGCGTAGGCACCTGGTCGCGGTCCTCGTGCGCGACGGCGTCATGCCGCTGGAGCTCGGCGCGGTGCACCAGCTCTTCGGCGTGGCGCGCGGCCCGGACGGCGGGCCGCTCTACGACGTGCGCACCTGCGCCGCCGCCCCCGGCACGGTGCGGACGGACGCGGACTTCGCCGTCGAGGTCGCGCACGGCCCCGAGCTGCTCGCGACGGCGGACACCGTGGTGGTGCCGGCGTCGCACGAGCTGGACGACGCCGATGACCCGGCCCCCGACGCGGCGGTCGCGCTGCTCGAAGCCCTCTCGCCGGGCACGAGGATCGTGTCGATCTGCACGGGGGCGTTCGTCCTCGCCCGGGCCGGGCTGCTGGAGGGCCGGCGCGCGACGACGCACTGGCTGTCGGCCGAGCGGTTCCGTCGGAGCTTCCCCCGGGTCCTCCTCGACCCCGACGTGCTGTTCACCGAGGACGGGCGGGTCTTCACCTCCGCGGGCGAGGCTGCGGGCATCGACCTGTGCCTCCACCTGATCCGCTCCGACCACGGCGCCGCGGTCGCGAACGAGGTGGCGCGCCGCACCGTCGTCCCGCCGTTCCGCGACGGCGGCCAGGCGCAGTACGTGGACCTCCCGGTGCCGGAGCCGGGCGGGGAGGCGACGGCCGAGGCACGGGCCTGGGCGCTGCAGCACCTGGAGGGGGCGCTGACCCTGGCGGAGCTCGCCCGGCACGCCGCGATGAGCCCGCGCACCTTCACCCGTCGGTTCCGCCGGGAGGTGGGGCTCTCGCCGGGGGCCTGGATCGCGCAGCAGCGCCTGCTCCGGGCCCGTGACCTCCTGGAACGCACCGACCTGACGGTCGACGCGGTCGCCCGCCGCGCAGGGTTCGGGACCGGCGCATCGCTGCGCCAGCACTTCGCCCGGACGCTGGGCGTGGCACCCGCCGCCTACCGGTCGACGTTCGGGCCGGGCGCGCGAAATCAGAACGTGACGAATGCTCACCCTCGAGTTCCTTGACGGGGACCGGTCCGGGCACCTACATCTTGGAGATGGAGGTCTTCGAGAAGTGGGAATCAGAGATCCGGGGCTATAGCCGCACCTACCCCACGGTCTTCGCCTCGGCGTCGAACGCGCGGCAGGTCGACGAGGCCGGACGCAGCTACATCGACTTCTTCGCGGGTGCGGGGGTGCTGAACTTCGGGCACAACAACCCGCGCATGAAACGGGCGATGATCGCCTTCCTCGAGGCCGACGGCGTCGCGCACAGCCTCGACATGGCCACCACCACGAAACGCGACTTCATCTCGGCGTTCGTCGCGACGGTGCTCGAGCCGCGCGGCATGACGATGAAGCTGCAGTTCATGGGCCCCACCGGGACCAACGCGGTCGAGGCGGCGCTGAAGCTGTCCCGGCGCGTCACCGGCCGCCGCGAGGTAGTGGCCTTCACCCAGGGGTTCCACGGCATGACCCTCGGCTCGCTCGCCCTCACGGGCAACGACGCCTTCCGCCGGGCCGCGGGCGTGCCGCTGGAGAACGTGCACCGGCTGCCGTTCGAGACGTCGCCCGGCGGCGGCCTCGCGTCGCTCGAGGCGTACCGGGCCCAGCTCGCCGACGTCTCGAGCGGGCTGCTGCCGCCCGCGGCGTTCGTCGTCGAGACCATCCAGGCCGAGGGCGGCGTCAACGTCGCCAGCGCCGAGTGGCTGCGGGCCGTGCAGCAGCTCGCGCGCGACGTCGGCGCCCTGTTCGTCATCGACGAGATCCAGGTGGGCTGCGGCCGCACCGGCAGCTACTTCAGCTTCGACGGCATGGGGCTCGACCCCGACATCGTGTGCCTGGCCAAGGGCATCGGCGGCTACGGCACCCCGCTGGCCATGAACCTCAACAAGCCCGAGCTCGACGCGCAGTGGGCGCCCGGGGAGCACACGGGGACGTTCCGCGGGCAGGGGCTGTCGTTCGTCGCCGGGCGCGAGGCGCTCACCTACTTCGACGACGACACGCTCATGACCGAGGTCCGCGCCAAGACCGAGCAGATGGAGACCGCGCTGCGAGCCCTGGCTGACGAGCTCGGCGAATCCGACGGGCGCGGCTTCGCCGTCCGCGGCCGCGGCATGATCCAGGGCCTCGACGTCGTGGACGGCGCGCTGGCGAAGGCGGTCGCGACGCGCTGCTTCGAGACGGGCCTGCTCATCGGCCCCTGCGGCAGCGGCGGGCGCGTGCTCAAGCTCATCCCACCGCTGACGATCCCCGACGACGACCTGACCGAGGGCCTGGGGATCCTCGCCACGGCGGTGCGCGACACGATCTGACGAACCCGCACCGAACACGCACCGAACACACCCCGAACCGAACTGGACCGAACCGAACCGAACCGAACCGAACCGAACCTCAGGAGGCCGGAATGCGGCAACGCGACGACATGACGTTCCCGTTCCAGGAGTACGCCCGGCGCCTGGGGGACCTGCGCCGCCGCATGGCGGACCGGCTGCTGGACGCGGTGGTGATCAGCGACCCGGAGAACCTCATGTACCTCACGGACTACCAGACCACCGGGTACTCGTTCTTCCAGGCCCTGGTGGTGCCGCTCGAGGACGAGCCGTTCATGATCACCCGCGCGATGGAGGAGTCGAACGTCCACGCCCGCACGTGGGTGGAGCTCACGCGGCCGTACCCGGACAGCGGGGACGCCATCCAGAGCCTCGTGCAGTCGCTGCGCGAGTTCGGCCTGCACACCAAGGACGTGGGGTACGAGCGCAACAGCTACTACTTCCCGGCCTACCACCAGGACTACGTGCACAGCTCGTTCCGCGAGGGGCGGCTGCTGGACTGCTTCGGGATCGTCGAGGAGGGGCGCATCATCAAGTCGCCGGACGAGATCGCGATCATGCGCCGGGCGGCGCACGCGACCGAGGTCGGCATGCGGGCGGGGATCGAGGCGTGCGTCGCGGGGGTCACCGAGAACGAGATCGCGGCCGAGCTCTGCGCGGCCATGTTCCGGGCGGGCGGCGAGTTCCCCGCCGTCATGCCCTACGTCGCGTCCGGGCCGCGCACCATGATCGGCCACGCCACCTGGGAGGGGCGCGTCGTGCAGCCGGGGGAGCACGTGTTCCTCGAGGTCGGCGGGTGCTTCCGGCGCTACCACACGGCGATGATGCGCACCGTCGTGCTCGACGAGCTGTCCCGCTCGATGCTGGTGGCCCAGGAGCGCATGAAGCTCGCCCTCGCGGAGGTCGAGGCCGCCATCCGCCCCGGGCTGACCGTCTCGGACGCGGACAACATCGTGCGGAACATCATCTCGGACAACGGGGTGCAGGCACAGCTCATCACCCGCTCCGGCTACTCCATCGGGATCGCCTTCCCGCCGAGCTGGGACGAGGGCTACATCACGAGCCTCAACCAGGGGAACCCCTCGATCCTGCGCGAGGGCATGACGTTCCACATCATCCCGTGGATGTGGGGCGTCGACGGCGACAAGACGGTCGGCATCTCCGACACGATCCACGTCACCGCCGCCGGGTGCGAGTCGTTCTTCACGCTGGACAAGGACTTCACCGCCAAGCCGGAGCACGCGGCGGCGGTCGCGCTGTCGGACGAGGAGCAGGAGCCCACGCCCATCCGCCCCGAGGTCGCCTGACCCGAGGACCGATCGATCCGTCGAAGATGACGAACAGTCGACGCTGACGAACAGGTCGACGCTGACGAACGAGGAGGTGGCACGTGCTGACCGTGACCGATCCGAGCACCGGCGAGGTGGTGCGCGAGGTTCCCGCCGCGAGCCACGCTGAGGTGGACGCCGTCCTGACCGCCGCCGAGGAGGCCCGCGCCGCCTGGGTGGACCGGGGGATCGAGGGCAGGGCGGAGGTGCTGCACGCCGTCGCCGCGCACCTGCGCGCGCACGTCGACGACCTCGCCCCGCTGATGACGCTGGAGATGGGCAAGCCGATCAAGGAGGCGCTCGGCGAGGTCGAGAAGGCGGCCTGGTGCGCGGAGCACTACGCCGACCACGCCGCCGCGTACCTGGCCGACGAGATCATCGCGTCCGACGCCACCCGCAGCTACGTGCAGCACCTGCCGCTCGGCACGGTGCTCGGCATCCTGCCCTGGAACGCGCCGTTCTGGCTCGCCCTGCGCTTCGCCGCCCCCGCGCTGATGGCGGGCAACACCTGCGTGCTGAAGCACGACCCGCACGTGCCCGGGTGCGCGGCGGCGATCGCGGACGTCTTCGCGCGGGTGCTCGAGGAGGCGGGCGCACCCGAGGGCGTGTTCGGGAACCTGCCGCTGGAGACGTCCGCCGTGGCGGACGTGATCCGGGACCGGCGGGTGCAGGCGGTGTCGTTCACCGGGTCGTCGCGCGGGGGCGGCGCCGTCGCGGCCGTCGCGGCGGGGATGATCAAGCCCGCGGTGCTCGAGCTCGGGGGGTCCGACCCCTGCGTGGTCCTGGCCGACGCCGACCTCGACGCGGCCGCCGACACGATCGCGCTGTCGCGCATCATCAACGCCGGGCAGTCCTGCATCGCGGCCAAGCGCATCATCGTCGAGGCCCCCGTCTACGACGCCTTGGTGGAGCGGCTCCGGCAGCGGCTCGCGGTGCTCAAGACGGGCGACCCGAACGACCCGGCCACCGACGTCGGCCCGATCGCGCGGGCCGACCTGCGGGAGAACCTGCACCGGCAGGTCACGGAGACCGTGGGAGCCGGCGCCCGGCTGCTGCTCGGCGGCGAGATCCCGGACGGGCCGGGGTACTTCTACCCGCCCACGCTGCTCGCGGACGTCACCGACGAGATGACCGCGGCCTGCGAGGAGACCTTCGGCCCGGTGATGGCTGCGATGCGGGCGGCGGACGCCGACGAGGCCGTCGCGATGGCCAACGACACCGACTACGGCCTTGCCGCGAGCGTCTGGACGACGGCGGAGCGGGGCGAGCGGCTGGCCCGCCGGATCGAGGCGGGCCAGGTGTCGGTGAACGGCATCGTGAAGACAGACCCGCGCCTGCCCAGCGGCGGGGTCAAGCGCTCCGGCTACGGCCGGGAGCTCGGCCCGCACGGAATCAAGGAGTTCGTCAACGCCCAGCAGGTGTGGGTCGGCCCGCGCCGAGCCTGACGAGGCCACGTCGGGCGCGGGCCCCTCCAGGTTCGTGCCGGGCGGCTCAGGGCTTGGGGATGCTCGTGACGGTGGTGAGCAGGAAGACGGTGTCCTCGAGCGCGAGGACGGCGTGGCGCTCGTGGGTCAGCACGCGCAGCTGCCCGGCGCCCACCTCCTCGTTCCCGTCGAGGGCGGTCACGCGCAGGCGGCCGTGCAGCACGAGGATCGACGCGGCGGGCGGGGAGTTGTGCTCGCCGAGCTCGACCCTCTCGACCAGGGCGAGGACGGTCTGGCGCAGCGGCCCGTCGTGCACCACGATCTCCGCGCTGCGGCCGTTCTCGGCGGCGCGAGCGTGCTCGAGGTGGGTGGCGGTGAGTGCGTCCAGGTCGACCATCGGGGCTCCATCCGTCGTGCGGCGCGGGCCGCGTCGGTGCGACCGGCCGACCTCACCGTACCCAAGCGTCCGCGCGAACGGTGCCGTGGGTGCGCGGCCGGTTCGCGACCTTGCGAGCGTCAGGCGACGCCCTCGAGCATGCCCAGCCGCGCGAACGCCTGCGCGACGCCGCCCTCGGCGGGCCCGGGGACGACGAGGTCCGCGGCGTCGAGGAGGGCGCTTGGCGCGCCCTCGATCGCGACCGCGGTGCCCGCGTACTCGAGCATCTCGACGTCGTTGTACCCGTCGCCCACTCCCACGACGTCAGCCGGCGTGATCCCCAGGCGGTCGACGACGACGGCCATCCCGACCGCCTTGTGCACCCCGGCGAGGTGGATCTCGCCGGCGTTGTCGCCGGTGTCGGCGTACGAGGAGGGCAGGATGCCGACCTCCGGCCCGAGCTCCGCGCGCAGCGCCGCGATCGGCACGGGCGAGTCGAAGTAGCTGATCTTCGCGTAGCGGACGCCGGACAGGTCGCCCGGCATCCGCAGCACGTCGAGGATCTCGTGGGGGGCGGCGTCGCCGCGGCGCGCCAGCCGCGCGTCGAGGCCGACCGGCCCGTACACGGCGTCCGGCGTCTCGAGCAGGTACGCGACGTCGTGCGCGTCGAGCACGTGCCGCACCCGGGTGGCCAGGTCGTCGGGGAACCGGAGGTCGGACGCGACCTCGCCGCCGATGCGCACGAACGCGCCGGCCGTGGCCACGATGCCGTCGAACCCGGCCTCCAGCAGGGAGGCGGGCAGCATCGACTCCGGGCGGCCGGTGCACAGCAGCACCCGGTGCCCGGCCCGGCGCGCGGCGCGGACCGCCTCGGCGTGCGCGGGCGGGACCCTCCCGTGGTCGGCGTACGTGCCGTCCACGTCCAGGAACGCCACGCGCGCCCCGCTCTTCCAAGAACCTGACACGCAGACCTCCTGCAGCTCGACGGTGTCGCGGGCACCGACGAGCCTAACGGCGCCTGTCGGTGCGCCGTGTTTGGCTTCCGACCGTGACGACGAGGACGGAGCAGGACGCGATCTGGGCGATGGTCCGCGCCGAGCGTGCCGCCCTGGCCGACGACCTGGCCGCCCTGGACGACGACGCCTGGCGGACGCCGTCGCTCTGCGCGGGGTGGGACGTCGAGGACGTTGTCGCCCACCTGACCGCGGGGGCGAGCGTCGGGCGGTGGGCGTGGTTGCGCAGCATCGTGGGCGCCCGGTTCGACGCGGACCTGCACAACGCGCGCCGGATGGCGGAGCACCGCGGCGCCGACGCGGCGGGCACCCTGCGGCGCTTCCGCGCGGTCGTGGACAGCCGGGTCGCGCCCAGCGGGGACACGGCGGCCTGGCTCGGCGAGGTCGTCGTCCACGGTCAGGACGTCCGGACGCCGCTCGGGATCGCGACGACGCCCTCCGTCCCGGCCGCGACCCAGGTCGCGAGCTTCTTCGCGCGGCGGGACTTCACCGTCAGCAGCCGGAGCGCCGTCGCCGGCCTGCGGCTGGAGGCGATCGACGGGCCGTTCGCGCACGGCACGGGGCCGGTGGTCCGCGGCACCACCCTCGACCTGACGATGGCGATGGCCGGCAGGGCCGCTTTCTGCGACGAGCTGTGGGGCGAGGGCGTCGCCGTCCTGCGGGAGCGGATGCCCGCCGCGCGCTGACCGCGGGCGGACGCCCACCGCCGTCAGCGGCTGAGCGAGGTCTCCCCGCACAGGTGCACGGGCAGCACTACGTGGGCACGTACGTGGCCTGGGGCGTGAACAGCTCGGGCTGGTTCCAGGTTCCAGCGGCAGATCGTCGAGTCCATCAAGAACGCGGGGTTCAAGTGACGCCTCGGTGACTTCTGGGGGACTCCTTGAGATTCATCGGATCTCTGCTAGAAATGGTTCGGTCACATCGTGAGGCAAAGGGGCTTCCGCGTGAGCGCGACACCGACCCGTCCCGGGGACACCGACGCAGCCCTGCTGCGCGCCACCGGGGTCAGCAAGACCTTCCCGGGCGTGCGGGCGCTCGAGGACGTGCACCTTGAGCTGCGGCACGGGGAGGTGCTGGCGCTGGTGGGCGAGAACGGCGCCGGCAAGTCCACTCTCATGAAGATCCTGTCGGGCCTCGAGGCGCCGGACGCCGGCACCCTCGAGATCGAGGGGGAGCCGTACGCGCCGCGCGGGCCGCGGGCCGCGAACGAGCTGGGGATCAGCACGATCCACCAGGAGTTCCACCTCATGCCCGACCTGTCGGTGGCGCAGAACGTCTTCGCCGGCCGGGAGCCGCGCCGCGTCGGCTTCATCGACGACGGCGCCCTGGTGCGGCGGGCGGGCGGGCTGCTGACGCGGCTCGGCATCCCGCTCGACCCGCGCCGGCGCGTGTCCGGGCTGAGCTTGGCCGAGCAGCAGATGGTGGAGATCGCCAAGGCGCTCTCCTTCGACACGCGGGTGCTGATCATGGACGAGCCCACCGCGGCCCTCAACGACGCCGAGGTGCAGGCCCTGTTCCGCCTGGTGCGCGACTTCGTCTCGCCGCGTACCGGGGTCGTGTACATCTCGCACCGCATGGAGGAGATCAAGGAGATCTCCGACCGGATCACAGTGCTGCGCGACGGCCGGTACATCGACACGCTCGACACGCCCGCCACCAGCACGCGCGACGTCATCGCCCGCATGGTCGGCCGCGAGATCACGACCGACGTCCGCCCCGAGCCCGCCCCGCCGGACCGCCCCGTGGTGCTGCGTGTCGAGGGGCTGAGCACCAAGAAGCTGTTGCGCGACGTGTCCTTCGAGCTGCACGAGGGCGAGATCCTCGGGTTCGCGGGGCTCATGGGCGCCGGCCGCACCGAGGTCGCGCGGGCCGTCGTCGGCGCCGACCCCAGCACGGGCACGGTCGAGGTGCGCGGGCACCCGGTGACGATCCGCAACCCCGCCGACGCCGTCCGGCACGGCATCGGCTACCTGTCGGAGGACCGCAAGCGCTACGGGCTGCTGCTCGACCAGGACGTCGGGTGGAACGTCATGCTCTCCTCCCTGCGGCGCGAGACGCGCGCGGGCTTCGTGCGCGACGGGGCGGTGCGGCGCACCGCCGCGATGATGGTGGGCCGCCTCGGCATCAAGACGCCCTCGCTGCGGCAGCGGGCCAAGAACCTGTCGGGCGGCAACCAGCAGAAGATCGTGCTGGCCAAGTGGCTCGCCCGGGACTGCGACGTGCTCGTCGTGGACGAGCCCACCCGCGGCATCGACGTCGGCGCCAAGGAGGAGATCTACGCGCTGCTGCGGGGTCTCGCGGCGCAGGGCAAGTCCATCGTCATGATCTCCTCCGAGCTGCCGGAGGTGCTGCGCATGGCCGAGCGGATCGTGGTCATGTGCTCCGGCCGCGTCACCGGCGTGCTGGCCAACGCGGACGCCACCCCGCACCAGATCATGGAGCTCGCGACGCGGTTCGACGCCGACCACACCCTCGCTTCGACGGGAGACGCTCGATGACTTCCCCGACCGCCGCGCCCGACGCCGCCGTGCTGCCAGAAGGCCGCCGCAGCGGGATCGGCCCCCGCTACCGCCAGCAGGTCCAGCAGCTTCTCGCCTTCGGCGGGCTGGTGGTGATCTTCGCGTTCTTCTCGTTCGCGAGCCCGTACTTCCTCGCGTGGCCCAATATCAAGGGCATCCTGCTCGCCACCGCCGTCACCGGGATCATGGCCCTGGGCGCCACGTTCGTCATCGTGACCGGCGGCATCGATCTGTCGGTGGGCACCGGCATGACGCTGTGCGCCGTGATGACGGGCGTCTTCCTCACCCACCTGGGGCTGCCGCTCGCGGTCGGGGTGCTCGGCGGCATTGCGACCGGTGCGCTGCTGGGCCTGGTCAACGGGCTCAACGTGTCGTTCCTCAAGATCCCGCCGTTCATCGCGACCCTCGCGATGATGATGGTCGCGCAGGGCCTGTCGCTGATCATCTCGGGCACCAAGCCGATCTACTTCTCGGACGTGGCGGGTTTCTCCCAGATCGCGCTCGGCGAGCTGATCCCGGGCCTGCCCAACGCCGTGCTCATCTTCTTCGTCGCGGCCGTCGTGGCCGGGGTGCTGCTGAGCAAGTCGCTCATCGGGCGCTACGCCCTGTCGATCGGCTCGAACGAGGAGGCGACCGCGATCTCCGGCATCCCCGTGCGGCGCTGGAAGGTGGCGGTCTACACGCTCGCGGGCGTGTTCACCGGCCTCGCGGGCGTGGTCATGGCGTCCCGCCTCAACTCCGCGCAGCCCGGGCTGGGCCTCGGCTACGAGCTGGAGGCGATCGCCGCCGTGGTCATCGGCGGCACCTCCCTGCGGGGCGGGCGGGGCACCATCCTCGGCACCGTGATCGGCGCCCTCATCATGAGCACGCTCACCAACGGCCTGCGGATCATGTCGATCCCGCAGGAGTGGCAGAAGGTCGCGGTGGGCATCGTGATCCTGCTGGCCGTGTACACCGACATCCTGCGGCGGGGCAAGGACGCCTGACCGCTCGTCACGAAGGAGCGCCATCCTGATGTTCACCCGACCGAAGTTCCCGAAGTCGGCACGGAAGTCTGCACCGAAGTACGTCGCCGCCACGGCCGCCGCCGGCCTCCTGCTCGCGCTCGGGGCCTGCAGCTCCGACGACGGCGGCGGGGGAGGCGGCGAGGGCGGCGACAGGCCGTACGTTGCGCTGGTCTCCAAGGGCTTCCAGCACCAGTTCTGGCAGGCGGTCAAGAAGGGCGCCGACGACGCCGCGACCGAGCTCGACGTCGAGGTCACGTTCGAGGGCCCCGAGACGGAGACCGAGGTGGACAAGCAGCTGTCGATGCTGCAGACGGCGCTCGACAAGAGCCCGGACGCCCTGGGCTTCGCGGCCCTCGACTCCGAGGCCTCGATCCCGCTCATGACGGACGCGCAGACGCGGGGCATCCCGGTGGTCGCGTTCGACTCGGGCGTGGACTCCGACGTGCCGCTCACGACCGTCTCGACCGACAACGTCGCCGCCGCGGCGGAGGCCGCCACGCACATGGTGGAGCTCACCGGCGGGGAGGGGAAGATCGCCGTGCTGGGGCACGACCAGACCTCGCAGACCGGCCAGCAGCGGGTCAGTGGGTTCGTGGACTACATCGAGTCCGAGGCGCCCGGCATCGAGATCGTGGACGTCCAGTACGCCGGCGGCGACCAGCTCAAGTCGGCCGACGCCGCGAAGTCGATCCTGCAGGCCAACCCCGACCTGGTGGGCATCTACGGCACCAACGAGGGCGCGGCCACCGGCGTCGTGAAGGCGGTGCAGGAGCTCGGCAAGGCGGGCGACCTCACGGTGATCGGCTTCGACTCCGGCAAGGCGCAGCTCGACGCCATCAAGGACGGCACGATGGCGGGCGCCATCACCCAGAACCCCGTCGGGATCGGCTACCAGACCGTGAAGGCCGCGGTCGCGGCGATCGACGGCGAGGAGGTCGAGCCCGTGATCGACTCGGGCTTCTTCTGGTACGACAAGGACACCATGGACGACCCGGAGATCGCCGAGGTCCTCTACGAGTGATCGGACGAGTGGTCGGACGAGCGCTAGGTGACGGCGCCGAGCTGCCACGGGATGAACTCGTCGGCCCCGAGGTCGAGCTCCTCCGAGACGGTCTGCTCGCCGGAGGCGACGGCGAGGATCTTCTCGAAGAGCTCGTCGCCGACCGCCTCGACGGACAGGCCGGTCTCCACGATCCGGCCGGCGTCGAGGTCCATGTCCTCGCGCATGCGGCGGTAGGTGTCGGAGTTGGTCGCGACCTTGATCGACGGCGACGGCTTGCAGCCCAGCACCGAGCCCCGGCCGGTCGTGAAGACGACGACGTTGGCGCCGCCCGCGACGATGCCGGTCACGGAGACCGGGTCGTAGCCGGGCGTGTCCATGAAGGTCATGCCGCGCTCGGTGACGGGCTCGGCGTACTCGTGCACGGCGACGAGGTCGGCGGTGCCCGCCTTGGCGACGGCGCCGAGCGACTTCTCGAGGATGGTCGTGAGGCCGCCGGCCTTGTTGCCGGGCGACGGGTTGTTGTCGAGCGTGCCGCCGCCGGCCGCCGCGTAGCCCTGCCACCAGTCGAGCCGGTCGAGGAGGCGCTGGCCCACCTCGCGCGAGACGGCGCGGCGCAGCAGCAGGTGCTCGGCGCCGAACACCTCCGGTGTCTCGGCGAGGATCGACGTGCCACCCTGCGCCACGAGCAGGTCGGACGCGTGACCCAGCGCCGGGTTGGCGGTGATGCCCGAGAACCCGTCGGAGCCGCCGCAGTTGAGCCCCAGCACGAGCTCGGAGGCGGGCGCCTCTTCGCGGCGCAGCGCGTCGATGCCGGGGAGCATCTCCGTGATCGCGGCGGCGCCGGCGCGCACGGTTGCGCGGATGCCGCCCGTGTCCTGGATGGTGAGGGTGCGTACCGGCAGTTCGTCGCGCAGCGTCAGCCCGTCGAGCACGGAGGCCGCGGGCAGCATCTCGCAGCCGAGGCCGACCACGAGCAGGCCCGCCATGTTGGCGTGCGACGCGTACCCGCGCAGCGTGCGGAGCGTGACCTGCGCGCCTTCGGACGTGGGCACGAGCCCGCAGCCGGTGTCGTGCGTGAGCGCGACGACGCCGTCCACGTGGGGGTACGCGTCGAGCACCGGACCGCGGAACTGGTCCGCGATCATCCGCGCCGTGGACGCCGAGCAGTTCACCGAGGTGAGGATCCCGACGTAGTTGCGGGTGCCCCAGCGCCCGTCCGACCGGCGGTAGCCCTGGAACGTGCGGCGCCTGGCCGGCGCCGGGAGCGTGGTGCGGGCCGTGCCGAACTCGTACTCGCGGGCGGTGTCGTCCATCCCGAGGTTGTGCGCGTGCACGTGCTCTCCCGGGGTGATGTCGCGCTTGGCCCGCCCGATCGACTGCCCGTACTTGCGCACCTCGAGGCCTTCCGCCACCGGCCGGACGGCGAGCTTGTGGCCCCGCGGCAGGGTGGAGGCCGTCGTGACCTCGGCGCCGTCCGCGAGCCGCACGGTGGTCCCGGCGGGCACCTGGCGCGTCGCCACCGCGACGTCGTCGGCGGGGCGCAGCAGCAGCGCGACGTCGGCGAGGTCGACGACGCCGTCCGGCGGGGTCTCGACGGACGGTCCGCCGGTGGCGGCCAGCGGCAACAGCGGGTGGTGCGGGGCGGTGCTCATCGGATCACGACCTCGGGATCGGTGCGTTCGGGCAGGGCAGGGGGGCTCAGGGGTGCGGGGGCCGTCGACGCGCGGACCACGAGCTCGACAGGGAGCCGGCGGTGCACGGCGCCCGTGCCGGCGTCCGGCACGGGTGCGGCGAGCAGGTCGACGGCCTCGCGCCCGGCGCGGGCGAGGGGGACCGCGACGGTGGTGAGCGCCGGGGTCACCAGCGACGCCGCGGCGACGTCGTCGAAGCCGACGACCGAGACGTCCTGCGGGATGGCCACGCCGCGGGCGTGCAGGCGGGCGAGGACGCCGAGGGCGACGAGGTCGTTGAAGCACAGCACCGCGGTGGCCCCGGCGGCCAGCGCGAGGTCGGCGGCCTGGACGCCGCCGCCGTGGGTGGGGCGGAAGCTGCCGAGGTCGAGCACGTCGCCGGAGCCGTCGGCATGGTCCCCGCCAATGTCGGCGAGGGCGGCGAGGGCGCCGCGGCGCTCGCCGTCCGACCAGGACGTGCGCGGACCGCCCGCGTAGGCGACGGTGCGGTGGCCGAGGGCGCGCAGGTGGCCCACGGCCTGCCGCACGCCGTCGGGGATGTCGAAGGAGACCGACGCCGCGCCGGGCGTCTCGCGGTTGACCAGTGCGACCCGGCCGCCGGCGACCCGGTCGCAGAGGAGCTCGCCGAGCGCGGCGGCCGGCATCCGCGGCGAGCAGAGCACGAGGCCGTCCACGCGGTCGCCGAGCCGGGTGACGACGTCGCGCTCGACGGCGACGTCCTCGTCCGTGTCGGCGACGAGCACCTCGCGGCCGGTCTCGCGGGCGCGGGCCTGCACGCCCTTGGCGACGGCGGCGAAGAACGGGTTGGCCAGGTCCGGCACCACGAGGCCCACCGTGCCCGTGCTCCCCGTGGTCAGGGCGCGTGCCGCGGGGTGCGGGCGGTAGTCGAGCGCCTCGGCCGCGCGCGCCACCTGCTCCCGGTTGGCGGGCGAGACGTGCGGCGCGTCGCTGAGGGCGCGCGACGCGGTGGCGAGCGACACACCCGCCTCGCGCGCGACGTCGCGGAGCGTGACCACGAGGCCTCCTGAGGAATCTGGGGGCTGGAACCGGTTCCAGCGCGTTCCAACCTAGCGGTTCACCGGGCGGGTCGGAAGCCTCGTGACGACGCGACGACGGCAGGTGCCGGGCGCGCCCGCCGGGCATAGTGTCGTCGCGTCGCGGCGCGAGCACAGTCGTGGCGGCGGACGACAGGCGGCGGAGGACGGGCGGTGGAGGAGCGGATCGTGACAGGTGAGGGCGTCCGGGACGACGCGGTCCTCGTGGGCGAGCGGCACCGGTTGGTCGGGCTGGCGTACCGGATGCTCGGGACGATGGCCGAGGCCGAGGATGCGGCCCAGGAGGCGTTCGTCCGCTGGTACCGGCTCGACGGGACGGAGCGGTCGGCGATCGCGAACCCGGCGGGTTGGTTGACCCGGGTCACGAGCCGGGTGTGCCTGGACGTGCTGGGAAGCGCGCGGGCACGCCGCGAACGATACGTGGGGCCGTGGCTCCCGGAGCCGGTGCCCGGCGACCTGTGGGCGCCGGACGACGCGGCGGACCCGGCGGAGCGGGCCGTCCTGGACGAGTCGGTGAGCACCGCGCTCCTGGTGGTGCTGGAGGCGATGACGCCGGCCGAGCGCGTCGCGTTCGTGCTGCACGACGTCTTCGGGTACTCGTTCGCCGACGTGGCCGACGTGCTGGGGCGCACGCCGGCGGCGGCCCGACAGCTGGCCAGCTCGGCGCGGGCCCATGTGCGGGCCGGCCGGGCGGGCGGCGTCGACGCGGGGGAGCACGACCGCGTGGTCGCGGCGTTCGCGCGCGCGGCCCGTGGCGGCGACCTGACCGCCCTGACGGCGTTGCTCGACCCGTCGGTCGAACTGCGATCCGACGGCGGCGGCGTCGTGCGCGCGGCCCTCAACCCGGTCCACGGGCCGTCGAAGGTGTCGCGGTTCCTGCTCGGGGTGCTGGCCAGGCAGGCCGACGCGCACCTGGAGCCGCGGACCACGCCGGACGGGGCGGCGCTGGCGTTCGTGCGCGACGGGCGCGTCACGGGCGTGGTGAACGTCGCCGTCGTCGCGGGACGGGTCGCCTCGGTGTGGGTCCAGTGGAACCCGGGCAAGCTGTCCCGCTGGAACCCGCCTCCCCGGCCGGCCTGACATCGCGCCCGGCTGTGTCGTCAGGCTCTCGTCAGGCTCATGAGGGCCGATCGACCGGAGGAGAACCATGCAGGCCATCGTCGTCGACGACCAGGAAGCCGGTGTGGCCGGCATGGCGCTCGCCGAGCGCCCGACGCCCCACGCGACGGAGAACGACGTGATCGTCCGGGTGCACGCGTCCGGGTTCACGCCCGGCGAGCTCGAGTGGCCCGGGACCTGGACCGACCGGGCGGGGCGGGACCGCACCCCGAGCATCCCCGGGCACGAGCTGTCCGGCGTGGTCGCCGGGCTCGGCTACGGGACCACCGGCCTCACGGTGGGCCAGCGCGTGTTCGGCCTGGCCGACTGGACCCGTGACGGCACCCTCGCCGAGCTCGTCGCGGTCGAGGCGCGCAACCTGGCCCCGCTGCCGGTGGACGTCGACCACACCGTGGCGGCGAGCCTGCCGGTCTCCGGCCTCACCGCCTGGCAGGGCCTGTTCGTGCACGGGCGCCTGCAAGCGGGCCAGAGCGTGCTGGTACACGGGGCCGCCGGGGGCGTGGGCTCGGTCGTGACGCAGCTCGCCTGCGACGTCGGCGCGCACGTCATCGGCACGGGGCGCGCCCGCGACCGGGACCTCGCGCTCGACCTCGGCGCCCACGACTACCTGGACCTGGAGCACGAGGACCTCGCGGACGTCGGGGAGGTCGACCTCGTCTTCGACGTCATCGGCGGGGACGTCGGGGTCCGCTCCGTCCCGCTGGTGCGCATGGGCGGCACCCTGGTGACCATCACCGGGCCGCCGGAGGCACGACCCGCCGACGGGCGCGCCGTCTTCTTCGTCGTCGAGCCCGACCGGGCGCAGCTTGCCGGGCTCGTCGGCCGCGTGCGGGAGGGGCGCCTCCGGACGGTGGTCGGTGCGGTCGTCCCGCTGCAGGAGGCGCCGGCGGCGTTCGCCGCCCCGCGTCGGGTCCCCGGGAAGACGATCGTGCGGATCGGCGGCTGAGCCGTACTGCCGGGCACCCGACCGGGGTCGGGCCGCGCGGGTCCCGCCGTCAGGCGGGCTCGCCGACGAGCCACCGGAACCATGCGTCGGGCACGTCCTCGTCCAGGCGGCGCACCTCGTCGCCGGCGAGGACGCCGGTGGTGACGAGCCCGGTCGCGACGATCCGCGCGACGGCGCCCGCCCCGGGCGGGTTGAAGTGGGTGTTGTCCCGGCGCCCGTCGTCGGCGTGGAAGAAGTGGTGCAGGGTGCGCTCCGGTCCGAGCTCCTGCCACAGCGCGAGCGAGTCGCGCTGCACGTCCACCAGGGGCACGTCCTCGCGCGCGGCGAGCGCACGCATCGCGGCGGGGTACTCGCCATGGGCGGGCACGGCCCGGCCGGCGTCGTCGAACCCGCGGCGTTCCACCGACGTCGCTAGCACCGGGCGCGCCCCGGCGGCGCGCGCGGCCTCGAGGTAGCGCGCCAGGTGCTCGGTGTAGGAGGTCCACGGCTCGGTGTATCGCTCGGGGTCCGCCGCCTTCGCGTCGTTGTGGCCGAACTGCACGAGGAGCACGTCGTCCGGCCTCAGGTCGCGGGCCAGGGCGTCGAGCCTGCCCTGCACGACGAAGCTCTTGGCGCTGCGCCCGTTGCGGGCGCGGTTCGCCACGGCGACCGAGTCGACGAGGTACCAGGGCAGGGCCATGCCCCAGCCCGTCTCGGGCGCGGCGGCCCGCCCCTTGGGCGCGGCGGTGAGTCGCCGGCGATGTGGACGGTGCACGTGCTACCGGGCATGTCTCGGGTCCTCGATCCGTCGGCCACGCCGCAACCCGAGCGGGAAGCGCTTGCCGGTCACCCTGGCCCGGGGACGACACGGCCCGGCCACGCGCATTCGCGCACGTCCAGGGCGTACCGTCAGCGTGGAGCCGCCTGGTCCTGTGCCCCGTCGCGCGCCTGTCTCTCGCGTGCCTGTCTCTGAGGAGTCGAAGATGCCCCGTCCACCGTTCCCGGCCCCCGTGCTCGACCTGCTGCGCCGCCCCCAGCCCGCCGTGATCGGCGTCGTCCGTCCGGACGGCAGCCCGGTGACGGCGGCCACCTGGTACCTGCTCGAGGAGGACGGCGAGGGCGGCGGACAGGTGCTGGTCAACCTCGATGCCACGCGCAAGCGGGTGGAGCACCTGCGAGCAAACCCGCACGTGAGCCTCACCGTGCTGGACGACGACTGGTACACGCACGTGACGCTGCTCGGTCGCGTCACCGCCTGGCGCGACGACGTCGACCTCGCGGACACCGACCGCATCGCGCGCCACTACACCGGCAACCCGTACGCGGCGCGCGAGATGGCCCGCGTCACGGCGGTGGTCGACGTCGACCGTTGGACGGCGTGGGGCGCGCTGCGTGGCGCGGGTGGTGGCGCGGCCGACACCCCGTCCGACACCGCGCGCTGAGGGAGGGCGCCATGCGTCTCGGCGTCCCCCGCGCGGCGGGCGCGGACCCGCGACTCGTCGCCGTCACCCCCGACGCCGCGCGCCGGCTCGTGGACCTCGGCCACGACGTCGTCGTGGAGCCCGGCGTCGGCGACGGCGCCCGTCTGCCCGCCCACGAGTACGTGGCGGCGGGGGCCCGCGTGGCCGACCGCGCCGACGTGTGGGCGGCCGACGTCGTCGTGACGCTGCAGGCGCCCGACGCCGCCGAGCTCGACCTGCTGCGCCCCGGCGCGACGCTGGTCTCGCAGCTCGCCCCCGCGACGAGCCCGGAACTGCTCGGCGCGCTCGCCGCCCGGGGCGTCACCGCCCTCGCGCTCGACGCGGTGCCGAGGATCTCCCGCGCGCAGGCGCTGGACGTGCTCTCGGCGCTGTCGAACGTGGCGGGCTACCGCGCCGTGATCGAGGCCGCGGAGGAGTTCGGCGGCATGTTCGCCGGCCAGGTGACGGCGGCGGGCACCACGCCGCCCGCGCGGGTCTTCGTCATCGGCGCGGGCGTCGCCGGCCTCGCGGCGATCGGCACGGCCGTCAGCCTCGGCGCCGAGGTCTACGCCTTCGACGTGCGGCCCGAGGCGGCCGAGCAGATCGAATCGCTGGGGGCGCGCGTCGTGCGCGCGGCCGACGCGACGCAGCAGGTCAGTGCCGACGGCTACGCCAGCGCCCAGAGTGCGGACCAGGAGGCGGCGGCGCTGCGCGCGTACGCCGAGCAGACCGCGGCGGCCGACGTCGTCGTCACGACCGCCCTCGTGCGCGGCACCGCGCCCACCACGATCACCTGGGCCATGCTCAACGCGATGCGGCCCGGCTCGGTCGTGGTCGACCTCGCGGCCTCCGGCGGGGGCAACTGCGAGGGCACGGAGCCCGGCCGGCGGGTGGTGACCGACCGCGGCGTCGTGGTGCTCGGGTACACGGACCTGCCCGCCCGCCTGCCGCAGCACAGCTCGCGGCTGCTCGGCACGGTGGTCGTCAACCTCCTCACTCTGCTCACGCCCGGCGCGGACGGCCGGGTCGAGGTGGACCTCGACGACCCGGTGGTGCGCGGCATGACCGTGGCCACGGGCGGGCAGGTGCTGTGGCCCCCGCCGCCCGTGCAGGTCTCGGCGGCGCCCGCCCCCGAACCACCGGAGGCCGAGCCGGCCCCGGCTGCCCCCGCGGGGCTGCGCCACCGCCGCCGGACCGTGCTCGCCGCCCTGGCCGCGGTGCTCGTGGGGCTGGTGGTCGCAGCGTCGCCGCCCGACGCCGTCGGGCACTACACGGTGTTCGCGCTCGCGGTCGTCGTCGGCTTCTACGTCATCTCGAACGTGACGCACGCGCTGCACACGCCGCTCATGGCCCAGACCAACGCGATCAGCGGCATCATCATGGTCGGCGCGCTGCTGCAGATCGGCGACTCCTCGCCGGTCGTCACGACGCTCGCCGTCGTCGCCGCGGCGCTGGCGAGCGTCAACGTCTTCGGCGGGTTCCTCGTCACGCGGCGGATGCTCGGCATGTTCCGTCGCGAGGACGCGGATCCCGGTGCGGCACCGGCGGCCGACGTGCGGGGCGGGGGTGCGTCATGACGGTGACGGCGATCGCCCAGGCCGTCTACCTCGTCGCCGGCGTGCTGTTCATCCTGTCCCTCGCGGGGCTGTCCGCCCAGGAGTCGGCGCGCCGCGGCACCGTGCTCGGCATGCTCGGCATGGGTCTGGCGCTCGCCGCCACGGTCGCGCTGGCGCTCGAGCGCTCGGAGCGCCCGTGGCAGGTGACCGCCGGGCTGATCCTGCTGGTGTTCGTGGTCGGCGCGGCCGTGGGGTCGTGGCGGGCGCGGCGCGTCGAGATGACGCAGATGCCCGAGCTCATCGCGCTGCTGCACTCGTTCGTGGGGCTGGCGGCCGTGCTGGTCGGGTTCGGGTCGTTCCTCGCTGAGCCGGCGGTGGGTGCCGCGGGCGCCGGCGTGGACACCGTGCACCGCGTCGAGGTGTTCCTCGGGGTGCTGATCGGTGCGGTGACCTTCACCGGCTCCGTGGTCGCCTTCGGCAAGCTGTCCGGGCGGCTGCCGTCGGCGCCGCTGACGCTGCCCGCGCGCCACCTGCTCAACCTGGTGGCGCTCGTCGCGTGCGGCGGCCTGCTCGCCTGGTTCCTCTCGGCCGGGCCGGGGGTGGGGGCCGCCCTCGTGCCGCTGCTGCTCATGACGCTGGTCGCGCTCGCGCTGGGCTGGCACCTGGTCGCGGCGATCGGCGGGGGCGACATGCCGGTCGTCGTCTCGATGCTCAACTCGTACTCCGGCTGGGCGGCGGCCGCCGCCGGGTTCACGCTCGGCAACGACTTGCTCATCGTCACCGGCGCCCTCGTGGGTGCGTCCGGCGCCATCCTCAGCTACCTCATGTGCCGGGCGATGAACCGGTCGTTCTGGTCGGTGGTGCTCGGCGGCTTCGGCACGGGTGCCGGTACCGGCACAGGCTCCGGCACCGCTCCGGGCGCCGACGCCGGGGGCGAGGTGCGCGAGACGACGCCGGACGCGGTGGCCGGCCTGCTCACGGCCGCCCGGTCGGTCGTCGTCGTACCCGGCTACGGGATGGCGGTGGCGAAAGCGCAGCACCCGGTCGCGGACCTGGCCCAACGGCTGCAGGCGCGCGGGGTGACGGTGCGGTTCGGCGTGCACCCCGTGGCGGGGCGGCTGCCGGGCCACATGAACGTGCTGCTCGCGGAGGCGCGGGTGCCGTACGACGTGGTGCTCGGCATGGACGAGATCAACCCGGACCTGCCGGGCACCGACGTGGTGCTCGTCGTCGGCGCGAACGACACGGTGAACCCGGCCGCCCAGGACGCGCCGTCGTCGCCCATCGCGGGGATGCCGGTCATCGAAGCGTGGAAGGCGCGCGACGTGGTGGTCTTCAAGCGCTCGCTCGCCACCGGCTACGCGGGCGTGCAGAACCCGCTGTTCTTCCGGGAGAACACCCAGATGCTCTTCGGGGACGCCAAGGAACAGGTGGAGAAGATCATCCAGTCGCTGTGACCGTCAGACCCGTGAGCTCGCGCTGATCGTCAGAGCCGCGAGTCCGCCTGCGACTCGTACACCGCGGCGTCGAGCACGCCGTCGGCGTGCAGGTACGGCGTCGCGTCCGGGACGGGCGTGGCGTCGATCGTGCTGGCGTCGCCGGGGACGTCGTCGATGCTCGGCATCACGGACGCGAGCTCGGAACGCCACTTGGTGAACCGGAACGGGAAGCACTTCTCGAGCAGGTCGACCATGGCGGACGCGGCGGTCGATGCGCCGGGGGAGGCGCCCAGCAGGCCTGCGATCGAGCCCTCGGCGCCCGTGACGATCTCGGTGCCGAACTGCAGCACGCCCTTGCCGCCGGCGTCGCGCTTGATGACCTGCACGCGCTGCCCGGCGGTGAGCTTCTCCCAGTCCTTGGGGCGTGCGGCCGGCATGAACGCCTGCAGGGCCTGGAACTTGGTCTCCGGGGACGCCGCGAGCTGGCCCACCAGGTACTGGGTGAGGTCGAGGTTCTTCAGCCCCGCGCCGAGCATCGACGTGAGGTTGTGCGCCCGCAGCGAGGTGATCAGGCCCAGGTACTTGCCCTGCTTGAGGTACTTGGGGCTGAAGCCGGCGTACGGGCCGAACATGAGGTAGGTCTTGCCGTCGACCACGCGGGTGTCGAGGTGCGGCACCGACATCGGCGGCGCGCCGACGTCGGCTTTGCCGTAGACCTTGGCCTGGTGCTGCGCCACGAGCTCCGGGTCGGAGGTGCGCAGGAATTCGCCCGAGATGGGGAAGCCGCCGAAGCCCTTGATCTCCGGGATACCCGCGGACTGCAGCAGCGGCAGCGCGCCGCCGCCCGCGCCGACGAACACGAACTTGGCGGTGACGGTGCTGGTGCGGTCGACGGCGTTCCAGGAGCGGTCCTTGACGCGCAGGCGCCAGCGGCCGTCCTTGGTGCGCTTGAGGGTCTTCACCTCGTGCTGCAGCGTGAGCTCCGCGCCGTTCGCGACGAGGGCGTCGACGAGCTGGCGGGTCAGGTTGCCGAAGTCGACGTCGGTGCCCGAGGTCGACCGGGTGGCGGCGATCGGCTCGTCGGCGTCGCGGTCCGCGGTGAGCAGCGGCGCCCAGCGGCCGACGGTGGCGCGGTCGGTGCTGTACTCCAGGTCGCGGAACAGCGGGTGCACGCGGAGGGCCTCGTGGCGCCGGCGCAGGTAGTCGACGTTCTTCTCGCCCCGCACGAACGTCATGTGCGGCGTGCGGCTGAGGAACGAGTCGTCCTTGAGGCGGCCGGTGGCGAGCAGGTGCTGCCACAGCTCACGAGAGATCTCGAACTGCTCGTTGATCGCCACCGCCTTGGTGATGTCGATCGAGCCGTCCTTGCGCTCCGGCGTGTAGTTCAGCTCGCAGAGGGCGGCGTGCCCGGTGCCGGCGTTGTTCCAGGGGTTGGAGGACTCCTGGGCCACCTCGTCGAGCCGCTCGTAGATCCGGATCGACCACGTCGGCTCGAGCTTCTGGAGCAGCGTGCCGAGAGTGGCACTCATGATCCCGCCGCCGATGAGGACGACGTCGACGTCGTCCCCTTGCGGGGTCACCTGGGCCGGGAGACGGGTCGTAGCACGCGAAGTCACCGGCCCACCATACGTCGTGCGTGAAAACTGTCACAAACAGTGAGAGCAACCTCACACAGGCCTGTGACCTGCAGTGATGTAGGTCACATCAGCCTCGGATGACGGGCCAGGTCAGGGCGTCGGGGCGGTCGACGACGGCCACGGCCCGAGCTCCGGCAGCGGCACCGCGGCGCCCTCGCGAGCGGCCGAGACCGGCCCGCCCGCCTCGCGTCCGGCGAGCCAGGCGGCGACGTCGCGCATGTCGCCGACGAGCTCGACGCGCGCGCCGGCGCCCTCCGGCAGCCGGATCGACAGGAAGTCGCGTAGGTGCGCGCAGAACGCGTCGTCCCACGTGTCGTATCCCAGGGCCGACGACCCCAGGCCTGCCGTCGCGTCCACGGCGTGGATGCGCGCCTCGCGCCACCAGGCGAGCAGCGCGTCGGCGAGGGTGCCGTCGCGGTACGCGACCGGCGCCGACCAGAGCCCGTCGCCCGGCTCCGGCCAGGCGGCGGCGGCGCGGGCGCGTGCCGCGGAGAGTGCGGCGACGTGCTCGGGCATCGAACGCCTCGCCCCCGCCTCGATGCCGGCGTCGCGCCCGGCCCTGCCGCCGTCGTAGGGAGCGACCTTCTCGCCGCGGGCGGCGAACTCCGCCTGGCGGGCGAGCGCGGAGGCGACGTTCGCGACGTGCGAGAGCACGTGCCCGCGGGTCCAGCCCTCCAGCGCAGACGGCTGCGCGCCGCCGTCATCGGGGAGCGTCTCCGCGACGGCGATCAGCGCGCCGAGCGCGGCGTCGGCGTCGGACAGCGCGTGTGCGAGGGCGGCGTCGATCCCGACGTCGGGGCGGTTCACGGCCACAGCAGCTCCTTGGTCCAGGCGGGGGCGATGTCGTTCTCGGGGTTCGGGGTGCTCGCGTAGCGCAGGCGGGACTGCCCCGCGTCGTCGCTCGCCTGCCAGAACTCGACCGAGGCGGGCGCGAGTACCCAGGAGGTCCAGGTGGGCGCCGTGAGCTCGGGGTCTGCCTGTGCCTCGGCAAGCCGGTCGGCGAACGTCGACCAGTACTCCTGGCGCGAGCCGAGCGGCTCACTCTGGTGGCCCACCAGACCGGCGGCGCGCGACCCGTCCGGACGTGCCCGGAAGTCCGCGCCGCCCGCCTCCGGACCTGCCGACGTGGCGCGGCCCGTGATGCGCACCTGGCGCCCGAGCTCCCGCCAGAAGGTGGTGAGCGACGCGTGCGGGTTCGCCGCAAGGTCGCGGCCCTTGGGGCTGGACCCGTGCCCGGCGAACCACCAGCCCTCGCCGGTGACGTCCTTGATCACGAGGGTGCGGGCGTGCACGCGGCCCTCGGCGTCCGCCGTGGACAGGGTGGCGGCGTGCGGGGCGCCGATCCCGGCGTCGAGGGCGTCGTCGAACCAGCGCGCGAACATCTCCTGCGGCGTGGCGGGCGCGGTGGCGAGGTCGTCGAGGTCGACGCCGAACGGCGGCAGGCCGGGCGGGAAGGTGGGCAGCGCGCGCAGGCGCTCACGGAAGGTCATGCGGTCTCCTGTCGTGCGGTGTCGTGCGGTGTCGTGTCGTGTCGTCCCGTGTCCGCCAGGATCGTGACGAACCCGCGGACGGCGGCGCGCATGGCCTCCGGGTCGCCGGTGGCGCGGGCGAGCACGTACCCGCCCTGCACGACGGCGACGGCGGCGTGCGCGCGGTCGCGGGCGTCGTCGTCGGGCAGCCCGGCCTCGCGGAGGGTGGCCGCGACGGTGTCGAGCAGCCGGACGAAGTAGGCGGTGACGACGTCGCGCAGCCCGTCGTCGTCCATGACCGCCTGGTCGCTGGTGAGGCGGCCGACCTTGCACCCGGCGAGGGCGTCGCGGGGCCGCTCGACGTAGGCGATGACGCGATGGAGCGCATCGCCGATGTCGGTGGTCCCGTCGCCCTCCAGGTCGCGTCGCGCCGCGGTGAGAGCCTCCTCGACGGTGGCGCCCACGGCGGCGACGGCGAGGTCGTGCTTGGTGGGGAAATGGTGGTAGAGGCTGCCCTGCCCCACCCCGCTGGACTGCAGCACCTGGCGCGGGCTGGTGGGGCCCACCCCCTGTGCGGCGAACATCTCCTGCGCGGCGGCGACGAGCCGCTCACGCGCGTCGGTCGATGTGCTCATGACATCCAACATACCTACCTCTAGGTATGTTGGCTAGGGCCAGCCTGAGACGGACCCGCGGCGCGGCCGGAACCGGTCAGAAGTAGTCGCGCACGTGCACCTGGCGCCCGCCCCACAGGGCGTCCCACACGGCGTCGTGCCCGGCGGGCCCGGTGAGCCCGCCCGCGAGCCGCAGGTTCGCCGTCGACTGCGCGCCCGCGTAGGACTGCGCCAGCCCGGCCGAGGTGAAGGTGGGCCGGTCGCCGGGGCTGGCGTCGGCGTCGGGCACGACGCGCGCGCGCCCGTCCGCGACGTCCAGGGTCCAGGCCCCCTCGAGGTCCGGGGTGCGGGGGTCGGCCACGGCGAAGGGCACGCGGGCGCTGACCGGCGCGAGCCGCGCCGCCGCGAGCGCGCCGGCCACGTCGAGCAGGCGCAGCATGTACGGGCGGCTGCTCGTGGTGGCGGCGTGGTCGGGCAGCACGAGCCGTGACACGTCGGCGCCGGACCAGGAGCCCGACGTCGCGAGCTGCACGCCGCCGGCGACGGACGCGAACGAGCCGAGCACCCGCCACAGGGCGCGGGCCGCGTCGGGGTCGAGGGCGACGAGGTCGTCCACCTCGATGGTGTTCGTCCGGTCGTACCCGGACCCGCGGGACCAGCTCGCGAAGCCGAGCACCTGCTCACCCGGCCCCGCGCCGGCGACGGCGAGGCTCACGCCCGTGTAGTCGGCGTCGGGCCCGACCATGTCGCCCGGCTCCATGGCGAACGGCGGCTCGGCGCGGGACAGGGACCCGTTCTGCGCACGGGCCCAGGTCTCGTACACGCGGGCGATCGCGGGCACGTCGGTCGCCGTCGCGCGCCGGGCCCGCACGCCGTCCGCCGGTGTGCGCACCGTGGCGAGCGCCGACATCGGGACGTGGACGTCGTCGAACGAACCGACCACCTCGTACCCGAGGCTGCGGTAGACCCCCGCCGACGTCGGGTAGAGCGTCGAGATCAGGTCGCCCTGCGCGCGGGCCTCCGCCAGGGCCGCGGCGACGAGCGGACGCAGGAGGCCCTCCCCGCGTCGCTCCGCCGCGATCGTGACGCCCGCCAGGCCGGCGGTCGGGACTCGCGCGGCGTGGAACCACGAGGTGAAGGACCGCACCCCCAGCTCGGCGACGAGCTCGCCGTCGTCCGTCACCACCCACGGCCGGCTGTTCGGCGCGGGCCAGGCGTCGGGATCAGGCGCCGGCGCCGGGCGGGTGGGGACGCCGAACGCCTCGGCGCCGAGGCGGCGGGCGGCGGGGACGTCGGCGAACGTGCTGCGGCGGATCTCGAGGGTCACGACGGCGACGCTAGCGCGGCCCGGCCAGGGCGTCACCGCGATTTGCACCGTAGCGTGGTCCGCGTGGCCGTGACCTCGCTGCAGCGGCGCGTGCTCGTCGTCGCGATCCTCGCCTCGTTCGTGTCGTTCCTCGACGGCACCGTGGTGAACGTCGCGCTGCCCGCCATCGGGGACGAGCTCGGCGGCACCGGCGAGGCGCGGCTCAGCCTGCAGCAGTGGGTGGTGGACGGCTACCTGGTCACGCTCGGCTCGCTCATCCTGCTCGCGGGCTCGCTGTCGGACCTGTACGGGCGGCGCCGGGTGCTGGTGGCCGGGCTGCTTGGCTTCGCCGCGGCGTCGGTGCTGTGCGCCCTCGCGCCGACGGGACCCGTGCTGGTGGGGGCCCGGTTGCTGCAGGGCGTGGCCGGCGCCCTGCTGGTGCCCAGCTCGCTGGCGCTCATCATCTCGACGTTCGACGGCGAGTCGCAGGGGCGGGCCATCGGACGATGGACGGCGTGGACGGGCACGGCGATGATCGTCGGCCCGTTCGTCGGCGGCGGGCTCGTGGACCTGCTGTCGTGGCGCTGGGTGTTCTGGATCAACCTGCCGGTCGTCGTCGTCACGATCGTGCTGCTGCGCACCGTGCCCGAGGTGCGGGACACGACCGGGCGCCGGCTCGACGTGCCGGGGGCGGTGCTCGCCGCGACCGGGCTGGCGGTGGCCGTCTTCGGGCTGATCGAGCGGACCTGGGCGGCCGTCGTCGTCGGCGCCGTGCTGCTCGTCGGGTTCGTGGTGTACGAGCGGCGCGCACGCGACCCGATGATGCCGCCCCGCCTGTTCGCCGCGCGCAACTTCGCGTGGGGCAACGTCGCGACGTTCGCCGTCTACGGTGCGCTCTCGCTGGGCGGGTTCGTGCTGGGGTTGTTCCTGCAGCAGGTCGCGGGGTACTCGGCCACGGCCGCCGGGGTGGCGCAGCTGCCCTCGACCGTCGCCATGCTCGCGCTGTCCACGAGGTTCGGCACCCTCGCCGCCCGCCACGGGGCGCGTTGGTTCATGACCGTCGGCCCGATCGTCGCCGGGGCCGGCTACCTGCTGCTCCTCACGATGGACGCGGACGCGACCTACCTCACGCAGGTGCTGCCGGGCATGCTGGTGTTCGGGCTCGGGCTGTCCATCACGGTGGCGCCGCTCACGTCCGCGATCCTCGGGGCGGCCCCGCCCACCGACGCGGGGATCGCGTCGGCGGTGAACAACGCCGTCTCGCGCGTGGCGGGCCTGCTGACGGTCGCGTTCGCGGGGGTGATCCTCGGCGGGGTCCTCGACGTCGCGTCGTTCCACCGAGCGTTGCTCGTCACGGCCGGCCTGCTCGTGCTCGGTGGCCTGGTGAGCATGGTCGGGATCCGGGACGTGCGACGGCCGGGCGTCACAGGGGCAGCTTGAACCCCTCGTGCGACTGCGCGTACCCGAGCGACCGGTAGAAGCGGTGCGCGTCGGGGCGCTGCTTGTCCGAGGTGAGCTGCGCCAGCACGCAGCCGCGCTCGCGGCCACGGGTGTGCGCGTGCTCCATCAGGGCGCGGCCCAGCCCCTGCCCGCGCAGGCGGGCGTCGACTCGCACCGCCTCGACCAGCAGGCGGGTGGCGCCGTTGCGGGAGATGCCGGGCACGAACGTCAGCTGCATCACGCCGACGACCTCGCCGTCGAGCTCTGCGACCACCAGCTCGTCGTTCGGGCTCGACTCGATCGCGTCGAACCCGGCCTCGTGCGCCGGCCCGTAGCTGCCGGTGCGCGCCGCAGCCACGGCGTCGTCGGCGATGAGCTCGACCACGCGCTGCAGGTCGGCGCGCGTGGCGGGGCGGAAGCGGATGCGGGCGGCGGGGGAGTCGGGCACGGTTCGGAAAACTACCAGCGCCGGCCCGGACCGGGTGGGTACGGGGTGGTGCTTGTCGGCACGAACGGCTGGTTCCCGGACATCATGGCGCAGCGCTGCTCAGAACGGGGGAGTCGCGCCGGTGACGTCGTGTCGGAGCGGCCCCTCCCCGGGTGAGTGGGCAGGTCCGACGCTGCCTGGTGGATCGATGCCGGGTGGCTCGTGCCCGTGGGGCATGGTGCGGTGGCGGGTGGTCTCCGGCGCAGGGGGTGTGGTGACGTGGCGGCGGCCGGTGGGGGAAGTCCATTCGAGTTCCCCGCCCCAGGGTGATTGGTCGGCGGGGGACTGTCTGACCTGCCATTTTGTCTGGTGTTTGACCGTGTGGTGGAAGCGGCAGAGGGCGGCGAGGTTGGCGGCGGCGGTGGTGCCGCCGTGGGCCCAGGCGGTGGTGTGGTCGAGGTCGGCGCTGCTGGCGGGGCGGGTGCAGCCGGGGAAGCGGCAGGTGGTGTCGCGGGCGGTGACGAGGGCTTTGAGGTCGGCGGGCACGGTGTAGGTGGTGCGGCCGACGGAGAGCACGGTGCCGGTCTCGGGGTGTGTCAGGACGCGTCGTAGCGAGGGTGCGAGGGCGGTGAGCTGACGCGCCGTGTCGGGGGCGATGGGGACGTGCCCGTTCATCGTGGCGGGGGCGTCGGTGATTCCGAGGAGCGTCAGGACCGGGACGGTGACCTGGATCTGTGGGCGGATCGAGCGGGCCAGGATCGCGAGGGCAGACCTCTGGTGCAGCACATCGCGGAGGGGGTCGGCGCAGGGTTCGTCGCCGTCGCTCGTGTCGCTGTCGTCGTGAGCGGTGGCAGGAGTCGTGAGGTCGAGGGTGCCGTCGTCGAGCAGGAGGGCGGCGAGGACGTCGGCGCGGGCCTGGTTCGGCGTGCGCGTGTCGGTCGGATGCCCACTCGTGCCGTGCACGCTCGTGGTGGTGCTCGTGAGGTGTGCGGCGGTGCGGGTGAGGCGGTCGTAGGCGGCGTGGGCGAGGGGTGCGGGCAGGTGGGCGGTGAGCCAGGCCATGCCGTCCTGGCCGTCGTCGAGCCATACGGCGCGATGGGTGGCGGCCTCGGCGTGCCGGGCCTCGGCCGGGACGGGGTGTGCCACCTCGCGGGCGCGGCGGGTGCGGGCGGCGAGCTGGCCCGGCGTGCACGTGACGCCGGTGGCGGCGGTGGGCAGGGCTGCCGCCTCGACGCGGGCGGCTTCGTCGCCGGTGAGGTCGGCCACGTGCTTGGTGATCTGGGTGGCGTGTGCCCAGGTCAGCTCTCCGCGTGTCAGGGCAGCCAGGGTGCGGGGGGCCTTGGTGGTCAACGTGACGGCGTGGTCGGCCAGGGTGGCGGCGGCGTGTTCCCCGAGGTGCAGGGTGGTTGCGAGCTCCGCGACCACGGCGCGTCGGGCGAGCTCCAGGCGCCGCGAGCTCGGTGCCGTCCTGGCGACGGGGTCGGCGTCGTCCACGAGGTCCGACTCGAGTACTTCCGCCAGCCGGTAGGCCTGTGCCACCAGCACGGCACGACGCGCGTGCAGCGTGGCGATCTGCTGCTCGACCTGGGCGATCTCGTCCAGCGCTCCGTCCAGGTCGGCGAGCGTCGGCGGGCGATGAACGGCAGGCGCTGCGACCTCCGCACCTCGAGCGTCCTCGTCTGCGTGCCGCGCCTCTTCGTCCAGGAGCTCGGCGATCGTGGGCTTCCACGTGCGCGGCATCACCGCCAGGCGGGCGGCCTCCTGCCGCACCCGCGCGACGTCGTGCGCCGGGGCGGCGGCCACGCCGGTCGCGCGGTCGGGGAGCGTCGTCGTCATGCCCCGAGCCTACCGAAGTTCGAACACCTGTTCTAGACCCTTGCCAGATCTGTGGACGACCGTTTGTCCTGTCTCAGGACTTTGGTGACGGTTGGTGTGTCAGGACTTCGGTGACGTTTCGGAGTGCTTGGGGCGTGGTCCGCGGGGTTGGCCGTTGCCGACGTAGCCGATGCCGGGCGCGGGTCGGCGACGACGATCTTGTCGCCGTCGCTGAACGACGCGCGCTGCGCGCCGACGCTGGGCGAGGCCGGTGGGGGTCAGCGGACCGCGTCCGCGCCCCCCGAGGCCACGTAGGCCGCCACGACGCTCCCCGGCTTGCGCGCGGCCTGGTCCCGCAGGCACCCTCCGACGAGCTCGCGGACGTCGAGACGCGGCCAGCGGGCCTCGTGGTCGGCCCGCAGGCCGGCGCGCCACTGGTCGGCGCCGCGCCCGCTGACGTCCGCGCCCGTCGACCGGGCCAGCAGGTGCCCCTCCGGCCGGTCGGCGGCCAGCAGCGTCGCGCGCACGGCGTGGTGGACGAGCGCCGGCGGGGAGAAGCGCTCCAGCACGTCGAGCGCCGCCCGCACGGGTGCGGTGGCGGGCAGGTCGCGGGTCATGGCTCCGGACACTGGCGCGGCGCGCGGCTGCCGCCCTTCTGCCGCGGGCAGAACCCGCGCCGCGGGGTGTCGAGGTGCGCCAGGGTGGGGGCATGAAGCTGCTGGTGCTGGGTGGGTCCGTGTTCCTGTCGAGGGCGGTCGCGGCGGACGCCGCGGCGCGCGGCCACGAGGTGGTGGCCGTCAGTCGCGGGCGTTCGGGAGGCGTGCCCGAGGGTGTGCGCCACGTGGTCGCCGACCGCGACGACGCGTTCCCGGCGGCGCTCGCCGCCGACGGGTTCGACGCGGTGGTGGACGTGTCGCGCACCCCGTCGCACGTGCGCAAGGCGGTGGCGGCACTGCCCGCCGCGCACTGGGTGTTCGTCTCCACGGTCAACGTGTACGCCGACGATGCCGACCCGGCCGGCCCGGGGGCGGGGCGCCTGCGCGAGCCCGAGGCGGCCGACGTGGACCCGGCCTCCGGCTCGGAGGCGTACGGGGCGATGAAGGTCGCGTGCGAGAACCTCGTGCTCGAGGGCGCCGCGAGCGCGGCGGTGGTGCGGCCCGGCCTGATCGTGGGGCCCGGCGACACGAGCGGGCGGTTCGCCTACTGGCCCGCGCGGATGCGCCGGGTGCTCGACGACGACAGCTCGGACGACGGCGCGGCGGAGGTGCTCGCGCCCGGCGACCCGGCCGACCCGACACAGGTGATCGACGTGCGTGACCTCGCCGCCTGGATCGTCGACCTGGCCGAGCGCCGCACGGAGGGCGTGTTCGACGGCGTCGGCCCGGTGACGACGGTCGGGGAGCTGTTGTCCGAGGTGGCCCGCGGGTGCGGCGTCGAGCCCCGGTGGCGCTGGACGGACAGCGAGGCGCTCGACGCGGCCGACGTGCGCCCGTGGTCGGGGGAGCGGTCGCTGCCGCTGTGGCTGCCCCGCCCGGAGTACGACGGCATGCCGGCGCACGACGCCTCGCCGGCGCTCGCGGCGGGCCTCTCGCCGCGACCCGTCGCGGACACGGCGCGCGACACTCTCGCCTGGCTGGCGGCGACGCCCGACGCCGTCGTGACGGGCCTGACGGCGGCCGAGGAGGCCGAGGTGCTGCGCGTCCTCGGCGAGGAGCCCAAGATCCCGACCGCCTGAGTGGTTTTGGTCACGACCACGCACTTCGCGAGTCGTCCGGGGTTACGGTCGAAGAGTCAGCGCCCCGACCCTCACCAGGGCCGCAGGGCGGTCGTTCGTCCCGTCAGGGCGTCGTCTCGCGTGATCCGCGTCCCCGCCCCTCGGGCGTGGTTGCGAAGGAGGGTCGGGCATGACGTTCGACGGCAAGGTGGCGCTCGTGACGGGCGGCGGTTCGGGCATCGGCGAGGCGATCAGCAAGGAGCTTTCGGCCCACGGCGCCAAGGTCGTGGTGACGGATATCCGGCTCGACGCCGCGCAGCGTGTGGCGGACGAGATCAAGGCGTCCGGCGGCGAGGCGGCGGCGTTCGAGCAGAACACCGCGGTCAAGGAGGACTCGGCCAAGGCCGTGGAGTTCGCGCGCCAGACGTTCGGCGGCCTGAACTACGCCGTCAACAACGCCGGGATCGGTGGCAAGCCGGCGCCCGCCGGCGAGACCGACCTGGACGACTGGGACCGCGTCATCGGCATCAACCTCAACGGTGTGCTGTACGGGATGCGCGCCCAGATCCCGGCGATGCTGGAACAGGGCGGCGGCGAGAGCGCCATCGTCAACATGGCCTCGATCCACGGCACCGTCGCGGCGATCGGCAGCGGCGCGTACACCGCGGCGAAGCACGGCGTCGTCGGCATCACCAAGAACGCCGCCGCCGAGTACGGTGCGCAGGGGTTGCGGATCAACGCCGTCGGCCCCGGCTACATCAAGACGCCGCTGGTCGAGTCCAGCCTCTCGCCCGAGGCGCGCCAGGCCCTCGAGGCCAAGCACGTGCTCGGCCGGCTCGGCACCGCGGAGGAGGTCGCGACGGTCGTGCGGTTCCTGCTGTCCGACGACGCGTCCTTCGTCACCGGCGCGTACTGGCTCGTGGACGGCGGATACACCGCCGTCTGACCCGCGCCCGCCGGATGCCGAACAGGCGGTTGACACCGGTTTCGGGCTGATATTTCGGCTCGAAACGGTGTCAACCGCCTGTTCGGCGCTCCGGGGAGTCAGTCTCCGGCGGTGAGCTCGGCGGCGATCTCGTCGACGATGTCGAAGCCCTCCTGGACGCCGCCCTCCATGCCGGACTCCACGATCGCGTCCCGCACCTCCGAGCTCGGCGCCCGGGTGACGAGCGTGAGCGTGGTGCGACCGTCGCGCTCGGCGAAGGTGTACGTGTTGAGCGTGGCCGCCGACTCGCCGTCGGGCATGCCCTCGAACACCTCGGTGTGCACGAGCCGCTCCGTCGGCACCACCTCCTGGAACTCGCCGTGGAAGGCGACCTCGAAGCCCTCGTTCGCCTGCATCGCGTAGCGGTACGTGCCGCCCGGGCGCAGGTCGATCTCGACGCTGGTGACGGTGCCGTGCTGGCCAGCCCACCAGCGGGCGATGAGGTCGGCCTCGGTGAACACCCGCCACACGGCGGCCGTTGGGGCGGCGAACTCGCGCGTGATCTGGATGTCGGTGTCGTTCGGCAGCGTCAGGACCGCGCTGCCCCTCCGGGATGACGATGTCGTGCTGGTCATGGCTCTTCTCCTCGCTCGTGTCCGGTTGCTGGTCCCGCTAGGTGTTCCGTGATTCGTCCACCTCGTCGAGCAGCTCGTCGATGAGCTCGAACCGCTCCTCCCACAGCCGCTCGTACCGGCCGGCCCAGGCGTGGATCTCCTGCAGGGGCCGTGCGTCCGTGCGGTAGAGGCGCCGACGACCGTCGTCGCGCACCTCGACCAGCCCGACCTTCCGCAGCACCCTGAGGTGCTTGGAGACCAGCGGCTGGGCGATACCGAGCAGGTCGACGAGCTCGCCGACGCTGAGCTCGCGGGAGGCGAGGGCGTCGAGGATCTCGCGGCGCCGGGGCTCGGCCACCGCGTTGAACGCGTCTGTCGTCGTTGCTGCTCGTGCCACTCCCTCAACATATACCGATATGGGAATGTGTCAAGGGTTGCGTCACCCGGTGGGGTTGCAACGAGCCGCCATCGTGGCGATCAGGCCGACGTCGGGGCGCCACGGTTCGAGGTTCCAGGTGTCCTTGTCCGGCGCCCCGATCGCATGGCATTCGAGCTGGTCGCGCATCGTCGGGACGTCCGCCTCGGGCTCGGCGGACGTGATCTCGGACCATGCGAGGTCGACCCCGGCCTGGCCGGCCGTGCGCGCCCAGCCGGTCGGGGTGACGGCCAGCGAACGGCCGCCCTCGCGGTCGCCCCAGTCGGTGCCGTCCACCGCCCGCGTGCCGAGGACGGTCGTGACCGTGTCCGTCTCGTCGCTGCCGGTCTCGTCGCTGTCGGTCTCGTCGCTGTCGGCGCCGTCGCCCGCGGTCCCGGAAGCGCGCAGCTCCAGGTGCGTGTCGTCGACGGCGACGAGCCGCGCGCCGCGGGGGGCGGTGAGCCCGCCGACGGCCGTGTCGCCGTCGCGCACCGTGACGCTGCCGTCCGGGTTCGTCGCGAACGTGCCGCGCGAGGTCAGGGCGATCTCGGGCGCCTCCGCGGCTGCCGGGTCGGCTCCCGGCGCCATGCTCACCGTCACGGTGCCGGCATCGGGGGAGACCTGCACCCGGGGGTCGCCGGGCGTCGCGCCCGGCACCGTCACCCGCAGCTCGACGTCGCCCGCCGTCACGGCCGTGCTTGCGGCGTCATCGGCGGGCGGCGACGGGGTGGCGCTCGACGCGGACGTCGGCGTCGTCGGGCCGGCGGACGGCGTGGCCGGGCCGGACGTGGTGCAGGCGGCCAGCGCTAGCAGCAGGGCAACAGCCCCGGCGGCGGCGCGCCTCGCGGAGGGGCGCGGCGGCGGGCGGCGTGGGTGCACGTGCCCAGTGTCCGCCAGGTGTGTCCGCCGGGTGCGGTCGCGCCGGTGCGGGTCTGGCCGAGCTACTCCACCAGCACGACCTCGTGCGGCGAGGTGTTGAGCCGCACGGCCGCATCGGGGGAGTCGTCCAGGCCCGGCACCCCGGCCGGGAACGCGACGACGATGTCCTCGATGCGGACGCCGAAGTCCCCGGGCAGGTAGATCCCCGGCTCGACGGAGAAGCACATCCCCGCCTCGATCGGCGTCCGCTCGCCCTCCACCATGTAGGGCGGCTCGTGCGTCGTCAGCCCGATGCCGTGCCCGGTGCGGTGCACGAAGTACTCGCCGTACCCGGCGTCGTCGATGACGGCGCGGGAGGCGCGGTCCACGTCCTGGCAGGTCGCGCCCGGGCGGACGGCGTCGACGCCCGCCTGCTGGGCGGTGCGGACGACGTCGTGCACCTCCTGCTCGCGGTCGGTGGGGGGTCCCACGTGCACCGTGCGGGTGGTGTCGGAGCCGTAGCCGTCGGCGAGCCCGCCGAAGTCCATCACCACCATGTCGCCCTCGCGGATCACGCGGTCGCCGGCGTCGTGGTGCGGATCGGCGCCGTTCTCGCCCGCGCACACGAGCGTGAAGTCGACCTGCTCGTGCCCGCGCTCGCGGAGCAGGGCGTCCAGGTCCGCGGCGACCTCGCGCTCGGCGCGGCCCGCGAACCGGCGGGTGACGATCTCGGCGAAGACGGCGTCCGCGCCGGCGCCGGCCGCCGCGAGGCGCGCCACCTCCGCGGGCGACTTCGCCGCGCGCAGCATCGGCAGCACCGTCGTGACCGCCGCGTATGACGACGCGGGCAGCGTGCGCTGCAGTCCCAGCACGTGCATCGCCCACGCGGCGTCGCTGATCGCGTACCGCCCGTCCGGGCGCAGCAGCCGGCCCGTGACGGCGTGCTCGTCCTCGCCGTCCGACCACGCGACCGCCTCGATGCCGCCCACCGCGCCGACCTCGAGGTCGTGCGCCTCCAGGCGAGGGACGACGGCCACGGCGTCGCCGTCGGCGGGAAGCACGAGCATCGTGAGCCGCTCGAGCTCGGCGGCGGGCGTGTAGCCGAGGAAGTAGCGCAGGTCCGGGCCGGGGGTGAGGAGGATCCCCGCGAGCCCGGCCTCGGCGGCCTGGGCGGCGGCGCGGCGGCGACGGTCGGCGTACACGGAGGCGTCGAAAGGCGTCATGCGCCCAGGGTGCCACCGCGGGGTCTCGCGAGCAGAGCGACCGGCGGCCTCAGACCCGCACGACGATCTTGCCGCGCACGTGCCCGCCCTCGCTGGCGCGGTGCGCCTCGGCGGCGTCCGCGAGGTCGAACACCTGCGCCACCTCCACGGAGACCCTGCCGGCGTCGATCAGCGCGCCGAGCGACTCGAGGTCGGCCGCGGACGGGCGCACCCAGACGTAGTGCCCGCCGTGGTCGTCCCGGGCCGCGTCGTCGACGACGGACGTGATGGTGCCGCCGTCGGCGAGTACGGTGGCGCTGGTCGGGACGGCGTCCCCGCCCACGTAGTCCAGCGCGACGTCCACGCCGCCCGGGGCGAGCGCGCGGACGCGGTCGGCGAGGCCGTTGCCGTACGTCACCGGCTCGGCGCCCAGGCCGCGCAGGAAGTCGTGGTTGCCCTCGCTGGCCGTGCCGAGCACCCGGGCCCCCAGCGCGCGGGCGATCTGCACCGCGAACGCGCCGACCCCGCCGGCCGCGGCGTGCACCAGCACCGTCTGCCCCTCGCGGACGCCGGACCGCTGGATCGTCTGGTACGCCGTCAGGCCGGCGAGCGGCACCGCGGCCGCCTCCTCGAACGTCAGCGAGGCGGGCTTGCGTGCGAGGGTGCGCACGGGTGCCGCGACGAGCTCGGCGAAGGTGCCGCCCTGCACCACGTCTTTGCGCACGTAGCCGTAGACCTCGTCGCCCACGGCGAACTCGGTGGCGTCCAGGCCCACCCGCTCGACGACCCCCGCGACGTCCCACCCGGGCACGACGGGGAAGAAGGTGTCGAGGATCGCGTCCAGGTAGCCGTCGCGGACCTTCCAGTCCACCGGGTTGACGCTCGCTGCCCGGACGCGGACCAGCACCGAGTCCGGGGCGACCTTGGGGGTGGGCTGGTCGGTCAGCTCGAGGACGTCGGCGCTGCCGTACTGGCTGTAGGTGATGGCTCGCATGACGGACGCAACCCCGGCCGGGCCGCGGAACTTCCCGGGACCGGTCGGACGAGCACGTCTCAGGGCTCGACCCGGACCTCCTCGGGGCGCTTGTCGTCGCGCCAGCCCCGCCACACGGAGTGCCGCAGCCGCGGCGGTGACTCCGGGTCGCCGGGCTCGCCCGTCCAGTCGCCGTAGCTGACCTCGGCGACCCGCTCCGGGGCGGCCCACCGCGCGTGCACGGCCTCCGGCCGGGGCACGCCGTCCAAGGGTGGGTCCGCGACGGGCCGCAGGCGCCGGACCACCTCCCGTCGCTCCGACTCCTTGAACCCGGTGCCGACCTTGCCCACGTACTGCAGCGCGCCCTCGGCGTCCGGCACCGCCAGCAGGAGCGACCCGGCCACGCGCGCGTCCTCCTGGCCGGTGCCGGTGTGCAGCGGCCGCCAGCCCACCACGACGACCTCCTGCGTGCGGGCGTGCTTGACCTTCAGCCAGTCGCGCGACCGGCGGCCCGGCTGGTACGTGGACCCGCGCCGCTTGGCCACCACGCCCTCCAACCGCATGAGGCGGGACGTCTCGAGCGCCTCGTCGAGGTCGCCGTCCAGGGCGTCGGGCACGTGCACCGGGGGGCGTGGCGTCACGACCCGCTCGAGCGTGGCCCGACGCTCGGTGTACGGGGCCTGCTCGACGGACCGGCCGGCCACCCGCAGCGCGTCGAAGAGCACCAGGTCGACCGCCACCCGGCGGCGCGCCTTCTCGACGTCCCGCGGCTTGACGAGGTTCGCGCGCTGCTGCAGCCGGCGGAACTCCGGGCGCCCGTCGGCGTCGAGGGCGACCACCTCGCCGTCGAGCACCACGGGCAGGTCGTCGGCCTCGACCATGTCCGCCAGCGCCTGCAGCTCCGGGAACGTGGGCGTGAGGTCCTGCCCCGAGCGCGACGTGAGCCGCACCCGGCGGTCGCCGTCCCGATCCCCGCCGGCCGGGAACACCTCGACGACGGCGCGGAAGCCGTCCCACTTCACCTCGAACGCCCAGTCGTCCGGGTCCAGCCGGTCCAGCTCCGCGGGCGGCGCCGTCGTGGCGAGCATCGGGCGCGGCGCCTCGACGCTCGTACTGGGCGCGCGACGCCCGGTCCGCTCCGGCGCCTTCGTCCGCCCGCTCGGCTCGGCCCGCTTCGCAGGGGGCTCGTCGTCGCCCGGCTGGTCCTTGGTGCGGTGGATCAGCCAGGAGTTCTCGTTGCCGTCGCGGCCACCGGTGCGGATGAGCGCGAGCCGCCGCGAGCCCCGCCGCTCGCTGTGCAGCGTGACGATCACCTCGGCGTCGCGCCACTTCTCGAGCTCGTACGTGCCCGCGTCCCAGATGGTCACCTCGCCGCCGCCGTACTCGCCGGCCGGGATGGTGCCCTCGAACGAGCCGTACTCCAGCGGGTGGTCCTCCGTCTGCACGGCGAGGTGGTTCTGCTTGGGGTCGGTGGGCTCGCCCTTCGGCAGTGCCCAGCTCACGAGCACGCCCTCGTGCTCCAGCCGGAAGTCCCAGTGCAGCCGGCGCGCGTGGTGCTCCTGGATCACGAACGTCGGCGCCTTGTCGGTTGAGCTCGTCGAAATCACAGCCTCGGTTTCGACAGGCTCAACCAGCGGGTTGGTTTCGACAGGCTCAACCAGCGGGTTGGTTTCGACAGGCTCAACCAGCGGGTTGGTTTCGACAGGCTCAACCAGCGGATCGGTGTCGACAGGCTCAACCCCCGGCTCCGGGGTCTTGCCCGGGTCGCGCTTGGACCGGTACGTGCCCAGGCGGTCGGCAGGCGCGCGCTCGAACGTCGCCAGGCGCTCGGGCGTCGGCTCGAGCTGTGACAGGTGGCCGGCGACGAGCGGCTCCAGGAGGTCGCCGTCGCGCTCCAGCCGTTCGATCACCTCGGCGTAGGTCAGCTGCCGCAGGCCCGGGTCGTCGAGCTCGCCCCACGTGCGGGGCGCGGCCACCGTGGGCTCGTCGCGCCCGCGCAGCGAGTACGGCGCGATCGTCGTCTTGGCGCCGTTGTTCTGCGACCAGTCGACCAGTACCTTGCCCGCGCGCAGCGCCTTCTTCATGTCGCTGACGACGAGGTCCGGGTGCTCGGACTCGAGGTGCCGGGCGAGCTCCTTCGCGACGGCGGACACGGCGTCGGGCGTGAGCTCCGCCGACTGCCCGACCGCGCTCGGCGTGAGCGCCGCGTACAGGTGGATCCCCTTGGAGCCGCTGGTCACGGGCAGGGGGTCCAGGCCCATCCCGACGAGGATCTCGCGGGCCAGCCGCGCCACCTCGGCGCACTCCGGCAGCCCCGCGCCGGGGCCGGGGTCCAGGTCGAGCACCAGCCGGTCCGGGGGGAGCGGCGTGCCCGTGCGCCCGAACTGCCACTGCGGCACGTGGATCTCCAGCGTGGCGGTCTGGCCCAGCCACGTGAGCGTGGCGAGGTCGTTGACGAGCACGTAGTCGTTGGTCGACGTGCGGTGCCGGATGGCGCGCCGCGGCACCCACGACGGCGTCGACGCGTCCAGGTTCTTCTGGAAGAACATCTGCCCCGCCACGCCGTCGGGCCAGCGCTTGCGCGTCGCGGGCCGGTGCGCCGCGTGCCGCAGCAGCGCGGGCGCCACCTGCGCAAGGTACTGCAGCACCTCGCCCTTCGTGGTGCCCGTGGCCGGGTAGTACACCTTCTCCAGGTTGGTCAGCTGCAGGCGTCGGCCCTCGACCGTGACGGCCTGGGGCGGGCTCGACGACGTGCGTGCCATGGCCACATCGTCGCGCGAGGTCGCCCGGCGCGCGCCTCAGGCGGTGATCGCGGCCACCCGGTCGAGCCAGGAGCGGTAGTGGCTGCCGAACGGCTCGACGCCGTCACGCAGGGCGGTCGTCAGCCACGCGGCCGCCGCCTCGGCGTGCTCGATGACGTCGGCCGGGTAGCCGTAGCGCACCCGGTGGTCCGCGAACTCGTCCTCGTCGTCGACGAAGACGGACATGTCCTCCCGGATCCTGCACACGTCGAGGTCCAGGTCCACCATGGTCACCTCGTCAGGCCCGTCGCCGGGGCGCGACCAGGTCGCCGGGGTGGCGACGTCGCAGTAGGCGTCCAGGTGCGCCGGCGCCGCCTGGAACTCGGCGGTCCACCACGCGTCGCGGGGGACGAGCATGACCCGCGCCTCCTCGGCCGTGAAGACGCCGCGTCTGTCGCCCCTGTCGTAGGCCGTCCCGACCCGGGCGCCGAGCCAGACCCCGAACTCGTCCTCGCCGAGCCGCGTCATGGAGTAGTGCCAGTGCAGGCTGCCGTCGAACTTGCGCACCACGACCCGGACCTCGTCGTCAGTCATCGCCGGAGGCTATCGATGTCGCCTGCGATGACGGTCGGACGGCGCACCGCCGGGGGTGACAGAGTGTCCCGCGTGACGGCCGCCTACCTCTCCTCCCTGTTCTCGCTGGACGGCCGCGTCGCCGTCGTCACCGGCGGCAGCTCCGGCATCGGCCGCGCCATCGCCGGGGCGCTCGCCCGCGCCGGCGCACGCGTCGTCGTCCTGGCGCGGGGCGAGGCCGCGCTCGCGGACACCGTGGACGAGCTCGCGGCCGAGGGCTGTCGCGCCGCCTGGGTGAGCGGCGACCTCGCCACGCGCGACGGGGTGCGCGCCGCCGCCGCCGAGGCGGCCGCCGTCTTCGGCGAGCCGGACGTGGTGGTCAGCTCCGCGGGCATCAACCTGCGCCCGCCGATGGCCGAGATCGACGACGCCACCTGGGACGCGACGATGGCGGTGAACCTCGAGGCGCCGTTCCTGCTGGGGCAGCGGTTCGGCCCCGGCATGGCGGAGCGCGGCTTCGGCCGCTTGATCCAGGTGTCCTCACAGCAGGCGCACCGGGCGTTCGTGCAGTCCGGCGCGTACGGGGTCTCGAAGGGCGGGCTGGAGTCGCTCGCGCGCTCGCAGGCGGAGGCGTGGTCGTCCCACGGGGTCACGGCGAACACGCTGGTGCCGGGCTTCGTGCTGACGCCGCTCAACGCGCGCCTGCAGTCCGACCCGGCGCGGGTCGAGGCGCTCGCGGCCCGCACGATGGTGGGGCGCAACGGAGTGCCCGGCGACTTCGCCGGGGCCGCCGTCTTCCTCGCGAGCGACGCGTCCGCCTACGTGACCGGCCAGGCCCTGCACGTCGACGGCGGATTCTCGGTGCACTGACCCCCTGGGGGTATGGTGCTCGCCATGACCGACACCACCACGACCGACCTCAAGCGCCCCGCGACCCTCACCATGTACGGCGCCACCTGGTGCGGAGACTGCCGCCGCGCGAAGCGTGTGCTGGACACCCGCGGCGTGGAGTACGTGAACGTGGACCTCGTGGCCGACCCGACGCGGGCCGACGACGCCGAGGCCATCAGCGGCCGCAAGAGCATCCCGGTGGTGGTCTTCCCCGACGGCGAGTTCTTCGTCGAGCCCACGGACGCGGAGCTCACCGCGAAGCTGGACGCCGTCGGCCTCTGAGCCGTTCCTGGTGATCGTCACTTCCGGCGGATCGTCACTTCCGGCGGATCGTCACTCCCAGCGGAACCACACCGCCGCGGCGCCCCCGGCCACGACGATGCTCGCGACGAGGCCCACGAGTGCCGACCCGGGCACGGCAGCGCCGGCCCACGCCGCGCTGAGGCCGTCCACGGCGGCCCCGAAGGGTAGCCAGCCGCCCAGCGTCGCGAGCGCGTCGGGCAGATTCTGCCGCGGCCCGAACATCCCGCCGAGCGCGGCGAGGCCGAAGAACGCGCCGAGGCCGAGCGCGACGGCGGAGCCGGGCGTGGGGGCCACCGCGGCGACCAGCATCCCGACGGCGTACATCGCCGCGACGGCCAGTGCCAGCATGCCGACGGCCGTCCAGGGCGCCGCCGGCACGGACGCGCCGAGCCAGACGAGCGCGACGCTGAGCGCCAGGGCGATCCCGAGCACGATCTGCGCCACGCCGACGAGCGCCTGCGCGCCGAGCATCAGCGCGGGGGAGGCCGGCGTGACGCCGAGGCGACGCAGGATGCCCGAGCGCCGGTAGTACGCGAGGAAGCTCGGCATGTTGATGACGCCGACGGTCGCCACGACCATCGTCAGCGTCAGCGGGATCACGTAGACGTCGAGGACGGTGCGCCCGCCCGTGCCGGGGATCACCTGGTCGACGTCGAGGGCGAGGCCGTTCATCACGAGGATGAGCAGCGGCATCCCGAGCGGGATGACCAGACCGGCGGTGTCGCGCGCGACCATCTTCGCCTCGGCGACGGTGAGGGCCAGCCACGCGCCGGGCCCCGGACGGGGCGGCCGGGCCGTGGCCCCGTGCTGCCCCTCGTGCGTGGTGCCGTCGTGGTCGTGCTGGGTGGTGACGTGGGTGGTCATGCCGCCTCCAGGGGGCTTCCGGTGAGGGCGAGGAACGCGTCGTCGAGCGTGGGGCGGCGCAGGTACGTCTCGGTGGCGAGGACCCCGGCGTTCGCCAGCGCGGAACCCACCGCGTGCAGCAGGTCGCCGTCCGGCGTGCCGGCACCGGTCACGGTGAGCCGGGGGCCGGCGGCGTCGACGTGCTCCACCCCGGGCAGCCGTGACAGGAGGACGGCCGCCGTCGGGTCGTCGGTGCGCAGGGTGACCCGCGGGCGCAGCCCGGCCCGGTCGATCAGCTCGGCGGCGGTGCCGCGTGCCACGACCCGGCCGGCGTCGAGGATCGTCACGTGGTCGCACAGCCGCTCCACCTCCTCCATGAGGTGGCTGACCAGCAGCACGGTGACGCCGTCCGCACGCAGGTCCTCGACGAGTGCCCACATGCGGCGCCGGGCCTCCGGGTCCAGGCCGGTGGTCAGCTCGTCGAGGATGACGGCGCGCGGCGCGCCCACGAGGGCGATCGCGATCGACACCCGCTGCTGCTGCCCGCCCGACAGCTTCTCGAAGCGCGTGTCGCGGGAGTCGCCGAGCCCGACGCGCTCGATGAGGAGGTCGGGGTCGACGCCCCGCCGGTAGAACGACCGGTACAGGTGCACGAGCTCGCGCACGGTGAGCGCCCCGTGCATGTCCGCGCCCTGCAGCTGGACGCCGAGGACGGCGCGCACCCGCCGCCGGTCGGCGCGCGGGTCGAGCCCGAGCACGCGGACCTCGCCGCGGTCGGGGGTGCGTGCCCCCGCGAGGAGCTCCATGGCGGTGGACTTGCCGGCGCCGTTGCGGCCGAGCACGCCGGCCACCTCGCCCGGGGCCACGGACAGGCTCACGTCATCGAGGGCGACCACCGGGGGGTGGCCGCGGCGCCGGGTGCGGTACGTCTTGCGCAGGTGCTGCGCCACGAGTGCGGTCATGGCGGCGACGCTACGGACGGGGCGGGGCCGGCCGCGCGTGCCGCTGGTCACGACCTCGATCCATGACCTGTGGCACGGTCGCGGCGGCGCCGTGCCGGATAGCGTGGGCCCATGCGCCGGCTGGGACCTGAGGAGACGTCCGGGCTGACGATCTTGGTCGTCTGCCTGGCGATCGTCGTGCCTGTGCCGTTCGTCGCGCCCTCCGACCGGTTCCTGGTGCCGCTGACCGTGTGGGTGCTGCTCGCGGTGGCATGGTTCGCGGCGACCGCCGTCGCCGTGCTGCGGCCGTCCAGAAGCGTCGGCGCCGTGACGGCGCTCGGGGCGCAGACCCTCCTGACGGGCGCCCTCGTCGTCACCGTGCCGGGGATCGGCTGGCTGCCGATCCTGCTCGTCTTCGGCGCGGCCGTGAGCACGTACGTCGGGCCGACGGCGCTGACGGTCGCCGTCATCGGTGCGAACACGGCGGCGCTCCTGGTGTCCGCCGTCGTCGCCCCGGGGCCCGTGAGCGCCATCGAGCTCGCCCTGGGCGCGGGCCTGTACCTCCTGCTGCAGGTCGCGAGCGCCGCGGTGAGCGTGGCGCTGCAGCGCGAGCAGCGGATGCGCACCGAGCTGACCGTCGCGCACACCGAGCTCGCGGCGGCGGCGGTGCTGGGGGAGGAGGCCACCCGGGCCTCGGAGCGGCTGCGGATCTCCCGCGAGCTGCACGACCTCATCGGCCACCAGCTCACCGTGCTCACCCTCGAGCTGGAGTCGGCCGCCCACCTGCCGGGCGAGCGCGGCGCGGAGCACGTCGACCGCGCGCGGACCGTCGCGCGCGAGCTGCTCGCCGACGTGCGGGCCACGGTGGGGGAGCTGCGCCGTCGTGCCCCCGACCTGCGCGAGGCGCTCGTCGCGGTGGCCGGCGCCGTCCCGCACCCGCGCGTGGAGATCGCCGTCGCCGACGACGTCGTCGCGGACGAGGAGCAGACGGCCGCGCTGGTCCGGGTCACCCAGGAGGTCGTGACCAACGCCGTGCGGCACGCCGAGATGGCCACCGTGCTGCGGATCGCGGTGCGCACGGGCGACGCCGGCGCCCTGACCCTGGTGGCCCGCGACGACGGGCTCACCTCGGGCCCCGTGCGGCTCGGGAACGGCCTGGCCGGTATCGTCGAGCGCACCGAGGCGCTCGGTGGCGGGGCGACCTTCGACGCCTCTTCGGGCTTCACGGTCGAGGCGCGGCTCGCCGGGCGGGCGGCGTCGTGAGCACGGGCCAGGCCGCGGGCGAGGGCCAGGCCGCGCGCGAGGGCCGCGTGCGCCTCGTCCTCGCCGACGACCAGACGCTCGTGCGGCACGGCATCCGCAGCCTGCTCGAGATCGCCGGCGACGTGGACGTCGTCGCCGAGGCCGAGGACGGCGAGGCCGCCGTGGAGGCCGTGCGCGAGCACGAGCCCGACGTCCTGCTGCTCGACCTGCGCATGCCCGGCCGCGACGGCATCTGGGCGCTCGAGACCCTGCAGGCCGAGGGGCCGGAGGTCGCCGTCCTCGTCCTCACGACCTTCGACGACGACGCGCTGGTGCTGCGGGCGCTGCAGGCCGGCGCGCGGGGCTACCTGCTCAAGGACGTCACGCTGGAGCAGCTCGCGGACGCCGTGCGGACCCTGGCCGCGGGCGCGACCCTCGTGCAACCGGCGGTCACGGCGCGGCTGCTCCGCGCGGTCCGCTCCGCGCCGGCGCCCACGGAGGCGGTGATCGTGGTCGACCTCACCGAGCGGGAGCGGGAGGTACTGAGGCTGATGGCGCAGGGCTGGTCGAACCGGGAGATCGCCGGCGCGCTGTACCTGGCCGAGGGCACCGTGAAGAACCACGTCTCGGCCGTGCTGCTCAAGCTGGGGGCCAAGGACCGCACCCGTGCCGTGCTGCGGGCGTTGCGGACCGGCCTGCTGGGCTGAGCAGCACTCGGGGGATACTCGGGGGCGTGGAGATCCCTGCCGTCTGGTCCGTCGTCCTGATCGTCGCCGCCGTGTGGAACCTTGTGGTGTGGCCCCAGTTCTGGCGCCGGGTGGCCAAGGACCCGCGCGCCCGCGACGACGCCGGCCGCGCCACCCGCTTCTTCACCGTGCACGCCGTCCTGGTGGGCGTCTCGGTCGTGCTCGCTGTCCTCGTCGGTGTGGTCGGGGTGCTCGGCCTCGTCGGCTGAGTCTCGCCCGGCGCTGGCGCCTTCCTGCTGGTCGCGTGACCATGGACGCATGAGGGCCATCTGGAAGGGTGCCGTGACCTTCGGTCTCGTCAACGTGCCGGTCAAGCTGTACAGCGCGACCGAGGACCACGACGTGCCGCTGCACCAGGTGCACGACGAGGACGGCGGGCGCATCCGCTACAAGCGCGTGTGCGAGCTGGACGGCGAGGAGGTGGCCTACCAGCACATCGACCGCGCGTACGACGACGGCGAGCGCACGGTGGTGCTCACCAAGGACGACTTCGCGGCGCTGCCCGCCGAGGCGAACCGCGAGATCGAGGTGGTCGAGTTCGTGCCGAGCGACCAGATCGACCCGATCATGCTCGACCGCACCTACTACCTGGAGCCGGACTCCAAGAGCCCCAAGGCGTACGTGCTGCTGCGCCGCACCCTGGAGGAGACGGACCGCACGGCGATCGTGAAGTTCGCGCTGCGCCAGCGCACGCGGCTCGCCGCGATGCGGGTGCGCGACGAGGTGCTCGTGATGCAGACGCTGCTGTGGGCGGACGAGGTGCGCGAGGCGGCGTTCCCGTCGCTCGACGGTTCGGTCAGCGTCTCGGACCGGGAGCTGGCGATGTCGGGCCAGCTCGTCGCCAGCTACGAGGACGACTTCGCGCCGGAGGAGTACGAGGACGAGTACCAGGTGCAGCTGCGCCAGCTCATCGACGCGAAGATCGAGCAGGGCGACGCGCTCGACACGTCCGAGACCTTCGGCGAGCAGCCGGAGAAGCAGGATGCGGACGTCATCGACCTGATGGAGGCCCTGCGGCGCAGCGTCTCGGGATCGAAGGGCGCGTCGAAGGGCACGGCATCGAAGAACACCGCGTCGAAGAACACCGCGTCGAAGAACACCGCGTCGAAGGGCACCGCGTCGAAGGGATCGGCCGAGAAGGACGAGGGGAAGAAGCCCGTGTCGAAGAGCACGGCGAAGAAGGCGCCCGCCAAGAAGTCGACGCCCGCGAAGAAGACCCCGGCGAAGAAGGCGTCGTCGTCGTCGACGCCGCGCCGGAAGACCGGCTGACGGGCGCTCAGGCCCCGGCGGCCCCGGAGGTCGTCGATGCGGCCCGGGCGCCGGCAATCTCGCGCACGAGGGTGAGCAGCTCGTCGATGTCGTGGTCCGCGAGGCCGGTCGCCCCGACGGACGCGAGCGCGTAGAGGCCCTCGCCCATGAGGGAGACCGCGCGGGCGAGCACCGGGTCGCCCAGCTCGTCGCGCACGGCCTCGGTCCACGCCGCCTGCGCCTCGTCCAGGACGTCGCGGGCGCGCGGGTACGGGCCCTGGGCGAGGCGTGAGACGGCGAGGTAGACCACCTCGAACTCGCCGTCGATGACGGACGAGGTGCGCAGCAGGTAGTCGGTGGCGCCCTCCTGTGCGCCGCGCATCGCGTCGACGTCGGCGGCGGTGAGCACGCCCAGATGGTCGAGGAGCCCGTCGACGAGGGCGTCCTTGGAGGGGAAGTGGTAGAGCAGCCCGCCCTTGGAGACGCCGGCCCGCTCCGCGACGGCCTCGAGCGTCGCCGCGCGCTCCCCGGACTCGACGAGGAGGTCGGCGAACGCGCGCAGGACCTTGGCGCGGGCGGCAGGGGGTGGGGGCATGTGGACAGCCTAGCGGCGGACTGTTACTGTACCGGCTGGACGGTGCGGAAGTTCGACGTCAACATGTCGCCCCGGCCGTCCCGCTGTGTGAAAGGCACCTCATGGTTCAGACCCAGGTGACGACGCACCCCACCTTCTCGGCCACGAGCCGCCCCGCCACCGCGCGCCCCGCCGGCGCCGGGCGACGCTGGGCCGCCCTCGTCGTGCTGATGCTGCCGGTGCTGCTCGTCTCGATCGACAACACGGTCCTCAGCTTCGCGCTGCCGCAGATCTCCAAGGCCCTGGCCCCCGGCGGCACCCAGCTGCTGTGGATCGTCGACGTCTACCCGCTGGTGCTCGCCGGCCTGCTCGTGCCGATGGGCTCCGTCGCGGACCGCGTCGGCCGACGCCGCCTGCTCCTCGTCGGGGCGGTCGGCTTCGCCGCCGTGTCCGCGGTCGCGGCGTTCGCCCCGACCGCAGGCGCGCTGATCGCCGCGCGCGCCGGCCTCGGCTTCTTCGGCGCGATGCTCATGCCGTCCACGCTGTCGCTGCTGCGCAACGTGTTCACCGACCGCGACGAGCGCCGTCTGGCCATCGCGATCTGGGCGGCGGGCTTCGCCGCAGGCTCGGCCGTCGGGCCGATCGTCGGCGGGCTCCTGCTCGAGCACTTCTGGTGGGGCTCGGTCTTCCTGCTCGCCGTGCCCGTGCTGGCGTTGCTGCTCGTGCTCGCGCCGGTCTTCGTGCCCGAGTCGCGCGACCCCGCGCCGGGCCGCCTCGACCCGGTGTCGATCGTGCTCGCCATGGCCACGATGGCCCCGGTCGTGTACGGCATCAAGACGCTCGCGAAGGGCGCCCTGCCGTCGCTGGGGCTCGCCGCGATCGCGGTGGGGCTCCTCATGGGGGTCCTCTTCGTGCGACGCCAGCTGCGCCGCCGCGACCCGATGCTCGACGTGCGGCTGTTCGCCGTCCCCGCGTTCACCGGCAGCGTGCTCGTCAACCTGCTGTCCGTGTTCTCGCTGGTCGGCTTCCTGTTCTTCGTCTCGCAGGACCTGCAGCTCGTGATCGGACTGTCGCCCGTGCGGGCGGGCCTCGTGCTCCTGCCCGGCACCGTGGCGATGGTGGTCGCCGGCCTGGGCGTGGTGCGCGTGGTGCGCAGCGTGCGGCCCTCGCACGTCGTCGCCGCGGGCCTCGGGCTGTCCGCCGTCGGCTACCTGATCACCGCCCTGACGGCCGGGCGCGGCGAGGTCGGCTGGCTCGCCCTCGCGTTCGTCGTGCTGGCGATCGGCGTCGGCTCCGCCGAGACCGTGTCGAACGACCTCATCGTCTCCACAGTGCCTGCGGCGAAGGCCGGGGCGGCGTCGGCGATCTCCGAGACCGCCTACGAGGCCGGCGCCGTGCTCGGCACGGCCGTGCTCGGGGGCATCCTCACGGGGTCGTACCACGCGAACGTCGTCGTCCCCTCCGGGGTCCCGACGGCGGACGCCACCTCCGCGACCGAGACGCTCGGCGGCGCCACCAGCGTCGCCGCGGACCTCCCGGCCGGGCCGGCGCAGGCGCTGCTCGACTCGGCGCACGCCGCGTTCGGCAGCGGCGTGGTCGTGACGTCCGGCATCGGGTTCGTGGCCGTCCTCCTCGCCGCCGGGATCGCACTCACGACGCTGCGCGCCGCGCGGTCCTGACCTGGTCCTGACCAGCAGGTGCAGGTGACCTGCGACACCACCGGCGGGCAGGGTGGCGCCGTGGGTCGTGTTCCGCGAGGGTGGACGCGATGAGCGACCAGCACGACGAGCCCGAGGCCGACCCCGAGGCCGACCCCGCGGCCGATCACTCCACGACCGGCCCCGCCGCGGCCGATCACCCCGCGACCGGCCACCCCGCGACCGACCGACCCGCGCGCCCTGCCCGCCGGACGCCGCCGCGCTGGGTGCGCTGGACGCTCGCGTCCGTCGCCGCGGCGCTCGCGTGCCTCACCTTCGGGGTCACCACGGCCGAGGTGACGCTGAGCCTCGGCCCGCACGAGGCCGTCTACGCCGTCGACACGGACGGCCTCGTCGTGGCTGACCTCGGGCCGCTCGGCACCCTCGAGATCGACTCGCCCCTGCCGCTCGGTCTCGGCCTGGAGGTGACGGTCAAGGAGATCCCCGCCGACCTGTCCGCCGTGGACCAGGCGGGCACGCTGGACATGCTCGCCGGCGACCTGCAGGGCTACCTCCAGTTCTTCTCCAGCCCGCAGGAGACGGCCAGCACGGTGGCGCGGGCGCTCCTGTGGGACGCTGGGCGGCGCGCCGTCGTGGCAGCGGTGGTGCTCGTCGCCGCCGGCTTCGCGCTGCGGCTGCTGCTCGGGGCGGCCCGGCGGCGCGACCTCGCCGCTCGGCTGGCGCCGCGCACGTGGGAGATCACCGCCGGGGTGGCCGTCACGAGCCTGGTCGTGGTGACCGTGGCGTCCGCCGGCGTGTCGCTGCCGTCGCAGGGGCGGCCCGCGTCGCAGGTCTTCGCCGGCACCGCCCTCGAGGGCGCCACGATCACCGGGCGTCTGGCGGGCATCGTCGACACCTACGGCGGCCAGCTCGTCAGCCTCTACCGGGAGAACGAGGCGTTCTACGCCGCGGCCGACGACGAGCTCACCGCCGCGTGGGACGCCTGGGACGCCGCGCATGGCATCGCGCCCGACGGTACGTCGCTCTCGCCGTCGATGTCAGCGACTTCCCCGCCGGCACCGGACTCCCCCTCGACGCCGGCCTCGTCGTCGGCGTCCCCCGCGGACGAGGACCTCGTCACCCTCCTGGTGGTGTCGGACCTGCACTGCAACACGGGCATGACGCCACTGATCCGCACGACGGCCGAGCGCTCGGGCGCCGACGTCGTGCTCAACGCGGGGGACACGACGACGAACGGCACGGCGGTGGAGAAGGCCTGCGTGGACTCGTTCGCTTCGGCGGTGCCGCGCGGCGTGCCGATGGTGGTGGCGGACGGGAACCATGACTCCCAGGTGACGTCGTCGCAGGAGGCCGCGCGCGGGCAGACGGTGCTCGACGGGCAGGTGGTGGAAGTCGAGGGCGTGCGGATCCTGGGCGACCGGGACGCCCTCGAGACGCGCGTCGGGGCGGGGACGAACGTCGCGCGCGAGCGGACGCCGGAGCAGCAGGCGGCGGACCTCGCCGCGGTCGCGTGCGAGGACGACGGGGTGGACCTGCTGCTGATCCACACGCCGGCGGTGGGGCTCGACGCGCTCGAGAGCGGCTGCGTGCCGTTCCAGGTCTCCGGCCACACGCACAAGCGCTCCGGCCCCGAGCAGGTGGGGCAGGGCATCCGGTTCGTCAACGGCTCCACCGCGGGCGCCGCGCCGAACCAGCCGACGGTCGGCCCGTTGCACGGCACGGCCGAGATGACGCTGCTGCGCTTCGACCCCGAGGCGCGGCGGATGGTGGACGTGCAGGTGGTGAGCGTCACGCCCGACGGCAAGGCGACGGTGGGCGACCGGGAGCCGGTGCCCGAGGTCGTGCCGCCCACCGAGGACGTGCCCGGCGACACGGGCGGCAACGAGAGCGGCGACGTGGGCGACGACTCGTCGCCCACGGTGTCGTCCCCGTAGGCCCGGATAGGCTCGGATCGTGCCCGAACCCGTCACCCCTGCTCACGCCGTCGACCCCGACGAGCTGACCCCGGTCGCCCAGGACTACCTCAAGGCCGTGTGGTCCGCGCAGGAGTGGTCGGACGAGAAGGTGACGACCGGCCTGCTCGCTGACCGTCTGGGGGTGGGCCCGTCGACGGTCTCCGAGACCGTGCGCCGGCTCACCGCCCAGGGCCTGCTGGGGCACGAGCCGTACCGCGGCGTGTGGCTCACCGACCTGGGCCGCCGGTACGCGCTGGTCATGGTGCGCCGGCACCGGGTGCTGGAGACCTGGCTGGTGCGCGACCTCGGCTACGGCTGGGACGAGGTGCACGACGAGGCCGAGGTGCTGGAGCACGCGGTCTCCGACCGGCTGGTCGAGCGGATCTCCGCCCGGCTCGGCCACCCGCAGCGCGACCCGCACGGCGACCCGATCCCGTCCGCCGACGGCCGCGTGGTGCGCCCGGCGGCGGTGCCGCTGGTGGACCTCGAGGCCGGCACGGGCGGCGTGGTGGCACGGATCTCGGACGCGGACCCCGAGGCGCTGCGATACCTCGCCGGCCTGGGCATCGACCTCGACCTGCCCGTCACGCTGACGCAGCGGCGGGACTTCGCCGGCACCGTGGGCGTGGCCTGGGAGGCTGCGGGCGCGCCCGTCTCCGTGGACCTGGGCCTGCTGGCGGCGTCGCGCATCTGGGTCGTGCCCGCGTAGGCTGTCCCGGTTCCCCGACGACGTGTGCGCGATGATTCGCGCCACGTCGTCGAATCGTTTCGAGCCAAAGGCCCACGACGTTGACCGAGACGACCACGGCAGCGCGCACGAGCCGCCGCGTGCCCCGCCCCGAGCACGTCGGCGCGGCGCTCTTCGCGCTCGCGCTCGGCGGCTTCACGATCGGCACCACCGAGTTCGCGACGATGGGGCTGCTGCCCCAGATCGGCGCGGACCTGCACGTGAGCGACCCCGTGGTGGGGCACGCGATCACCGCGTACGCCGTGGGCGTGGTCGTGGGCGCGCCGCTGCTGACCGTGGCGGCCGCGCGGATGTCGCGCAAGCGGCTGCTGCTGTGCCTGATGGCCGCCTACACGGTGGCCAACGTGCTCTCGGCGGCCGCCCCCAGCATCGAGACGCTCGTCGTCGGGCGGTTCCTGGCCGGGTTGCCGCACGGCGCCTTCTTCGGCGTCGGGGCGGCTATCGGCGCCGCGGTGGCAGGGCCGGGCCGCCGCGGCCATGCCGTGTCCATGATGATGACGGGGCTGACGATCGCGAACGTCATCGGCGTCCCCGTCTCCACCGCGGTGGGCCAGCAGCTCGGCTGGCGGGTCGCGTTCGTCGTCATCGGGGCGCTCGGCGCCGTCACCCTGCTCGGGATCTGGCGGTACGTGCCCGAGCACGGCCCGGTGGACTCCAGCGTCCGGCGGGAGCTGGGCACGCTGCGCAACGGGCCGCTGTGGATCTCGTTCGCCGCCGGCGCGATCGGCTTCGGCGGCCTGTTCGCGGTCTACACCTACATCGCCCCGACCGTCACCAAGGTGGCGGGGATGTCCGCGAGCGCCGTGCCCTGGGTGCTCGCCGTCTTCGGCGTCGGCATGACGGTCGGCACCCTGCTCGGCGGTCGGCTGGTCGACCGGAACGTGCTGCGCACCGTCATCTGGGGGTTCGTCGCCACGGCCGCCTCTCTGGTGGTCTTCGCCCTCGTGGCGTCCTCGCCGGTGCCCGCCGTGCTCGCGCTCTTCGCGCTGGCCGTGACCTCCCAGCTGCTCGGCCTCGCCATGCAGACCCGGCTGATGGACCTCTCGCCGCAGGCGCAGTCCCTCGGTGCCGCGCTGTGCCACTCCGCACTGAACGTCGGCAACGCCACCGGTGCGTTCTTCGGCGGGCTCGTCATCGCCGGCGGCTGGGGCTACGTCGCCCCCGCGTGGGTCGGCCTCGCGCTGACGCTCGTGGGCCTGGCGATGGTGGCCGCGTTCGGGCGGCAGCGGGTGGCGCACGCGTCCTGAGCTCGCCTGGGCCGTTGCGGCCGAGGTCGTTCCGCCCAGGTCTGTGCGGTACGGTCGCGCCCGTGAGCCCGAGCGTGCGCGACGAGACCCACGACGACGATCTTGCGGCCGAGGCGGTGCCCGGCCCGCGCGGACTCTCGTCCCGCACCTACGGGGTGCTGCTGACCGTGCTGGGCGGGATCGGCTTCGGCGCGGCGACGTGGCTGGCGATCGAGGAGTACCTCAAGCTGCTGGACCCGAACCGGGTCACGAGCTGCAGCTTCAACGTCTTCCTCGACTGCGGCGTCGCCATGGCGTCGTGGCAGGGCACGCTGCTCGGCTTCCCCAACCCGTACCTCGGCGTCGCCGCCTTCCCCGTGGTCATCACCACGGGGGTGGTGCTGCTCGCGCGCGCCAGGCTGCCGCGGTGGTACCACCTGAGCCTGCTCGCCGTGACGGCGCTGGCCCAGCTGCTGATCTTCTTCCTCATGTGGTCGAGCTTCTACGCCCTCGTCCGGCTGTGCCCCGCGTGCATGGTCGTCTGGACGATCCTGTGGCCGCTGCTGTGGTTCCAGGTGGTGCACGCCGTGCAGGAGCGGCACCTGCCCGCCGGCGAGGGGCTGCGGCGGGCCGTCGTCGGCAACCGCGGCCTGGTCCTGATCATCGGCTATGTCGTGGCCGTGGCCTGGATCCTGCTCGCCGTGGGCGGCCCCCTGGTGGAGTCGTTCGGCCTCTGATCGTCAGGGTTCCGGGCGCCCCCGCGGCCGGTGGAAAACCGGGCGGTCCGGGCACCGCCGGCCGGTAGACTCGCGCGGGTGAGTACGCCCGACACCGCCTCCCCCCGATCCGAGGCTCCGACCGAGCCCACCCACCGCTACACGCCTGCCCTCGCGCAGCAGATCGAGGAGCGCTGGCAGGACCGCTGGGAGGAGCAGGGCACCTTCTGGGCGGCCAACCCGACCGGCGCGCTCACGGACGGCGACGGCGAGCACGGCACGGGCAACCCGTTCTTCATCATGGACATGTTCCCGTACCCCTCGGGGGCCGGGCTGCACGTCGGGCACCCGCTGGGCTTCATCGCGACGGACGTGGTGGGCCGCTTCCGGATGATGAACGGCGACAACGTGCTGCACGCACTGGGCTACGACGCGTTCGGCCTGCCGGCCGAGCAGTACGCCGTGCAGACCGGCCAGCACCCGCGGGTCACCACCGAGCAGAACATCATCACGATGAAGCGCCAGATGCGCCGACTGGGCGTGGCTCACGACGAGCGCCGCACGTTCGCCACGATCGACCCCGAGTACGTGCGCTGGACGCAGTGGATCTTCCTGCAGATCTTCGACTCCTGGTACGACGCCGAGGCCGACCCCTCGAGAGGCTCAGGACGGCGCGGCGGCAAGGGCCGGGCCCGCCGCATCGGCGAGCTGCGCGACGAGCTCGCGGCCGGCACGCGCGCCGTGCCGGGACGCGACGGGGACAACGCCGGCGGCGTGGTCTGGGCGGCGCTGTCCGACGACGAGCAGCGGGACGTGCTGGACACCCAGCGGCTGGCCTACGTCGACGAGTCGCCGGTCAACTGGTGCCCGGGTCTGGGCACGGTGCTGGCGAACGAGGAGGTCACGGGCGACGGCCGCTCCGAGCGCGGCAACTACCCGGTCTTCCAGCGCAACCTGCGCCAGTGGAAGATGGGGATCACCGCCTACGCCGACCGCCTGACCGACGACCTGGAGCTCATCGACTGGCCGGAGAAGGTCAAGTCGATGCAGCGCAACTGGATCGGCCGCTCCACGGGCGCCAATGTCCGGTTCGACGTCGTGGGCACCGGCGACGACGACGCGGCGGGCGCCGGCGCGCAGGTCGAGGTGTTCACCACCCGACCGGACACGCTGTTCGGCGCGACGTTCATGGTCGTGGCCCCCGAGCACCCGCTGCTGGACGAGGTGCCCGCGGCCTGGCCCGACGGCACCCACGGCGTCTGGACCGGCGGGCACGCGACCCCCGTCGAGGCGGTCGCCGCCTACCGCCGCGACGCGGCCGCCAAGACCGCCGTCGAGCGCCAGGCCGACGCCGGCAAGAAGACCGGCGTGTTCACCGGCCACCTGGCCGTCAACCCCGTCAACGGGGCCACCGTCCCGGTGTTCACGGCCGACTACGTGCTGATGGGTTACGGCACCGGCGCGATCATGGCGGTGCCGGGCGGCGACCAGCGCGACTTCGACTTCGCCGAGGCGTTCGAGCTGCCGGTGATCCGTACCGTGGAGCCCGCCGGCGGGCTGCCGGAGGACTTCGCGGGGGCGTACACCGGCGACGGCGTGACGGTGAACTCCGCGAACGACGAGGTCAGCCTGGACGGGCTGGGCGTGGCCGAGGCCAAGGAGCGGATCGTGGCATGGCTGCAGGCCCGCGCCGCCGGCGAGGGCACCACCACGTACCGCCTGCGCGACTGGCTGTTCAGCCGGCAGCGCTACTGGGGTGAGCCGTTCCCGATCCTGTGGGACGCCGACGGCCGTCCGGTCGCGATCCCGGCCGAGATGCTGCCCGTCGACCTGCCCGACGTGCCGGACTACGCGCCGCGCACCTTCGACCCGGACGACGCGAACTCCTCGCCCGATGCGCCGCTGGGCCGCAACGACGACTGGGTGTACGTCACCCTGGACCTGGGCGACGGGCCGAAGACGTACCGCCGCGACACCAACACCATGCCCAACTGGGCCGGGTCGTGCTGGTACTACCTGCGCTACCTGGACCCGACCGACTCGTCCGACGGCCCCGCCGCAGGCACCGCCGTCGTCGACCCGGAGCTCGAGACGTACTGGATGGGCCCGCGCCACAACGCCACCTCCGGGCCGGCCGGCGGCGTCGACCTGTACGTCGGCGGCGTCGAGCACGCCGTGCTGCACCTGCTGTACGCGCGGTTCTGGCACAAGGTGCTGCTGGACCTGGGCTACGTGTCCGCCCTTGAGCCGTTCGGCAAGCTCTTCAACCAGGGCTACATCCAGGCCTACGCGTACACGGACGCCCGCGGGCAGCACGTGCCCGCGGCGGAGGTCACCGAGGCGCCCGGCGCCGACGGCGAGCCCGTGTACACCTGGCACGGCGAGATCGTGCACCGCGAGTACGGGAAGATGGGCAAGTCCCTCAAGAACGTCGTCACGCCCGACGAGATGTACGAGCAGTACGGGGCCGACACCTTCCGCGTGTACGAGATGTCGATGGGCCCGCTGGACCAGTCGCGGCCCTGGGAGACGCGCGCGGTCGTCGGCGCGCAGCGCTTCCTGCAGCGGTTGTGGCGCAACGTCGTGGACGAGGAGACGGGCGCGGTCACCGTGACCGACGACGAGCCCGACGTCGCGACCCTGCGCGCGATGCATCGTGCGATCGCCGACGCGAACGCCGAGATGGAGCACATGCGGCCCAACACGGCGATCGCGAAGCTCATCACGTACAACAACCACCTGACCGGCCTGGACCGGGTGCCGCGCGCTGCCGTCGTGCCGCTGGTGCTCATGGTCGCGCCCATCGCCCCGCACGTCGCCGAGGAGCTGTGGGAGCGGCTGGGGAACGACCGCTCGCTGTCCCGCGAGCCTTTCCCGACGGCCGACCCGCAGTACCTGGTCGAAGACACCGTGACCTGCGTGGTGCAGGTCAAGGGCAAGGTGCGCGGTCGCCTCGAGGTGCCGCCGTCCATCTCGGACGCCGACCTGGAGGCCGCGGCGCTCGCCGAGCCGAACGTGGCGCGGGCGATCGACGGCGCCGCGGTGCGCAAGGTGATCGTGCGCGCGCCCAAGCTCGTCAACATCGTTGTCTGAGGCGGAGGTGCAGCGGCGGTCGGGGGCCGCGCGCAGCGAAGCACGCGGCCGCAGCGGAACCGCAGACTCGGACGACCACGGGCGGAGCGTCTGAGGCGTATGTCTTCCTCCCGCATCGAGGGCGCCCTGGCCCGCAGCCGGGGCGCCTTCGGCACGCCCGCGCTCGCCCTCCTGCACCGCAAGGAGGGCCCGCTCGTCGTTGCGGTGCTGTCGCTGATCTTCACGCCCGGCCGGTCCACCGTGCCCACGGAGCAGATGCACGTGGAGGTGGAGGACCTGCTCGCGGAGGCGCGCGGCACGGGCCACGACGTGCCCGACGAGCCCGTCCGTGCGCTGTGCTCGCGCTGGGTGGCGGGCCGGTGGCTGGTGCGCTTCCTCGACGACGAGGGCGCGGAGCAGTACCAGGTGAGCTCGTACGCGGCCGAGGCGCTGGCGTTCGTCGACCGGACCCAGGGGACGCGATCACTGGTCAGCGAGTCGCGCATCCGCACGTTGCTGGTGGCCCTGGAGGGGCTGGCCAGGGACGCGCGCCCGGACCGCGAGTCCCAGCAGGCGGCGCTGCGCGAGCAGGTGGCCCGGGCGAAGGACGAGATCGCCCGCGCCGAGGCGGAGCTGGCGCGCCTCGGCGGCGGCGGCCCCGTGGTCGAGGCGCCCGTGGAGGTCCTGGTCGAGCAGTTCGACAACGTCGCCGCGCTGGTGCGCGAGCTGCCGGCGGACTTCGCCCGCGTGGCGGAGTCGATCGCCGACCTGCAGCGCAGCATCATCAACGGCCTCCGGCAGGACGTGCGCCCGACGGGTGAGGTGCTCGGCGCCTACCTCGACGCGTCCGAGTCCCTGATGCAGCGCACGCCTGAGGGGCGCGCGTTCTCGGGGGCGATGGAGCTGCTGCGCGACCCACAGCTGCTCGGCCAGGTGGACGAGCGGGTGCGGGCGGTGCTGGCGCACCCCTTCGCCGACGACCTCCCCCCCGACCGTCGCGAGGCCGTGCGGGCGCTCTACGCGCAGCTCCTCGCGTCGGTCGACGCGGTGCTCGACGCGCAGGCGCGGGCCTCGCGGACCGTCACCCAGCAGCTCACGGTGCACAACCCGTTACGCGACCGCGAGCTGGACGCCGCCCTGCGCGAGGCCACCGCCGCGATGGCCGACTGGTTCCCCGCGTCGGGCCGGGCGGCCCGGGTGGAGCCGCTGCGCTGGCTGGAGCGCGCCCGGCTGGGGCGGTTCCGGGCCCAGCTGCACGACCTGCACCCCGACGCCCTGCCCGACCCGCTCTCCGACCTCGACGATCCCGGCCTCGACCCGGACGGAGACCCGAGGGAGCTGCTCGGCGGTCTGCTGGGCATGGGCGGCCCGCGGTACGACGAGACGACCGCGCACGCGGCGCGGGTGCTGCGCGAGCGCGGCGCGGCCACCGTGGACGAGGTGTTCGCCGCGGCGCCGGCGGAGCTGCGCCGACCGGTGGAGCTGCTCGGCTACCTCGAGCTCGCCGCAGAGGGCGCCCTCGAGGACGCCATCGCCGACGGTGACGTGCCCGCCGCCCGACTGCGCCGGGTCACCGCCGTGCGTGCCGACGGCAGCACCCGCGAGCTGGTGCTCCCGGCCGTCCTGGTCGCGACGCCCGGCGCGGCAGCTCTCGACGAGCCCTCCGACGAGCCCACCGACGAGATGGAGACCCCCGCATGACTGAGGTCACCCCCGCACCCGGCACGTTCGTCGAGGTGACGGCCATGGAGGACGACGACGCCGCGCTGTTCGCCGGCGACACCGGCGTGCTGCCCTACGACGCGCGCCGCGCCCTCGCCCTCGTGCTCCAGCGGCGCTACCTGTCCGCCGCGGCGCACCCCGCGGAGTGGAAGGCGCTGCTCGCGCACCAGAACCTGCTCTCCTCGCGCTGCCACGACATGTTCGTCGAGCTCGTCGTGGACCGTGACTACGAGATCGCCTACAAGCGGCAGGTCCGCGAGGCGGGGCTGAGCATCCCCGTGCTGCTCAAGGACGAGCCGTACAAGCGGGTCGAGACCCTGCTCATGCTCTTCGCGCGCAACCGCTTCCGGCAGGAGCAGGGCGCGGGGGAGCGGGCCGCCCACGTGGACGCCGAGGAGCTGGTGGACTACGCGCTCGGCTTCCTGGCCGCGGGCGAGACCAACCTCGCGGCGCGGCGCCGCGAGATCGACAACGCGATCGGCGCGCTGGTGCGCGAGCACGTGCTCGACGAGGTCGCGGACGGCCGGTACCGGGTACAGCCGGTGGTGGAGATCCTGCTGCCGGTCGAGCGGCTGCGGGCGCTGACGGCGTGGCTGCGCGACCCGTCGCCGGTGGGGCCTGTCGAAACCACGGAGCCCGTCGAGACCATGGCCGACGACGAGACCGACGACGAGACCGACGACGTGGACGAGGTCGACGAGGACGAGGAGGCCCGCGCGTGACGATCACGAGCGACCCGGCGGAGCAGGTTGCCGCGCCGCGCATGCAGCAGTCGTTGTTCGGGCTCATCCCGACGGCATCGGACGGACGCCAGTGGACGGCCCGGTCCATGCAGCTGGTGAGCTGGGGCGGCTACCACGGGTACCACGAGGTGCGGTTCGCGGGCACGACGACGCTGCTCACGGGGGCGTCCGGGTCCGGCAAGTCGACCCTGCTGGACGCGTACATCGCGCTGATGATGAGCCACACCACCCCGTTCAACGGCGCCTCGAACACGGCGACCAGCGGCCGTGCGCGGGGGCAGGAGCAGCGCAACGTCGTGTCGTACGCCCGCGGCAAGCTCGACGAGCAGCGCACCGCCGGGTCGGCGACGGCCAGGGACCGGGTGCTGCGCGGCGAGACGTCGGACACCTGGTCCGCGATCGCGATGACCTGGTCGTCGCAGGCCGGCGAGCGGTTCACCGCGCTGCGTGCCTGGTACGTGCCCCGGGGTGCCCAGCGCGCCGACGAGACCGTGGCCGTGCGCGCCGTCGCCGACCGCGACGTCTCCCTGCGCGAGCTCGAGCCGCTGGTGACCCAGCGCTTCGCGAAGCCCGGCCTCACGGCGGCGGGCCTGACGACGTTCGACACGGACAAGGCGTTCGCCACCCGCCTGCACGTGGCCCTCGGTATCGGCGCGGCCGGCGACGGGGAGAAGGCGATGCAGCTGCTGGGCCGCATCCAGGCCGGCCAGCAGATCACCACCGTCGACGCCCTGTACAAGGCGATGGTGCTCGAGGAGCCGGAGACGATCCGGGTGGCCGAGCGCGCCGTCGAGCACTTCGACGAGCTCAGCGAGGTGCGCGCCGAGATGGACACCGCGCAGCGGCAGGTGGACGTGCTGCGGCCCATGCTGGAGCACCGTGCGGCGATCGACGCCGCCGTGGCCGCGCGCAGCGTCGTCGGCTCGCTCGGCGTCGGCGGTGCAGGCGGTGCAGGCGGTGCCGGTCATGGGGCCGACGACGCCCCGACGCCCTTCACCTCGTGGCGCGACCGCACGCAGCTGGACCTGCTGCGTGCCGCCGAGGCCGAGAACCGGGCGCAGCACAAGGCCGCGGCCGAGCGCGTCGCCGTCGCCGAGGAGCGGCGCACCACCGCCGACGCGGAGCTCGACCAGGTGCGGTCGGACCAGCGCCGCAACGGCGGCGACGCTGTCGAGGCCGCCGAGCGCGAGGTACGGACCGCCGAGCAGCGGCTCGCCGAGGTGCGGCGTGCCCGCGCGGAGCTCGAGGGACACCTGGCGCCGCTCGAGCGCGAGGTCGGCACGCGGCGGGAGCTGGAGGCGTTGCACGCCGACGGCCGTCGTTACCTCGAGGAGCGCGACCACCACACGGACGCGCTGACCGAGGCGGTCGTCGAGGCCAGCGCCCGCGAGAAGGAGGCGATGCGCGCGCTGGCCGAGCTGGAGCGCGAGGAGGCCTCGCTCAAGGCCCGCCGGGGCAACGTGCCGCGCGAGCTGCACGAGGCACGCGAGGCGCTCGCGCGGGCCGCGGGCCTCCGGGCCGACGACGTACCGTTCGTCGGTGAGCTCCTGGAGGTGCGCGGCGAGTACGAGCCGTGGCGCGACGCGCTCGGGTTCGCGCTGGGCGGGTTCGCCGTCACGATGCTCTTCGACGAGTCGCGGCTGGACGCCTTCCGGGCGGCGGCCGACGACGTCCGGTCGCCGGTGCGGGTGCACTTCGAGGGCGTCCCCACCGGCCTCGCGCTGCACGAGGAGACCGACCGATCGCTGCTGCCCGGCCGGCTCGAGATCAAGGCCGGCCCGTTCGGCGGCTGGCTCGCCGGCAGGCTCGCGGAGCGCTTCGCCTACGTGTGTGTCGACGACCCGGCCGACCTGAACCGCCACGACCTGGCGCTCACCCGCGCCGGCCAGACGGCCCAGGGTCGCCGCGGCGCGCACGGCGGCCAGGGGCGGGCCTCGGCGCTGGGCTTCAGCAACCACCGGCGCCTCGAGCAGCTTGCCGAGCAGATCGCCGCCTCCCACCAGGAGCTGCGCCAGGCCGCCGAGACGCTCGCGGGCACGCGGCTGCGGCAGAAGGGCGAGGCTGACCACTTCGTGGCCTACAGCCAGGCCCTGCGCGCGGAGTGGGACGACGTCGACCTGCATGGCGCGGAGGAGAAGCTCGCCGACCGGCGCGAGCGGCTCGAGGCGCTCGTCGCCGGCTCCGACGTGCTGCGCGCGCTCAAGGCGGACGAGGACGCGCTGAAGGCCCGGGTCGACGAGCTGTACCGCGAGCGCGCGGCGGCGCAGCACCGCGTGACGGAGCTCGGCGCCGGGTGGGAGCAGATCAGCGACCTGGTGGACCAGGTGGCCGACGCCGTCGAGCGCGCCGACGCCGACGGGATCGAGCCGACGGCGGAGCAGGCCCGGCGCCTGGCCGAGCTGATGGCGCAGGTCGGCTGGTCGGGCGCGGTGGGCGGCACCGCGGGCAGCGGCCTGGCGGACCTCACGACCGCCGTGGCGGCCGTCGTGCGTGAGCTGCAGCACGAGCAGGAGTCCGCCCAGGAGGCCGAGCTCGCCGCGCGCGCGGCCCTGTCGGCGCTGTTCGAGCGGTTCAACGACACCTGGCCCGACCCGAACCGCAGCGCCGACCCCGACGCCGCGTACGCCGACTTCCTGCGGATCTACGAGGAGCTGGAGTTCCAGCAGCTCTACCGCCTGCGGGACAAGTGGTCGGCGCACCTGCGCCAGATGTCGGGCGACCAGCTCACCCGCCTCAACAACGGCATCGCGCAGGCGGTCGCGGAGATCCGCGACCGCATGGAGCCCGTCAACGCCATCCTGGCCACGCTGCCGTTCCGCGACGACGACCACCGGCTGCGCATCACCGCCACGCCCGCCGAGGGCAACGACGTCGCGTCGTTCCGGCGTCTGCTGCGCGAGCTGGCGACCACCCCCGCGGGCGACGTGCCGCTGGCGGAGCACGAGCGCCGCTACGCCCGCATGACCCGGCTGATCGACCGGATCCGCCCGGACAGCCCGGAGCGGCGCCGGCTGGTGGACGTGCGCGACCACGTGCGCATCAGCGCCGAGTGCGTGGACCTCGCGGGCAACCACGTGAGCGTCTACGACCACATCGCGGGCAAGTCCGGCGGCGAGTCGCAGGAGCTCGTCGCGTTCATCGTCGGGGCGGCGCTGCGTTACCAGCTCGGTGACTCCGGGGCCGAGCGCCCCCGGTACGCGCCCGTCTTCCTCGACGAGGCCTTCATCAAGGCCGACGCCCGGTTCGCCGGCCGCGCCGTCGGCGCGTGGCGGGGCCTCGGCTTCCAGCTCGTGGTGGGCGCGCCGCTGGACAAGGTGAGCGCGTTGGAGCCGCACGCCGACGTCGTGCTGCAGGCCATCAAGGACGCGACCGGCAGGACGCGGCTGGTGACGCTCGTGGGGGAGTGATCTGCTGCCTGTGCCGACGCGGCCGACAGGGTCATGGACGACCTCGAGGGTGTCTCGTGGGGGGAGGAGCACCGGGACACGTCCCGACGTCCACTTTGCTCGACGTGGGATGCGCCGTCGCGGTGTTCCTGGGGCTGACCGCTGGGCGCGTGTGTACTGTCGTGACGTGACCGAGACCACGCCTCTGATCACCAGCCCGGAGCACTCCGTCGAGGGGTTCGTGCGCGAGTACCTGCGCGAGCTGAACTTCTCCCAGGGCACGATCCTGGAGCGCGCCACGGCCAACGACGAGTACCTGGCGCTGGCGCGCACGGTGCGGCACTACCTGATGGCGGGGTGGATGCAGACCACCGTGGACCAGTACCGCACGCAGGCCAAGGCGGTGGCGTACCTGTCGGCGGAGTACCTGCTGGGCCGCCAGCTCGACAACGCGCTCCTCGCGACCGACCTCGAGGCGATCGCCGCGGAGGCGCTGGCGAGCCTGGGCATCGACCTCGATGAGCTGCGCGAGGTGGAGGTGGAGCCCGGCCTCGGTAATGGCGGGCTGGGCCGCCTGGCCGCGTGCTTCGTCGACTCCCTCGCCACGATGAGCGTGCCCGCGATCGGCTACGGCATCCGGTATGAGTACGGCATCTTCCGGCAGACGTTCTCCGGCGGCCGGCAGGTCGAGGAGGCGGACAACTGGCTGGCTGGAGGAGCACCGTGGGAGTTCGCTCACCCCGAGCACGAGGTCACGGTGGGCTTCGGCGGGAGCACCGAGAAGTACAGGGACGACGACGGTCGCGAGCACACGCGGTGGGTACCGGGCTGGCGGGTGCTCGGCGTGCCGTACAACTACATGGTCCCCGGCTACCGGAACGGCCGCGTCAACACGCTGCGGCTGTGGAGCGCCCGAGCCACGCACGCCTTCGACCTCGAGATCTTCAACAACGGCGACTACGCCGACGCGGTGCGCTCGCAGACGTTCGCGGAGAACATCTCCAAGGTGCTGTACCCGGAGGACTCCACGCCCCAGGGCAAGGAGCTGCGGCTGCAGCAGCAGTACTTCTTCGTCGCCTGCTCCATCCGCGACTTCATCGACCAGCTGCTGCCGCCGGGCTTCGACCTGCACGACCTGCCCGACCGCATCGTCTTCCAGCTCAACGACACCCACCCCGTCATCGCGATCCCGGAGCTCATGCGGATCCTCGTCGACGAGAAGGGCTTCGACTGGGACGACGCCTGGCAGGTCACGCAGCGCTGCTTCGCATACACGTGCCACACCCTGCTGCCCGAGGCCCTCGAGGTGTGGCCGGTCGAGCTGGTCGGGCGCCTCCTGCCGCGCCACATGGAGATCATCTACCGGATCAACGACGAGTTCCTCGACCAGGTGCGCGAGCGCTCGGGCGGCGACGAGGTGCTGGTGCAGCGCATGTCGATCATCGCCGAGCACCCGGAGCGCGCCGTGCGGATGGCGTACCTCGCGACGGTAGGCGGGATGAAGGTGAACGGCGTCGCGGAGCTGCACTCCCAGCTGCTGCGCGACCGCGTGCTGGCCGACTTCGCCGCCCTCTGGCCGGAGAAGTTCACCAACGTCACCAACGGCGTCACGCCGCGGAGGTTCCTCAAGCAGGCCAACCCGGGCCTGTCGGCGCTGGTCACGGAGGCGATCGGCGACGGCTGGGTCACCGACCTCGACCGGCTGCGCGAGCTGGAGCCGCTGGCCGACGACGCGGAGTTCCGGCGCCGGTTCCGTGAGGTCAAGGCCGCGAACAAGGGCCGCCTCGTACAGATGCTGGCGGCCCGGGACGGCATCGAGATCGACCCGGCCACGATGCTCGACGCCATGGTCAAGCGCCTGCACGAGTACAAGCGCCAGCTCCTCAAGCTGCTGCACGTCGTGACGCTCTACGACCGCATCACGGCGGGGGTGCTCGCGGTCGAGGACGTCACGCCGCGCACCGTGGTCTTCGGGGCCAAGGCCGCGCCGGGCTACGTGATGGCGAAGGAGATCATCGCGCTGATCAACCACGTGGGCGCCGTGGTGAACGCGCACCCGGACGTGTCGCGGGTGCTGCGCATCGCGTTCCCCGCGAACTACAACGTCACCGTGGCCGAGACGCTGATCCCCGCCGCGGACCTGTCGGAGCAGATCTCCCTGGCCGGCAAGGAAGCCTCGGGCACGGGCAACATGAAGTTCGCGCTCAACGGCGCCCTCACGATCGGCACGGACGACGGCGCGAACGTCGAGATCCGCCAGCTCGTGGGCGACGAGAACTTCTTCCTGTTCGGGCTGACCGAGCCCGAGGCCAGCGCGATCGCGGAGGCCGGGTACCGGCCGGCCGCCTACTACGAGGAGAACCCGTCCCTGCGGCGGGCGCTGGACCTGATCGCGAGCGGCGCGTTCTCCGGCGGCGACGCCGCGGCCTTCGAGCCGGTCGTGGCCAACCTGCGGGACGAGGACCGGTTCATGGTGCTGGCCGACTACCAGTCGTACCTCGACGCGCAGGACCGCGTGGAGGCGGCCTACGCGGACCCCGACGCGTGGAGCCGGTCGGCGGTGCTCAACGTGGCCCGCTCGGGCTTCTTCTCCTCCGACCGGTCGATGCGCGACTACCTCGAGCGCATCTGGCACGCCGCGCCGCTGTCGTCGTCCTGAGAACCGTTCTCATATCTGCTTCACTGCCGCGCACAGGGGAATGATTCCCATGTGATCTTCAGTCGTTCGAGCCAGAGAGAGAGACGCATGCCTTCCCTCACCCGTATCCCCGAGCCCACGTTGACCGACGACACCCTGATCGTCACCGAGGGCACGGAGGAGTAGCGGTCCGGCATGCGCGTCCTGGACGCCGACGGGAACGAGGCCGCGGCCAGCGACGAATACCCCGGCGTGTACGGCGAGGCCGTCGTCCTGGGCTGCGAGGACGGGGCGCTCGTCCAGGCGGGGCGGAGAGCTCACCGAGGTCGCCGTGCCGGACTCCTACGGACGCATCGGCAACCAGGCCGGTTCAGAGGTGTCGCCGGTCGTCCTCGGCGACTACTAGGTGGACCCGGACGCCGAGCTGGAGGAGCCCGCGCGGGTCTCCCTCGTCGACACGCGCGCGGGTGAGCTCTCTCTCGTCGACCTGCCGTCCAGCTACACGTTCCGGTCGCTCGCGCGCGGTGACGACGGCGAGGCGCTGGTGCTCGGCACTGACGGCGCGCTGCACGTCATCGAGCCCGAGAGCGGCGTGCTGGAGAAGTCGATTCCCGTCATCGACGCGTGGGAGGAGCCGGTGGACTGGCAGCAGGCCCGGCCGGCGGTGCTGGCGCTCGACGGCTCGGTCTACGTGACCGACCCGGAGAACAAGGCCGTGCACGCGGTCGACCACGAGCACGACGAGTGAGCGGCGACGCCGCCCGGGTGCCACACGGTCTCCCGGGCGGCGTCGGTAGACTCCAGGAGCCATGCCCATCGATCGCCCCACGGTCCGCGTCGTGACCGACTCGACCGCCTGCCTGCCGCCCCCCGGCGGCGTCGGCGCGCCCGTCGTCGTCCCGCTCCGGGTGGTCGCCGGCGACGACGCGTGGCGCGAGGGCGTCGACATCACGCCCGAGGAGGTCGCGACCCGGATCGCGGGCGCCGAACGGCTGAGCACGTCCCAGCCCCCGGCGGCTGAGCTCGGCGCGGTCTACCGGGACCTCGCCGCCGACGGCGCCAGGGCGGTGGTGTCGGTGCACATCTCCGGGGACCTCTCCGGCACCGTGGACGCGGCCGCCGCCGCGGCGCAGCGCAGCATGATCCCGGTGCAGACCGTGGACTCGCGGACCGTCGCGATGGCCCTGGGTTTCGCCGCGCTGGAGGCCGCACGGTGCGCGGTCGAGGGGCACGACGCCGGCCAGGTCGCGGCACGGGCGCGCCAGGTGGCAGCCTCGAGCAGCACGTTCTTCCTGGTGGACTCGCTGGAGCACCTGCGGCGCGGGGGGCGGCTGTCCGCGCCCGCCGCCGCCCTCGGGACCGCGCTCGGCGTGCGCCCGATCCTCACGGTCCGCGACGGGCGCATCGAACTGGCCCAGCGGGTCCGCACGCGCAGGGCGGCGACGGACCGGCTGGTCGAGCTCGCGCTGCGCTGCGCCGCCGACTGCGAACGCCCTGGCGTCGCGGTGCACCATCTCGGCGTGCCGGACAGGGCGGCGGAGCTCGCCGACCGGCTCCGGGAGGGGGCCGGTGTCGAGCCCGTCGTGACGCCCGTCAGCGCAGTGCTCGGCGCGCACGCCGGGCCCGGCGCGCTCGCGGTCGTCGTCGCCGATCTGGGCGGCCACCGCCACGACGGTCCGCGCTGACGACGCTGCCCCCAGGTTCCTGCTGTCCACAGGCGGGCCGCGAGGCCGCCCGCCCGGGGAACGCCGCGACCTAGCGTCGCCGCGTGACCACGACGCTCCCCCACGAACCCGCAGGATCCGACGGCGCGCTGCCGCCCGGACCGGCCCTCGGCGGCCCGCCGGGATCGGCACCGGCGCGCGGATCGATGCCGGCACCCGGATCGACGCCGGCACCCGGATCGACGCCGGCACCAGGGTCGGCTCTGGACGAGGCCGCGGCGCGGCTGCACGCCTGGCACGCCACCTGGCACGCGGTCAGGGACGACGCCCCGCGGTCGCCGGCCGGCGGCGCACGGGACGTCGGCGCATGGGACGTGGGTGTCGGGAACGTGGGTGCCGATGACGTCGGTGCGGGGGAGGTCGGTGCCGGGGACGTCGCGGCGCCGGACGACGAGCTCGCCGAGCGGCTGCGGGCCCGCCGCTCGGCGCGGCACGTGGCGGCCGCCTACGCCGCGGCGCACGGCCACCCACTCGACGAGGCACACGACCGGGGCGGGTCCCGCCGCTGGTCGCTCGGGCTGCGCCTAGCGGTCGTGGCGTCGATGGCGGTGCTGCTGGTGGCCGTCGTGGTGGCGGTCGTCGCGACGGTGCGGCCCGACGGGGTGACCACCCTCGTGGCCGGGGACGCCTCGTCCGGGTCGTCGATCGAGCCGTCGGCAGAACAGTCGGCAGAGCCGACGGCGAGGTCGTCGGAGGCCTCGTCGGCGGGGACGCCGGCGGGGACGCCGGCCGAGCAACCTGCCGCGCCGGCGTCCGACCCCTCGGCGGCCGGCGTGGTCGTGGTGCACGTCGTGGGCGAGGTGAGCGAGCCCGGCCTGGTCACCGTGCCGGTCGGGGCCCGGGTGGCCGACGCCGTCGCAGCCGCCGGTGGCACCACGCGGCGCGCGGACACGGCGGCCGTCAACCTCGCCCGTGCGGTGGTCGACGGCGAGCAGATCCGGGTGCCGCGCCCGGGGGAGGCACCGCAGGAGGCGGCACCCGCCGCGAGCGGTGCGCCCGCGGCGGGGGACGGTGGCGCCGGCGGGGTGGACCTCAACACGGCATCGGCCGCCCAGCTCGAGGAGTTGCCGGGCATCGGGCCTGCGCTCGCCGAGCGCGTCGTCGCGTGGCGGGACGAGAACGGGCCCTTCACCAGCGTCGACGAGCTCGACGAGGTGTCCGGGATCGGCCCGTCCGTGCTGGAGCAGGTCCGCGACCTGGTCCGTCTGTGAGCGCGGTGCCGGTCGTCATGCCGGTCGATGCTCGGGTGGACTCTCGGGTCGATGCTCCGGCCGAGGCGTCGGCCGTGGCACTCGCCACGACGCCCGCCACGACGCCCGCCACGGCGGCGGCCGTCGCACCTCGACGGCACGTCGACCTGCGGCTCGTCCCCGCGGCGGTCGTCACCTGGGCGGGGGCCTGGGCGCTCACGGGGCCGGCGCAACCGTGGGGGCGGGTCGTGGCGGTCGCGAGCGTTGTCGTGCTCGGGCTGGTCGCGCTGGGCTTGGTGACGATCAGGCTGGTGACGATCAGGCTGGTGACGACCGGGCTGGTGACGACCGGGCTGGTGACGACCGGGCGGGTCACGACCGGCCTCGTCACGGGCAGGCTCGCCGCGGCCGGCCGTGGAGCCGCCCCCGTCCGGCACCGGGCCGGGTGGGGGCGGTCCGCCGGGGCGCACGCGGTGCTCGCCCTGGTCTGCCTCGCTGCGGTGGCGCTGGGGGTACAGGCCCAGACAGCACGCCAGGTGCCGCTCCTGTCGCTGTCGGCTCAAGGGGCGCACGCGACCGTCGTCGGGCGTGTCGCGTCCGAGGCACGGCCCGCGGTCTTCGGCGACGGGGTCCGATGGGTGCTCGCCGTCGAGCAGCTGACGGCGCGGGGGGTCGGCGCGCCGGGCGGCGGGCTCGTCGAGGTGACCGCCGATGGACCCGCCCCGCGCTACGGCGCCACGGTGGCGGTCTCGGGGGTGCTGCGGTCGGTCGGCGACGGCGACGGGCCCGTTGCCAGACTGACCGGCGCGGGGCAGGTGGCCGAGCGCGAGCCGCCCGGCGCCCTGCTGCGCACGACCCACGTGCTGCGCGCGGCGCTCCTGGACGTCACGGCAGGGCTGTCCCCGCAGGCGCGCGGGCTGGTGCCGGGGGTGGCCGTGGGCGACACGAGCCGGGTGCCACCGGAGATCGACGAGGCGATGCGGGTCACGAGCCTCACGCACATCACGGCCGTCTCCGGTGGGCATTTCGCGATCGTGGTGGCCACGCTCACCGGCCTGTGCGCGCTCGCCCGGGTGCCGCGCGGCGTGCGGGTCGCGGTGATCGCCGCCACGGCCGCGGCGTTCGTGCTCCTGGTGCGCCCGGAGCCGAGCGTGCTCCGGGCGGCGTGGACCTGCGCGGCCGCGCTCCTCGGCCTGGCGCTCGGGCGGCCCTCGGCGGGCGCCCCCGCGCTGGCGGCGGCCGCGACGGCGCTGCTGGTCGTCGACCCGTGGCTCGCCCGCTCGTACGGCTTCGTCCTTTCCTGCGCGGCGACCGCGGGGCTCGTGCTCCTCGCGGGCCCGCTGGCGCGCCGCCTGGCGCCGTGGACGGGCCGGCCGCTCGCGTTCGCCCTCGCGGTGCCGTGGGCGGCGCAGGCGGCCTGCGGCCCGGTGCTGCTGCTGCTCGACCCGCACGTGCCCCTGACGTCGGTGCCCGCGAACCTGCTGGCGACCCCCGCGCTGGTCCCGGCCACGGTGCTCGGGCTCGTGGCGACGCTGCTGGCTCCGTGGGCGCCCGGGTTCGCCCTGCCCGTCGCGTGGCTGGCCGGCCTCGCCACCGGGTGGATCGCGGGTGTGGCGCGGTGGTTCGCCGACCTCCCGGGAGCGAGCGTTGCTTGGCCCGGCGGCCTGGGTGGTGTCGCCGCGCTCGCGCTGCTCACCGTCGCCGCGCTGGCGGCCGTGCTGCGCCGGCCGCCCGGCGAGGGCTGGCGGCGCGAGTGGCGCGACGCCGCGCCACGTACCCTGCGTCAGGTTCGCCGGGGCGTCCGGCGCCGGGTGCGCCGTACGGTCCTGCGGCACGGCCGGGCGCGGACCGCGGTCGCCGCCGGGCTCGCGGGCGCCGCGCTGCTGGCGGTCCTGGTCCTGGCCGTGCCCAGGCTCGCGGGCGCCGGCGCCGCCGTCCCGGACGACTGGCAGGTGGCGGCCTGCGACGTCGGGCAGGGCGACTCGATGGCCGTGCGCACGGGCGCGGCCTCGGCGATCGTCATCGACGTCGGCCCGGCGGGGGACGACGCGGCCCGCTGCCTCGACCACCTCGGCGTGACGAAGATCGACCTCCTGGTGCTCAGCCACTTCCACGCCGACCACGTCGGCGGGCTGGAGCCGGTGCTGCGGGATCGACGCGTCGACGCCGCGCTCGTCTCGCCCCTCGCGGAGCCGGCCGCCCAGGCCGCCGCCGTGCGCGACGGTCTCGCCGCGGTGGGGGTACCAGTGCAGGTCGCGGGCGTCGGGGACGAGGGCGAGTCGGGCTCCGCGACGTGGCAGGTGCTCGGGGCGTCCGGCGCCGGCGGCTCGGGGACGGACGCGGGAGCGGAGGGGGACGGGGCGAACGACGCCAGCGTGGCGCTCCGGGTGCACACCGCGGGCGGCCTCGACCTGGTCGCGCTCGGCGACCTGGAGGAGCCGGCCCAGGACGCGCTGGCGGGCGTGCTCGCCTCGTCGGGCATGTCGTCGAGCGAGGCGGCGGACGTGGACGTCGTCAAGATGGCGCACCACGGCTCGCGGTCGCAGTCCGCTGCCCTCGCCCAGCTGCTCTCCCCGCGGGTGACCCTCGTGAGCGTCGGCGCCGACAACACGTACGGCCACCCGACCGATGCCGCGCTGGCGCTGTACGGCTCGGTGGGCTCCGCGGTGGTGCGGACCGACGAGTGCGGCACGGCGGTGCTCGTGCAGCGCGGCGAGGAGATCGGGCTCGCGTGCGGGTAGGCGGGCGACAGGGGGGACGTCTCCGCCGCCCGGCCGCGGCTCGGCCCGGGATGCGGGAGCGTCGGCGGTTCGTGGCAGGCTGGGCGCGTGCCTCCCGCCCCGACGTCCCGTCAGTCCCGAGCGCCTCGTCGAGGCGGCGCCACGACGAGCAGGGCGAACAGCCGTCCGTGGGACGACCCGACCCTCGCCCCCGTGATCCTGGTGCGCGGGCCCGAGGGGCTGCTCGCCGAGCGCGCGGTGGACGGCATCGTCCACCTGGCGCGGGAGCGGGACGCCGAGACCGAGAAGACCGAGCTCGACGGCGGCACGTACGCCGCAGGTCAGCTCGCCGTGGCGGCGAGCCCCTCGCTCTTCGGCGAGCCGAGCGTGGTGGTGGTGCGGTCGGCCGAGGCGGCCACGGAGGAGCTCGTCGCCGACGTCGTCCGCTACGTGGGTGCACCCGACCCGGAGACGGTCGTGGTGGTGGTGCACGGCGGCGGGCAGCGGGGCAAGAAGATGCTCGACGCGATCGTCGCGAGCGGGGCGCCGGTGCTCGAGTGCGACCCGATCAGCAAGGACGCGGACAAGGTGCAGTTCGTCACGGGCGAGTTCCGCGCCGCGCGGCGGCGCGCCGACGCGGCGGCCGTCCGCGCCCTGGTCGACGCCCTGGGCACCGACCTGCGCGAGCTCGCCTCCGCGTGCGCCCAGCTCGTGGCGGACACCGCGGGCACGATCAGCGAGGGCGTCGTCGACCGCTACTACGGCGGCCGGGTCGAGGCCACCGGGTTCAAGGTCGCCGACGCCGCGGTGGCGGGCGACGCCGGCGGGGCGGTCGCCCTGCTGCGGCACGCGCTCGCGACGGGCGCCGACCCCGTGCCGATCGTCGCGGCGCTCGCGCTGCGCCTGCGCACCCTGGCCCGGGTCGCGGCGATCCGGGGCGGCGCGGCCACCGCGCGGCAGCTCGGGCTCCAGGACTGGCAGGTCCGCAACGCCCAACGGGACCTCTCGCGCTGGACACCCGAGGGCCTCGCCACCGCGATCGGCGCCGTCGCGCAGGCCGACGCGGACGTCAAGGGCGGCGGTCGCGACCCGGTCTACGCCGTCGAGACGGCCGTGCTCGCGATCGCGCGGTCTCGGCGCGGCTGAGCCCCCGCACCCACAACACCCAGCGGGCCCACATCATCCGGGTCCGGACGCACGAAGGGCGCCGCACCCGGGGGTGCGGCGCCCTTCGGAGCCTTGCCGGTCCGCCGTCAGGCGGACGGGTCGCGACGAATCAGAGCGCGTCGACCGACTTCGCGATGGACGACTTGCGGTTCGCGGCCTGGTTGACGTGGATGACGCCCTTCGAGACCGCCTTGTCGAGCTTGCGCGTCGCGGTCTGCAGAGCCGCGGTCGCGGCCTCCTTGTCGCCCGCGGCGACGGCCTGACGCACCTTGCGGATGTGCGTCTTCAGCTCAGACTTGACGGCCTTGTTACGCAGGCGCGCCTTCTCGTTCGTCTTGATGCGCTTGATCTGGGACTTGATGTTTGCCACGTGTGGACTTCCTGGTGTGTTCGCCTGCCGGCGAGCGGATAGGTCGTAGAGGGCGGCCGCAGCTCCGGGACTGGGGTGGGGAACCCGTGGAGAGGAACCGCGGCTGTGCCCGCCGACCTGGGCGGACACGCAAACATCAACGATAGCAGAGGCTGCGGTGCGACAGAACCGTGCTCAGCATGCCGCCATGTGAGATGCGCTTCGGGCATTCGTATCAGATCGTGGAGGTCGTCATCCCGGACAGGTGCACCACACCGTCGTGTCACACCGGCCGCGCCCGAGCAACCGGGCGCCCTTCGAGGAGTATCCATGCGCCGCTCGTCGCTCGAACGCCCGTCTGCCCGCAGGTCCGCACGCCGCACCACCGCCCTCGTCCTGTCGTCCGTCACCGCCCTCGCCCTGGCCGCGTGCTCCTCCGGGGGCTCCGACGCCTCGGGCGGCGACCTCCAGGGGGAAGGGACCGGCGAGGAGTGCGCCATCGCCGACCCGGTGCCCGTCGGCGCGGCACTCTCGCTGACCGGGCCCGCGGGCAGCTACGGCGAGTCGCAGCGCAAGGGCCTCGAGCTGGCCGCCGACGCGCTCTCCGACGACGGCGTCACCTACGAGCTCGCGATCGAGGACGACCAGACGGACCCGCGCCAGGGCATCACCGTCTTCGAGAAGCTCGCCGCCGACGGGGTGAGCGCCATCATCGGGCCCACCCTGTCCACGGTGGCCTTCCAGGCGCAGCCGATCGCCCAGGAGGAGGGCGTCCCGGTGGTCGCCATCTCCAACACCGCGGACGGCATCACCGAGCAGGGCGAGTACATCCACCGGGTCTCGCTCACGGAGGGCCAGGTGATCCCGCAGACGGTGGCCGCCGCCGTCGCCGAGCACGACCTCAAGGACGTGGTCGTCATGTACAGCGACGACGACGCGTTCACCGACTCGGGCTACCAGGTGTTCGCCGAGGCACTCGAGGCCGAGGGCGTGAACGTCTCCGAGACCCTGACGTTCTCCGTCTCGGACACCGACTTCCGGCCTCTGCTCACCGAGGCGAAGGCCGCCGATCCGGACGCGATCGTCGTCTCCGCCCTCATCGAGGCCGCCGTGCCCCTGGTCACCCAGGCCCGCGAGCTCGGCATCGACGTGCCGATCATCGGCGGCAACGGGTTCAACAACCCGCAGCTCATGGCCGACGCCGGGGACGCGGCGGAGGGCGTGATCGTCGGGGCGGCCTGGAACTCGGCGGCCACCGACAACGCGCAGAACGCCGAGTTCCTCGAGGCCTACGAGGAGGCCAACGACGCCGCGCCCGACCAGTTCGCCGCCCAGGCGTACGCGGGCCTGGAGGCGATCGACGCCGCCGTGCGGGCCGGCTGCTCGGCCGAGCCCGACGACGTCCGCGACAACCTCGGCTCGGTCCAGGACCTCGACACCGTGCTCGGCACCCTGAGCATCGACGAGAACCGCGACGCCGTGCACGAGGGCGTGGTCCAGGTGGTCACGGACGGCCAGTTCGTCGCACTCGACTGACGCCGCCGGTCATGCAGCAGCTGCTGAACGGCCTGTCCATCGGGTCGATCTATGCGCTCTTCGCCATCGGGTTCACGCTGGTCTTCGGCATCCTGGACCGGCTGAACCTCGCCCATCCCGCGGTGTTCGCCGCGGGCGCGCTGGTCGGCATCGAGCTCGTCGACGCCGCCGGGCTGTCGATCTGGCTGGCACTGCCCCTGGTGGCGGTGGTCGGCGGGATCCTCGGCCTGGTGGTCGAGCGGGTGGCGTTCCGCCCGCTGCGCCACCGCCCCGACGCGCACTTCGCCGGCCTGATCGCCTCCATTGCCCTGGGCGGCATGCTCGTGGCCCTGCTGCAGTGGCGGTACGGCCCGGACACCCGCCGGTTCCCGGCCGGGGCGTTCCCGGAGCAGGGCTACCAGGTGCTCGGGGCCCGCGTGACACTGGTGCAGGTGGTCATCCTGGTGATCTCCGTGGTGCTCATGGTGGGGCTCACGGTGCTGGTGTCCCGCTCCGGCCTGGGACGCAGCATGCGCGCCGTCGCGGAGAACCCCCGGGCGGCCCGGGTGGTGGGCGTCGACGTGGAGCGCGTGACGTCGACGACGTTCGCGATCTCCGCCGCGCTGGGCGCTGTCGCCGGCGCGCTGTTCGCGATGAACGTCAACAGCGCGCAGCTCGACATGGGCGCCGCGATCGAGCTCAAGGGGCTCGCGGTGATCGTCGTGGGGGGCATGGGCTCCCTGCCGGGCGCGCTCGTGGGCGGGCTGCTGCTGGGTCTGGCCGAGGTGTTCGCCGTCCAGTACATCGGGTCGAGCTGGCGCGACCTCGTGGCGTTCGCGCTGCTGTTCCTGCTGCTCGTCGTGCGCCCGCAGGGGCTGTTCGGCAAGAGCAGGGTCAGGGAGGTGTGATGCTCGGCGAGTCGACGCTCGTCTTCGTGGCCCTCGCCGGGCTGTTCGCCTACTCCTTCTACGCCGTGCTGGTGGCCGGCCAGCTCAGCCTGGGTCAGGCGGGCTTCGCGGCCGTCGCGGCGTACGTGTCGGCCACGCTGGCCCCCGACCCGGAGGCTGTCGGCGACGGCGTCGCCCTCGTGGTCGCCCTCGGGATCGGTGTGGTCGTCGGGGCGGTCGCCGCGGTCGTGCTGGGCCTGCCGACCATGCACCTGCGCGGCGTCTTCCTGGCGATCGCGACGCTCGGCTTCGCCGAGGCCGTGCGCATCGTGCTGCTCAACGCCGACTGGAGCGGCGGCCCCCAGGGCCTGAGCGTGCCCAAGCTGCTGGAGCCGTGGATGGCCTGGGCGCTGCTCGCCGTCGTCGCCTACGCGTTCTGGCGGCAGGGCCCGAGCCGGTTCGGGCGGGCGCTCGCGGCCATCCGCGAGGACGAGCTCGCCGCCCGCGCGACGGGGATCGACGTCGGGCGGCACCGGCTCGCGGCGTTCGTCACGGCCGGGGCGGTCGCCGGGGCGTACGGGGTGCTGTGGGCGTACTTCGTGCGGTTGGTCGTGCCGTCCGACTTCGGGTTCACCGCGGCGATCGACGGTCTCGTGACCGCCGTCGTCGGCGGGTCGACCATGTGGCTCGGCCCCGTCCTGGGCGGCGCGTTCCTCACCGTGGTCCCCGAGGCGCAGCGCGCCCTCGGCGTCGAGGCGGGCTGGGTGCGGCCGTTCCTGGCCGGCCTGCTGCTGCTCGTCGTCATCCTGTTCCGGCCCGGCGGGCTGGCGAGCCTCCTGCCCCGACGGCGGCCGCGGCTCGTGGGGGTGTCCGACGACGAACGGCCACCCGCCGCCGGTCCCCGGCCCGACACCCCCGGGTCGGGCGAGGTCGTGGCGGCGCTGCGCGGCGTGTCGAAGGACTACGGCGGGGTGCACGCCGTGCGCGGCGTGGACCTCGAGCTGCGCGCGGGCGAGGTGCTGGGGCTGATCGGGCCCAACGGCGCCGGCAAGACGACGCTGGTGAACATGATCAGCGGCCTCGTGGCCCCGTCCTCGGGCCGGATCGACGTGCTGGGAGTCGACCCGGCCCGCACCCCCGTGCACCGGGTGGCCGCCGCGGGGATCAGCCGCACGTTCCAGCAGGCCAAGCTGTTCGGCCGCATGACCGCCCTGGAGAACGTGCTGGTGGGCGCCCACCTGACGACGCGGCCCACGGCCCTGCGCCGCCTCGTGTGGGCGCCGTCCGCGCGCCGCGAGGAGCGGGCGGCCGTCGTGCGCGCCGGCCGCTGCCTCGAGCGGGTCGGGCTCGCGGCGTCCGCCCGGACGGACGCCGCCGCCCTGTCGTACGGGGACCAGCGGCGCCTGGAGATCGCGCGGGCGCTCGCCGCGGAGCCGTCGCTCCTCGTGCTCGACGAGCCCGCCGCGGGGATGAACGCCGTCGAGGCCGAGTCGCTGTCGGCGCTGATCGCCTCGCTCGCGGACGACGGGCTGACGGTGCTGCTGATCGAGCACGACGTCGCGATGGTGATGCGCACCTGCGACCGGGTGGTGGTGCTCGACTTCGGGGCCGTCATCGCCGCCGGCCCGCCGGACGAGGTGCGCCGGGACCCGCGGGTGGTGGCGGCGTACCTCGGCACGGAGGAGAGCACGGAGGAGAGCACCGAGGAGAGCACCGAGGACGACGCCGCGCAGGAGCAGCAGGGGGAGGGGGCCCGATGAGCGCGCCGCTGCTGTCGGTGACGGACCTGCAGGTGAGCTACGGCCGGGTGCGCGCGGTGCGGTCGGTGAGCCTCGAGGTGCCGGCGGGCGGGCTGGTCACGCTGGTCGGGGCCAACGGGGCGGGCAAGAGCTCCGTGATCAACGCGGTGAGCGGCATCGTGCGCCCTTCGGGCGGCCGGGTGCTGCTCGACGGGCGGGACGTCACCCGGGCGCGGGCGCACCGGCTGGTGCGGGCCGGGCTGGTGCAGGTGCCCGAGGGGCGGCAGGTGCTCGCCACGCTCACGGTCGAGGAGAACCTGCAGCTCGGCGGGCGGCGCGAGCCCGGCCGCGTCGAGGGGGTCTACGACCGGTTCCCCGTCCTCGCCGAGCGGCGTCGGATGCCGGCGGGTGCCCTGTCGGGCGGGGAGCAGCAGATGCTCGCCATCGGCCGGGCGCTGGTGACCGAGCCGCGGATCGTGCTGCTCGACGAGCCGTCGATGGGCCTGGCGCCCCGCGTCGTCGACGAGGTCTTCGCGGTCATCGCGGAGATCCGCGCCGCCGGGGTGGCCGTGCTGCTGGTGGAGCAGAACGCGCGGCGCGCGCTGCGGGCCGCCGACCACGGCTACGTGCTGGCCGGCGGGCAGGTGGTGCAGGAGGGCCCGGCCGACCGGCTGCTCGCCGACGAGGCGGTCGTGGCGGCCTACCTGGGGGTCAGCGGCGGGCCTTCGCCATTGCGGCGGCGACCCGGTCGAACGTCCGGCGGTCCATGACGGCGCCCTCGCGCCGCACGGCGTGCGGGGCCACGCGGACCACCCGGTTGAGGCGAACCTCGCTCGGCCGGCCTTGCGCGTCCCAGGCCCCGGTCCCGATGTCCATCCAGAGGCGACCCCAGCGGGCCTCCTGAGCGGCGTCCCGGTCATGGTCCTTGCTCGTGAGCTGGAGCGCCAGGAGCCACGGGCCGTCGCGCCCGATCAGCAGGACGGGACGGTCCTTTCCACGTGGGTTGCTGACGTTCTTCTGGTCCTCCTCGTACGGCACCCAGGTCCACACGACCTCGCCCGGGTCCGGGTCGCCGTCGAGCTGCGGCGCGTAGACGGGCTGCACCGTGCCGGTAAAGTCGCCCGGGTAGCCGGTCGTCGGCGCCGTGGTGCGCGTGGTGCGCGGGGTGCTCGTGGGGCGTCCGGTGCCCGCGGCGCGGCCGGGTCGCGTCGGGGAGGTGCGCCGGGACGGGGCTTTCGCCGAGCGCAGCACGTCGACCAGCAGGTTCAGCCATCGGTTCGCCACGGCCGACAGCCTAAGGGCTCAGCCCAGGACGAACCGGGCCAGCCGGGCGGCCATCGCCTCCGGGTCCCAGGTATGGTCGGCGCCCGGCACGGTCTCGGCCGCGCTCCGGGGCACGGCCGCGGCCAGGCTCCGCGCGGCGGTCGCGGCGGTCGCGGTGGTCGCCGTCGTGCCGGACCGGCTGGTGTCGGATGCCGTGGCGGGTGGACCCGCCACGGTGTGCGGACTCATCGGTGCCGGTGCGGCCTCAGGGCACGATCGGGGCAGCGAGGGTGCGCCGGGCCGCGGCGGCGTCGCCGTCGACGGTCGCGCCCGCCTCGGCGAGGTCGAGCCGGCCCCAGAGCAGCAGCGCGAGCCCGTGGGCCGGTGCCGCGACGGTCGCCGTCGGTTCGTCCTCCGACCCGCCGTCCACCCCGCTGTCAGCTCTGCCGTCTTCGTGGGCGCCCAGCGTCCACGACCAGCCCAGGTCGGAGGCGACGACGCGCACGAGGTCGCGCAGCGGCGACATCCGCCCGAGCCGGACCTGCCGGGGCTGGAACATCGTGACCACCTCGTCGGCGGCGTCGGCCCACACCTCGGGCGCGACGCCGACCGCGCCCTCCTCGACGGCCGCGGGCCCGGAGCCGAGCCGCGCGGCGTGCAGGTCGTGCAGGTGCACGAGCGTCTCGTACCCCTGCCGGCGCCACCAGAACGACGCGGGTCCGTCGCCCACCAGCGTGCGTGCCGCGCCGTCCGGCCCCGCGGCGGCCAGCGTCGACCGCAGCTCGGCCGCGTGCTCCCGGTAGAGCGCCGCGAGCGCGGGCCGGACGCCGTCGGGGGCGGGGAGGTCGGGCCGGGTGAGGTCGGGCCGGGTGAGGTCCTCGGAGCGCGAGGTGTCGCCCACGGCCATGCCGGCCGCCCAGTGGTGGACGCCGGCGAGGTGCACGACGAGCTCGCGCACGCGCCAGTCGCCGCACGCCGGCACGAGGGCGTCGGGGTCGGTGCCCGGGACGGCCGCGGCGAACGACTCCTGGAGGCGCGCGAGGAGGGCGAGGCGGTCCGGCTCACGACCGCCGTCGGTGCGGCGTCCCGTGCCCGGGTCGACCTCGGGCCGGAGCTGTGCGGCGGGCAGCGTGGACGGCTGCGCGGCGGGCAGCTCGGACGGCAGCTCGATCGGCATGGCGCCGAGGCTAGCGTCCGGTCGTCTGCTCACCCAGCACCGCGTCGACCTGCTCGAGGAAGTCGTCCAGGTCGTCGGGGGTGCGCGAGGTCACCAGCGGGAACCCGGCACCGTCGTCGCGCACCACCGAGCGGTCCACCCACGTGCCGCCCGCGTTGCGCACGTCCGTGGCCAGCGACGGGTACGAGGTGAGGGTCGCCCCCGCGACGCGGCCCGCCTCGACGACGGCCCACGGGCCGTGGCAGATCGCGGCGACCGGGAGCCCGCGGCGGGCGAAGTCGTCGACGAACCCGACGGCGGCGTCCTGCAGGCGCAGCGTGTCGGCGTTGAGCGTGCCGCCGGGCACGAGGAGCAGGTCGACGCCCGCGGTGTCGACCTGGTCGTAGGTGGCGTCGGCCGGCACGTGACGGCCGGGGTCCTTGTCGCCGACGAGGGTGCGCACGTCGCCGGGCTCGTTCGACGCGACGACCACGTCGGCGCCCGCGGCGCGCAGGTGCTCCAGCGGCACGAGCAGCTCGTCCTGCTCGACGCCGTAGCTCGTCACGATCGCCAGCACTCGCTTCCCGGTCAGGTCGGCCATGGCGGCTCCTCTCGTCGTCCCGGCAGCTCTCGTCGTGCCCGGTCCACGACCGTAGGCAGGGACGGGCGACGCCCGCACGGTGGGCGGGGAGGCCGGGGGCAGCAAGGCGGGCGCAGGGGCGGGCGGCAGGGACATGGCAGGGGCGGGCAGCGGACGTGGGCGTGGGACAATGGCCGGACCCTCCACCCCACCCCAGCCACCCTGACGGAGCGAGATCGCGTTGCCCATTCCTGGACCCGCGCTCAGTGCGCGCATCGAGCCGAACGCCACGGCGCCCGAGCTCATCCGCAACTTCGGCATCATCGCGCACATCGACCACGGCAAGTCGACGCTCGCCGACCGCATGCTGCAGCTCACGGGCGTCGTCGAGGCGCGGGCCATGCGGGCGCAGTACCTCGACCGCATGGACATCGAGCGCGAGCGCGGGATCACGATCAAGTCGCAGGCCGTGCGCATGCCCTGGAGCGTGGTGGACGAGGCCGGCCTCGAGACGCCGTTCGCGCTCAACATGATCGATACCCCGGGCCACGTCGACTTCACGTACGAGGTCTCCCGCTCGCTCGCGGCGTGCGAAGGGGCCGTGCTGCTGGTCGACGCCGCCCAGGGCATCGAGGCCCAGACGCTCGCCAACCTGTACCTGGCGATGGAGAACGACCTCGAGATCATCCCGGTCCTGAACAAGATCGACCTGCCGGCCGCGCAGCCGGAGAAGTACGCCGAGGAGATCGCAGGGCTCGTCGGCGGCGACCCAGCCGACGTCCTGCGGGTCAGCGGCAAGACCGGCGCCGGCGTCGAGACGCTGCTCGACCGCATCGTCGAGCGGGTCCCGGCCCCGGTCGGCGACCCCGACGCCCCGGCCCGGGCCATGATCTTCGACTCGGTCTACGACACCTACCGCGGCGTCGTCACGTACGTGCGGGTCGTGGACGGCAGCCTCAGCCCGCGCGAGCGCATCGTCATGATGTCGACGCGCGCGACCCACGAGCTGCTCGAGATCGGCGTCATCTCGCCCGAGCCGAAACACACGAAGGGCCTCGGCGTCGGGGAGGTCGGCTACCTCATCACGGGCGTCAAGGACGTGCGCCAGTCCAAGGTGGGCGACACCGTCACCAACGCGAGCAAGCCGGCACCCGCCGCGCTCGGCGGGTACAGCGAGCCCAAGCCGATGGTGTTCTCCGGGCTCTACCCGGTGGACGGGTCCGACTACCCCGCACTGCGCGACGCCCTCGACAAGCTGAAGCTCAACGACGCGGCGCTCAACTACGAGCCCGAGACGTCGGTCGCCCTCGGCTTCGGGTTCCGCGTCGGCTTCCTCGGGCTGCTGCACCTGGAGATCGTGCGCGAGCGGCTCGAGCGCGAGTTCGACCTCGACCTCATCTCCACCGCCCCCAACGTCGTCTACGACGTCACGCTCGAGGACGGTACGCCCGTCAAGGTGACGAACCCGTCGGAGTTCCCGGGCGGCAAGATCAAGGAGGTCCGCGAACCCGTGGTGCGTGCGACCATCCTCGCCCCGAGCGAGTTCGTCGGCACCGTGATGGGCCTGTGCAACGACCGCCGCGGCCAGATGCTCGGCATGGACTACCTGTCCGAGGACCGCGTCGAGCTGCGCTTCACGCTGCCGCTCGCCGAGATCGTCTTCGACTTCTTCGACCACCTCAAGTCCCGCACGCGCGGATACGCGTCGCTCGACTACGAGGCGACCGGCGACCAGGCCGCCGACCTCGTCAAGGTCGACATCCTGCTGCAGGGCGACCAGGTGGACGCGTTCAGCGCCATCGTGCACCGGGAGAAGGCCTACGACTACGGCGTCACGATGACGGCGAAGCTCAAGGAGATCATTCCCCGCCAACAGTTCGAGGTGCCGATCCAGGCCGCCGTCGGCGCGCGCGTCATCGCCCGCGAGACGGTGCGCGCCATGCGCAAGGACGTGCTCGCCAAGTGCTACGGCGGCGACATCAGCCGTAAGCGCAAGCTCCTCGAGAAGCAGAAGGAGGGCAAGAAGCGCATGAAGAACATCGGCTCCGTCGAGGTCCCGAAGGACGCCTTCATCGCCGCGCTCTCCTCCGACGGCAACGCCGGCAAGGACGCCAAGGACAAGAAGAAGTAGTGCCCGCGCTGCCCGAAGCGCGGGGTCTGGGCGGCATGGCTGTGCCCGCGGACGGCGCGCTGCCGGAGTGGGTGCGGCCCGCCGAAAACCCGTCTTCGCTGGTTGAGCCTGTCGAAACCCCGCATTCGCTGGTTGAGCCTGTCGAAACCACCGCGGAGACCCGGCCCTTCGGCGTGTACGTGCACGTGCCGTTCTGCTCGGTGCGCTGCGGCTACTGCGACTTCAACACCTACACGGCGTCGGAGCTGGGCGGCGGGGCCAACCAGGCCGCGTACGCGACGACGGCGCTGCGCGAGGTCGGCCTCGCGGCCCGGGTGCTCGACGACGCGGGCCTGGGCGACCGACCGGTGTCCACGGTGTTCTTCGGCGGCGGCACCCCCACGATGCTGCCGGCCGCGGACCTGGCGCGGATGCTGCGGGGCGTCGACGACGTCTGGGGGCTGGCCCCCGGCGCCGAGGTGACCACGGAGGCCAACCCGGACTCCGTCACGCCGGAGAACCTGCGGGTGCTCGCCGACGCCGGGTTCACGCGGGTCTCGTTCGGCATGCAGTCCGCCGTCCCGCACGTGCTGGCCACGCTGGAGCGCACCCACGACCCGCGCCGCGTGCCCGACGCCGTCGCCTGGGCCCGCGACGCCGGCCTCGACGTCTCGCTCGACCTCATCTACGGCACGCCGGGGGAGTCCGTCGACGACTGGCGCACGTCGCTGGAGTCGGTGCTCGGGACCGGCGTCGACCACGTCTCGGCGTACGCGCTGGTCGTGGAGCCCGGCACCAAGATGCACACCCAGGTGCGGCGCGGGGAGCTGGCGCTGCCGGACGAGGACGACCAGGCCGCCAAGTACGAGCTGGCCGACGACCTGCTCACGGAGGCCGGCCTGGGCTGGTACGAGGTGAGCAACTGGGCCCGCGGGGGCGACCACGCGTGCCGGCACAACCTCGCCTACTGGCGCGGCGACGACTGGTGGGGGATCGGGCCGGGTGCCCACTCCTACGTGGCCGGGCCCACCGACGGGGAGCATGCCGGCGTGCGCTGGTGGAACGTCAAGCACCCGCGCCGCTACGCCGCGCTGCTGGAGGCCGGCACCTCCCCGGGCGCCGGGCGCGAGCTGCTGACTCCCGCCGAGGCGCAGCTCGAGCGTGTACTCCTCGGGGTGCGCCTGCGCGAGGGCTTGGACCTCGACGTCCTCGACCCTTCACGGCGCACGGCGGTCGCCGGGCTGGTGGCGCGCGGTTTGCTCGACGGCGTCGCGGCCGTGCGCGGGCGCGTGGTGCTCACGCGCCAGGGGCGGCTCCTGGCCGACGCCGTGGTGCGCGAGCTCACCCCCTGACGCTCCGAGGCTCAGGAGACGACGCGGATGTTGACCGGGTACCGGTACGCCTCGTGCCGGTTGACGGCGACGGCGGCGATGATGCCGAACACGATCGACAGGATCCAGACGACGGGCAGGATGACGAGCCCGATGAAGGCGAGGACCGTGATCCAGCCGATCGCGTAGCCGATGAGCAGCGTGATCTGGAAGTTCAGCGACTCCTTGGCCTGGTCGGCCACGTACGCGCTGCGGTCACGCAGGAACAGCCAGACGAGCAGCGGCGTGAGGAAGCCGAGGATGCCGAAGCTCAGTACCGCCAGCACGGGCGGTCCCAGGTGCGCGACCATGGCCCATGTCCGCTCGTCCGCCGGCGTGAGCGGCCGCGGCGCGTAGCCGGGCGGCCCGTACGGGGGCTGACTGCCGTACGGCGGCTGACCCGGGGGCTGCTGCGGCGGAGGTCCGTACGGGGGCTGGCTCATGGGTCCATCTTTGCGCAACTGCGGTGGTCACGGGCACTCGAGCGGTGGCGCGCTCCCTCCGCGGCCGCGAGAGTGGGAGCGGGAGGGGCCGACCCTGCCGGGTGCGTCCCCTCGACGACTCAGGAGGAACGATGAGCGAGAACACGCCGCGTGAGCCCGGCGATCCGCAGGAGCCGCCGTACCAGCCGCCACACCAGCCCGAGGGCCAGCCGACGCAGCCGTACGGCCAGCAGCCGCCGTCCGCGCCGCCCCCGCACGGCGGGCAGCCGCCCTACGGCGACCAGCCGTACGCGCAACCGCAGCAGCCCTACGAGGGTCAGATGCCCGACCCGGGTCTCTACCCAGGGTCCGAGTACCCGCCGGACCGGTCCGCGGCGGCGCTCCCCCCGATCGGAGCGGTGGGGGGCAACTTCTTCGGCGCGCTGTTCGACTTCTCGTTCAGCCGGTACATCACGCCCACGGTGGTCAGGGTCGTCTACATCATCGTGGTCGTGATCACCGCGATCTACTGGCTCGGCGGCCTGATCGCGTCGTTCGCCCAGGACTGGTGGGTCGGCGTGCTCTTCCTGCTCTTCGGCTGGATCCTCGCACTCCTCTACCTCGCCTTCGCGCGGATCGTGCTCGAGTGCTTCGTCGCGCTCATCTCGCTCTCGCAGAAGGTGAACGCCTACGCGAAGCGCGACGGCATCGCCTGACGCTCACGCGGTGACGAAGTCGATCAGCTCCTCGACCCGGCCCAGCAGGGCCGGGTCGAGGTCGCGGTAGTCGCGCACCGTCCCCAGGATCCGCTGCCAGGCCAGGCCGACGTCCTGGGCCGACGACGCCGGCCAGCCGAGCTCGCGCAGGATGCCACGCTTCCACTCCGTGCCTCGATCGATCGTCGGCCACGCCTCGAGCCCGACGCGCTCGGCCTTCACGGCCTGCCACACGTCCACGTACGGGTGCCCGAGCACCAGCACCGTGCCACGCGGCACGCGGCGCAGGGCGTCGGCGGCGATGCGCTGCTCCTTGGAGCCACGCACCAGGTGATCCACCAGCACGCCCACGCGGCGTTCGGGGGTCGGGTCGAAGTCGTCGAGGGCATCGGCGAGGTTGTCCACGCCGTCGAGCATCTCCACCACGACCCCCTCGACGCGCAGGTCGTCGCCCCACACCTTCTCGACCAGCTCCGCGTCGTGCTTGCCCTCCACCCAGATGCGGCTACCGCGCGCCACGCGGGCCCGCTGCCCGCGCACCGCGACCGAGCCGGACGCCGTGCGAGTGGGCTGCGCCGGGGCCCGCGTCGGCACCGGCGCGGTGAGCTCCACGGGCTGCCCGTCCACCCAGAAGCCGGGCCCGAGCGGGAACGACCGGGTGCGGCCGCGCCGGTCCTCGAGCACCACGAGATGGATGCCGCCGGACTTCTCCACGCGCACGACGGCGCCGACCCACCCGCTGGTCACCTCCTCGACCACGAGCCCCCGCTCGGCGGCGGTCGGCCGCGAGACGGGGCGGCGGCGATGGTGCGCGGAGCCGTCCGGCGCGCCGGGGACGGGGGCGGAGGACAGGACGTCGGAGCCGTAGCGGTCGGACACGGGCGCGAGCCTAGGCGCGGCCCGAGGCCGCGCGGTGCCCGACACGCGGTGCCAGACACGCGCTGCTCGGCCAGGCCTCAGAACTGGCTCGGACCCGGCTCAGCCCTTGCCGTCGGTGGAGCGCGCCAGCACCGCGGCCTCGGTGCGGCCGGCCACCCCGAGCTTGCGCAGGATCGCGGAGACGTGCACCGACGCGGTCTTGCGGCTGATGAAGAGCCGCTCGGCGATCTGCCCGTTGGTCAGCCCCTCGGCGACCAGGTCGAGCACCTGGCGCTCGCGGTCGGTCAGGGCACGCTCGGCGCCGGCGACGGCGGCCCGGCCGGTGCTCCCGCCCTTCGCGAGGCCGGCGCCGTCGAGCAGCGCCCGCGCCTGGCCGGCCACCAGGCCGCACCCGATCGCGTCGGCCGCACCCGCTGCCTCCTCGAGCCGCGCCCGGGCGGCGGAGCGGTCGCCGGCGGCGAGCAGGGACTCGCCGTCCCGGTACAGGGCGTAGGGGCGCAGGTACGCCGGGCCCTCGGCCGCGGCGACCGCCTCCCACGAGCCGTCGCCCAGCTCGGCGGCGAACAGCGCCGCCCACATCGGGTACGTCGGCCACACGGTGCAGGTGGCGAGCGCCTCCCGGTAGGGGGTGACGTCGACCGCGCGCCCGGCGGACCGGGCGCGGCCGAGGACCCGTGCCGCGACGCCGAGCGTCGTCAGCCGGTAGAACGGCGAGAGGGCGTCCGGGTCGATCGCGATGGTGACCAGGTCGAGCGCCTCGTCCAGGTCGTCGCGCAGCAGCGCGAGCTCCGCCAGCGTGCCCGCGATACGCGCGCGGATCTGCTCCTCCACCTGCCCGAAACGTTGCCACGTGGCGCGATGGGCACGCGCCCGCGCCTGCGCCCTCTCGAGGTCGCCGCGCCACATGGCGAGCCAGGTCCACCGCTCGCCGAGGTAGACGGCGTAGTCGCTGGGATCGATGAGCGGCACCGACCGCTCGTACCAGGCCTCGGCGTCGGCCCACCGGCCCTGCCCGATCCACGCCTCGGCGACGTTGCCCTCGAGCATCGCCCGCGTGGCCCAGCCGGCGCCGAGCGCGCGAGCCAGGCGCGCGCCCGACTCGGCGAGGTGCTCCGCCTCGGCGTACCGGCCCAGCTTGAGGCGGGAATCCGAGGCGTTCGTGTAGTAGTGGCACTGGGCGCGCCAGTCGTCGCCCGCCACCTCGTGGGAACGCTCGAGCTCCGCGAGGGCGTCGAGGTCCCCGCCGCTGAGGCGGCTCATCGCCCGGAGGTTGAGGGCGATCGAGGCGTTCTGGTGGTCGCCCGCCGCCGTCGCCGCGTCGAGCGCCGCGCCGGCGGCGGCGATCGCCTCCTCGTCGCGCTGGTCCATCATCGCGTTGCGCGCCTTGAGCCGCAGCAGGGGCGCTCGCCCGGCGTGGTCGTCGTCGGGCAGCAGCGCCAGGGCCTCGTCCAGGAGGGCGTCGGATCCCGGGTCGCCCGCCTTGGCGCGGATGTGCGCCAGGGTGTGAAGGGCCAGCGCCCGGCCGCCCGGGTCGTCGGCGGGCCACTCCGCGACGGCCTCCCGCGCGAGAGCGTCCGCCCGGTCGACCTGCGCGGCGTCCTGGAGCGCGACCGAGACGACGCGGAGCAGGGCGGCGTGGTGCATCCCGGCGACCTGCTCGGCGTCCTGGACCAGGTCCCACAGCTCCAGCGCGCGCTCGCCCGCCGCGACGGCCGTCGACGTCGCGCCGTCGGACTCGGCCGCCGTGACGACCTCCACCGCGGAGGCGAGCGCGCGGTCGGGCACCCTGGCCCGCCACCAGTGGTCGGCCGCTGCTGCCACGTCCGCGAGCCTCCGGCCGCCCTCCTCGAGCGCGCGGGCGCACGCCGCGTGCAGCCGGCGTGCCTCGCCCGGTAGCAGCTCGTCGTCGACCGCCTCCTGCATGAGCGCGTGGCGGAAGCGGTAGCCGTCGGCGTCCGTGACGAGCACGTGCGCCTCGACCGCCTCGCGCGCCGCGGTCTCGGCCCGGTCCAGCCCGTCCGCGCCCAGCATGGCGGCGAGCAGCTCGTGCGGGGCGCGCTGGCCGGCCGCGGCCACCGCGCGGCAGAACGTCTGGGCGGCGTCGCTGAGGGTGGAGTAGCGCAGGAGCAGCAGGTCCCGCAGGGAGTCGGGCATCGCGTCGCCGGCGAACTCGGCAAGCTCCTCGGCGTAGAAGGGCACGCCCTCGGCGCGCTCGACGAGCTCGCTGAGCAGCGCGCCCGGCAGCTCGGGCGTCCGCCCGTGGGTCGTGACGAGCGTGGTGACGAGGCGGGTGGTGTCCGTGGCGTCCAGACGCGGCACGTCGACGCGGGTCGCCAGCCGGGACCTCTCGAGCTCGGCGAGCGTGGTGCGCAGGGGGTGTCGCCGGCCCACGTCGTCGCTGCGGTAGGTGGCGACCACCAGCATCGTCGCGCGCGGCGCGGAGCGCGCGAGGCGGACGAGGACGGTGCGGGTGATGTCGTCCGACCAGTGCAGGTCCTCGAGCACGACGACGACGGGCCGGTCGGCGGCGAGGGCGGACGTCAGGTCGCTGAGCACCTCGGGCAGGCGCCCGGTGTCGACGTCGCGCCGCACGTCCACCAGGCCCGGGGTGACGAGGCCCAGCGCATCCGCCGCGGGCCCGGCCGCCTCGAGGGTCGCCGCCGGCCCGACGGCATCGACGGCGTCGGCCAGCACGCCCCCGAGGCCGGCGTACGGGATGGGCCCGGAACCCGAGTCGGAGCACTGGCCGCGCAGCACCAGGGCGTCCCCCTGACCAGCCTGTCCGGCCTGGCCGGAGAGCGTGGCGAGGAACTCCTCGACCAGCCGGGTCTTGCCGATGCCCGCCTCGCCGCCGACGACGAGGGCGCTGCCCGACCCGTCGAGCGCCCTGGCGTACGCGTCCCGCAGGGCGCCGAGCTCGGCGTCCCGCCCGACCATCGGCGGGCGAGAACCGGGCGGGACGGTCGGACGGCGGGTGGTGGAGACGGGCACGTCGCCATCGTGCCAGGCCACGTGCCAGGCCACGTGCCAGGCCATCGCCGGATGCGGCGATGGCCTGGTGTCTGGTGCTGCTTCCGGTGCTCCGTCCGACGATGTGTCGGCCGGGGCGGGCGCCAGCGGCGGGTCGGCGGGCGCCACGGCCGTCACGTGGGCCACGCCCGGGTGAGATCGGCGGGCAGCCCCCAGATGCGGCGCTCGGGCCGGCGGCGCGGGCGCCGGCGGTCACGGGGCCGCCGGCCCCCCAGGTCCTCGCCCCGGGCCCGTCGGAGGGCTGCCACGCGCTCGGCGCGCCGTGCGGCCTCGTCCGCCCGCTGCCGGTGCTCCTCGTAGTACAGGAACTCGCTCATGACCGTCCTCCTTCGCCGCGGGCCCCGATGACCCGGCGGTGAATCCAGCCTGCGCGGATGAGGTACCTCCGCGGATCGGTCATGTGCCGCATCTTGCGGGCGCCGGGTACCTCAGGGCGGGGCGGGGCACCTCAGGCCGGGCGTAGGTCACGGCGGGGCGACCCGCGGGCACGCCGCGGCGCCGCGTAGGATGGCACTCGGGGTACGAGAGTGCTAAGTGAGAGCGCCCAGTGAGAATGTCCGGTGCAGCCGCAGGGCACCTGAGGACCAACGGCACGAGGAGGGGCGAGTGAGCGAGGAACGTCGCCTGGCCGTGCTGCGCGCGATCGTGGAGGACTACGTCCACACGCGCGAGCCGGTGGGGTCGCGCATGCTCACGGAGCGGCACGGGCTCGGCGTCTCGCCCGCCACGATCCGCAACGACATGGCCGCGCTCGAGGACGCCGGGTACATCGCCCAGCCGTACACCTCGGCCGGCCGGATCCCCACCGACAAGGGGTACCGGCTGTTCGTGGACCGGCTCGCGGAGGTCCGCCCGATGACCAGCCCGCAGCGCCGGGCGATCGAGACCTTCCTTTCCGAGGCGGTCGACCTGGACGACGTGCTCGGCCGGGCGGGGCGGCTCATCGCCCAGCTCACCGGCCAGGTCGCCGTGGTGCAGTACCCCTTGCTGCGGCTGTCCGGGCTGCGGCACCTGGAGCTCGTCCCCGTCGGCGGCGCGCGGCTGCTCGTCGTCGTGATCACCGACACCGGGCGCGTGGAGCAGCGGTTCCTCGACGTCGGCGCCGAGCCGGGCGCGGAGCCGGCCGTCGTCGTGGCCGACGCCCCGCCGGGCCAGGACGACGACCCCGACGCCCTGGCCGAGGGCACCCTCGGCGAGCTGCGCGCCCGTCTGAACGCCGCCGCGGCCGGCAAGCGGCTGTCCGAGCTGCCCGACGCCTTCGGCCGTGTGGTGGCCGACGTCGACCCCGGGCTCGCCCCGCTGGTCCGCGGCATCGCCGATCTCGTGGTCGACACGCTCGGCGCGCAGCGCGAGGAGCGCATCGTGCTGGCGGGCACCGCCAACCTCGCCCGGGCCGAGATGCGGTTCGAGCAGGGCCTCAGCCCGGTCCTCGAGGCCCTCGAGGAGCAGGTGGTGCTGCTGGGCCTGCTCACCGAGCTGGCGGCCGACCCCCGCGGCGGCGGCGTCGGCATCCGCATCGGCCACGAGAACCGGCTCGACGGGCTCGCGGAGACCTCCGTCGTCGCTTCCGGCTACGGCAGCGACGGGGATACGGTCGCCATCCTCGGCTCGATCGGCCCCACCCGGATGGACTATCCGGGCACGATCGCCTCCGTGCGCGCGGTCGCTCGCTACCTGTCCCGCATGCTGCCCAACTGACCCCAGAAGCCCCCGACCTGACCGTGCCAGTCACCGACACGTCACCGAAGAGAGACCTGTGACCGACTACTACGAGATCCTGGGTGTCCCCCGCGACGCCTCGGCAGAGCAGATCAAGAAGGCATACCGCAAGCTCGCCCGCGAGCTGCACCCCGACGTCGCCGGCGAGGCCGGCGAAGATCGCTTCAAGGACGTCGCCCGCGCCTACGAGGTGCTGTCCAACCCGGACAAGCGCCAGCAGTACGACATGGGCGTGGACCCGAGCTCGCCATCCGGCGGCGGGGGCGGTGCCGGGTTCGGCAACGGGTTCGGCTTCCAGGACATCTTCGAGACGTTCTTCGGCGGCGGTGGCGCCCCCTCCGGTCCGGTGCCGCGCGCCCGCCGCGGCCAGGACGCCCTCGTGCGCATGGACATCGACCTCGCGGAGGCGGCGTTCGGTGCCAAGCGCGAGCTGCAGGTCGACACCGCCGTGGTGTGCGGCACCTGCGGCGGCAACGGCTGCCGGCCCGGCACCGACCTCAAGACGTGCGAGGTCTGCCAGGGCCGCGGCAACGTGCAGCGCGTGGCGCGGTCGTTCCTCGGCCAGGTCATGACGACGGCGCCGTGCGCGGCGTGCCAGGGCTTCGGCACCGTGATTCCCGAGCCGTGCGCCGACTGCTCCGGCGAGGGCCGCGTCCGCTCGCGTCGCACCCTCTCCGTCAACGTGCCCGCCGGCGTCGACACCGGCACGCGCATCAAGCTCACCTCGCAGGGCGAGGTCGGTCCCGGCGGCGGGCCCGCCGGCGACCTGTACGTCGAGATCCGCGAGAAGCCGCACGAGACGTTCGTGCGCCGCGGCGACGACCTGCACTGCACGCTCCAGGTGCCGATGACGGCCGCCGCCCTCGGCACCGTGCTCGACCTCGAGACGCTCGACGGCGAGCAGGAGATCGACCTGCGTGCGGGTACCCAGCCGGGCCAGGTCGTGACGCTCAAGGGCCTCGGCGTCGGGCACCTGCACGCCGGCGGCCGCGGCGACCTCAACGTGCACGTCGAGGTCCAGGTCCCCACCGCCCTCGACGAGGAGCAGACCGAGCTGCTGCGCTCGCTGTCCGTGCTGCGCGGGGAGGAGCGGCCCGAGCCGCGGCTCGCGTCCGCGCACCCCGGCGTCTTCTCCCGGCTGCGCGACAAGCTGAGCGGCAAATGACGTGAGCGCGAGGAGCCCCCGCGGAGGTACGCCGAGGTACGAGGTGTGCCGGAGCGAGGCACCGCAGGGCGCACGTGAAGAGAGCATGACGTGAGCGCGCCCGTGTTCCTGGCCGAGGGTGGGGCGCTCGCCGCGCTCGGCCGCGGCGACGTCTACGTGCTCGACGGCGCGGAGGGGCGGCACGCGGGCGTGGTGCAGCGGCGCGGTCCCGGCGAGCAGCTCGACGTGGTGGACGGCGCGGGGACGCGGCTGCGGTGCGTGGTCGACGGGGTCGAGGACGGCGAGGTGCGGCTCCGGGTGGACGAGGTGGTGGTCGAGCCGGCCCCCGGCGTCGTCCTCACCCTCGTGCAGGCGCTCGCGAAGGGCGACCGCGACGAGCTGGCCGTGGAGGCGGCCGTCGAGGTCGGTGTCGACGGCGTGCTCCCGTGGCAGGCGGAGCGGTCGGTCGTGGTCTGGCGCGGCGAGCGCGCGACGAAGTCGCGCGCGAAATGGGTGGCCACGGTGCGCTCGGCGGTGAAGCAGGCGCGGCGGGCGTGCCTGCCCCCGGTGGCCGAGCCGGTCACGACCCGCGAGCTCGCCGGCCGGGTGCGCGACGTGATCGCGGCGGGGGGCGCCGTCGTGGTGCTCCACGAGGAGGCGAGCATCCCCCTGGCGGCGGTCGGGCTGCCCGGTGCGGTCGGCACCGCGGCGGTCGAGCTGCTGATCGTCGTCGGGCCGGAGGGCGGCATCTCGGACGCCGAGGTCGCCGCGCTCGCCGACGCGGGGGCGGTGGCCGCCCGGCTCGGGCCGCACGTGCTGCGGACGTCCACCGCGGGACCGGTCGCGGTGGCCCTGCTCAGCGAGCGCCTCGGCCGCTGGGCCTGACCCAGTGCCTGACCCGGTGCCCGCACGGCACCGGCCCGGTAGCGTGGCGCTCATGCCCAGCTCCGATGCCAGCACCGACTGCCTGTTCTGCAAGATCGTCGCCGGCGACGTGCCCGCCGACGTGGTCGCCACGTCGGACCACGTCATCGCGTTCCGCGACATCAACCCGCAGGCTCCGGTGCACGTGCTGGTGGTGCCGAAGGAGCATCACGGCGACGTCTCCGTCCTGGCCGCCGCCGACCCGGCGCTGCTGGCCGAGGTGGTCGAGATGGCGGACGGCGTGGCGCACGACCTGGCCGACGGGCAGTACCGGTTCATCTTCAACTCCGGCCCGCGCGCCGGCCAGAGCGTGTTCCACGTGCACGGGCACGTCATCGCCGGGGCCCAGCTCGGGTGGACGCCCGCCTGAATCCGCGTGCCTCCGGACCCGCCCGGTCGATAGACTCGTGACCCTCAGTTCCTCGTCCGTCTCGCATGAAGGAGGGTCCCGGCGGTCAGCCGGCCCATGACATCGACACCCAGCACCGCACCCGGCAGCGCCCCCACGGGCGGAACTCATGCCGAACGGTCCACGGAGCACCGCATCGTGGTGCCCACCCACGTACCGATGGTCGCGCTGCTCGGCAGCCGGGACTCGGTGCTGCGGGCCGTGGAGGACGGGTTCCCCGCCGTGGACGTGCACGCGCGCGGCAACGAGATCGTCGTCAGCGGCCCGGCCGGCGAGGTGGCTCTGGTCTCGCGGCTCCTCGACGAGCTGGTCGAGGTGGTCGAGTCCGGCACGCAGCTCACCCCCGAGGTGGTGGCGCGGTCGGTCGAGATGCTCACGGCCGCACCCGCGCAGCGCCCGGCCGAGGTGCTGACGTTCAACATCCTGTCGAGCCGCGGGCGCACGATCCGGCCCAAGACGATCGGCCAGAAGCACTACGTCGAGGCGATCGACGCCAACACGATCACGTTCGGCATCGGCCCCGCGGGCACGGGCAAGACGTACCTGGCCATGGCCAAGGCGGTGCAGGCGCTGCAGGCCAAGCGGGTGAACCGCATCGTCCTGACCCGCCCGGCGGTCGAGGCGGGGGAGAAGCTCGGGTTCCTGCCCGGGTCGCTGAGCGACAAGATCGACCCGTACCTGCGCCCGCTGTACGACGCGCTGCACGACATGATGGACGCCGAGGCGATCCCGAGGCTCATCGAGGCCGGGACGATCGAGGTGGCGCCGCTGGCCTACATGCGCGGCAGAAACCTTAACGATTCTTTTATTATTCTTGACGAGGCGCAGAACACCTCCGCCGAGCAGATGAAGATGTTCCTCACGCGCCTGGGCTTCGGCTCCACGATGGTGATCACGGGCGACGCCACGCAGGTGGACCTGCCCGGCGGCACGACGTCGGGCCTGCGCGTGGTCGAGGACATCCTCACGGGCGTGGACGACGTCGAGTTCTGCCGCCTCACCTCGGCCGACGTGGTGCGCCACCGGCTGGTCGGGGACATCATCGACGCCTACGGGCGCTGGGACGTCGCGACGTCGCGCGGCGAGGCCGCGGAGCGCCGGTCCGGTCACTCCGGACGTGACAGCCACGAACGAGGAGCACGCAGGTGAGCATCGAGGCCGCGGCGAATGGACGGGGCGAGCGCCCATGAGCATCGAAGTAGCAAACGAGTCCGGCATCGAGGTGGACGAGGCCGAGTTCGCCGCGCTCGGACGGTTCGTCCTCGACACGCTGCACGTGCACCCGCGCAGCGAGCTGTCGATCATGTTCGTCGACACGACGGTCATGACCGAGCTGCACGTGCAGTGGATGGACGAGCCCGGGCCCACGGACGTGCTGTCCTTCCCGATGGACGAGCTGCGCCCCGGCCGCGAGGGCGAGGAGACGCCGCCCGGCACGCTCGGCGACGTCGTGCTCTGCCCGGAGGTCGCGGCGCAGCAGGCGGTCGTCGCGGGGCACTCCACGGCCGAGGAGCTCATGCTGCTGACGACGCACGGGATCCTGCACCTGCTCGGCTACGACCACGCCGAGCCGGAGGATGAGAAGGAGATGTTCGCGCTCCAGCGTCGACTCCTGCTCACCTTCCTCGCCGGACGGTGAGGGCGGGGTGATCTGAGTGGACGGACCCGAGCTGCTGCTCGGCCTGGTGGTCGCCGTCGCGCTGGCGCTGGCCGGGACGCTCTCCGCGGGGGAGGCGGCGGTGCTGCGCGTGACCCGGACGTCGGTCGCGGACGCCGTGATCGAGGCGGAGACGTCCGACCAGCTGACCGCGACGGCGCGCCGCACCCGGCTCGCGCGGCTGCGGTCCGTGCAGGGACTGGTCGTGGACCCGCCCGCGGCGGTGGCGACGTTCGCGCTGGTGCGCGTCTTCGCCGAGACCGTGGCGCTGGCCGCCGCGACGCTGATGATCGCGGACTGGTTCGACACGTGGTGGCAGGTCATGCTGGCCGCGGCTGTCGTGGGCCTCGCCGCGGGCGTCGTCTTCGTGCGGTTGAGCCCGCGCGCGCTCGGGCTGCGGCGGCCGCTGCCGGTGCTCGTCGCGCTCGCCGGGCCCCTGGCCGCCGTGCACCGCGCCGCGGCCGGGCTCACCGAGCGCACCACCGATCGCTCCAACGGGCGCTCGGGGGAGCGGGACGGCGAGCACGACCCGGGCGAGGACGCGCTGCGCGAGATGGCCGAACGGGTCCGCGACAACGACGCGATCGAGGACGCCGAGCGCGAGCTCATCCGGTCCGTCGTCGAGCTGGGCGACACCCTCACCCGCGAGGTGATGGTGCCCCGCACCGACATGGTCACGGTCGCGGCGACGACGCCGCTGCGCAAGGTCATGCGGCTCTTCCTGCGGTCCGGATACTCCCGGGTCCCGGTGGTGGGCGACGAGGTCGACGACCTCGTGGGTGTGGCGTACCTCAAGGACGTCGCGCGCGTGCTGGAGAGCGAGCCGGGCAGCGACGACCGTCCCGTGGTCGAGGTGGCCCGGGACGCCGTCTTCGTGCCCGAGTCCAAGCCCGCCGACGAGCTGCTGCGCGAGATGCAGGCGTCCCGCTCCCACATCGCCGTCGTCGTCGACGAGTACGGCGGCATCGCCGGGCTCGTCACGGTCGAGGACGTCATCGAGGAGCTGGTCGGGGAGCTGACCGACGAGCACGACACCGCCCTCGCCGTCGAGCCCGAGGACCTTGGGGACGGCACGTTCCTCGTGTCCGCGCGGATGCCCGTGGACGAGCTCGGCGAGATGTTCGACCTGCGGCTCGACGACGACGACGTGGACACCGCGGGCGGCCTGCTGGCCAAGGCGCTGGGGAAGGTGCCGCTCACCGGCTCCACCGCGGACGTCGGGGGCCTGCACCTCGTGGCCGACCGCGTCGAGGGCCGCCGCAAGCAGCTCGCGACGCTCCGGGTGAGCCGCGCCGCGCCCGGGGACGACGACGACACAGCAGCGGGCGACCATGTCGTACCGCCGGACCAGAAGGAAGCACACGCATGACCACCGAGACCTCGCACAGCCCCGCCGACCACCGATCGGGCTTCGCCTGCTTCGTCGGGCGGCCCAACGTCGGCAAGTCGACCCTCACCAACGCGCTCGTGGGCGAGAAGGTCGCCATCATGTCCGCCCGGCCGCAGACCACGCGGCACACGATCCGCGGCATCGTGCACCGCGACGACGCCCAGCTGGTGCTGGTCGACACCCCGGGACTGCACCGCCCGCGCACGCTGCTCGGCGAGCGCCTGAACGCACTGGTGCAGGACACCCTCGGCGAGGTCGACGTGATCGCGTTCTGCCTGCCGGCGGACCAGAAGATCGGCCCCGGCGACAAGTACATCGCGGGCAAGCTCGCACCCCTGATGGAGGGCCGCCGGGCCGTGCCGGTGGTGGCCGTCGTGACCAAGGCGGACCTCGTGGACCGCGGCCGGCTGGCCGCGCACCTGATGGCCGTCGACGAGCTCGCCCGGTCGGTGGACCGCGACTGGTCCGCCATCGTGCCGGTCTCGGCGAAGGACGGCTACCAGGTGGACGAGCTCACCGACGTCCTGGTCGCGCACCTGCCCGAGGGGCCCGACCTCTACCCGGGCGGCGAGCTGACGGACGAGCCCGAGCAGGTCATGGTGGCCGAGCTGGTGCGCGAGGCGGCGCTGGAGGGTGTGCGCGACGAGCTGCCGCACTCCCTGGCCGTGGTGGTCGACGAGATCGTGGAGCGCGAGGGCAGCGGCGACGAGGCGAAGGGCCGCCCGCCGCTGCTCGACGTCCGCGTCAACCTGTTCGTCGAGCGCGAGAGCCAGAAGGCGATCATCATCGGCAAGGGCGGGTCGCGGCTGCGCGAGGTCGGCACCAACGCCCGGGTGGGGATCGAGAAGCTGCTGGGCACGCGCGTGTACCTCGACCTGCACGTCAAGGTGGCCAAGGACTGGCAGCGCGACCCCAAGCAGCTCCAGCGGCTCGGGTTCTGACGGGTCCCGGGGGACATCCCCCGAGGCAGCCGGAGGTTTTCCGCGGCGTCGTCGCGGGGCGGCGCCGAGTAACATCGCTCCGTGGTGTTCCGGACTATTGCGACGACAGCGGCGATTCTCGTGGGCCTGGCCCTGACCGGGGCGGTCGCCGGGCCCCAGTGGGACCCCGTCCCGGTGACCGACCACCTGGTGCCCGCGACCTCCGACACGGCGATCGGCGGGGTCGACCCGGACGACACCGCCGTCGGTGAGGTGGGCGAGTTCGAGGTCGGCGAGACCCAGGTCACGATCCCGCTCGGCGACGGCGTCGTGGTGGGCGGCCTGCTGCGGCAGCCGGTGGGGGACGACGGCGCGCTGCTGCCCGACCGCCCGGGCGTGGTGTACGTGCACGGCGCCGGCACGGGCAAGTCCAGCGAGGCGTTCACCGAGTCGGCCACCGCGCTGGCCAGCGCGGGCGTCGTCACCCTGGTCCCGGACAAGCGCCTCGACACCTACACGACGCGCGACCGGGACTACGTCGCGATGGCCGCGGACTACCAGCGTTCGGTGGACCTGTTGCGCACCATCGACGGCGTCGACGCCGACCGCGTCGGGGTGTACGGCGAGTCCGAGGGCACGTGGATCGTGCCCGTGATGCAGGCGCAGGACCCCGCGATCGCGTTCACGGTCCTCGTCTCCGCGCCCGTGGTGCCGCCGCGCCAGCAGGCCGCGTTCGCCGTGGACAGCTACCTGCGCAACACGGGCGTGCCGGAGCAGGTCTTCCGCGCCATCCCGCGCGCGGTCGGCATGCAGCTGCCGGGCGGCGGCTTCGAGTACGCCGACTTCGACGTGCGGCCGTGGCTCGAGCAGCAGACGGCGCCGGTGCTGGTCGTCTACGGCACCGCCGACCCCTCCATGCCGATCGAGCAGGGCGCCCGGCAGGTCATCGCCGACACCGCGGTGGGCGGCGACGACGCGCCGGTGACGGTGCGCTACTACGCGGGCGCCAACCACGGGATCAACGTGCCCACCGAACAGCCCGGCGGCGGCACCGAGCTGCACCTGCACCCCGGGTTCGCGACCGACGTCGCCACGTGGATCCTGGGCCTGCCCGCCACCGCGGTCGCCGAACCCCGGATCGCCGGCGACACGCCGAACCAGCTGTACCTCGCCTCCGCCGTCCCGCAGCCGCGGTGGTGGGGCAACGGCGACATCGTTGTGGGCGCCGTGATCGCGGGGGCCGGGCTCCTGGTGCTCGGGCCGCTGGTGTGGGGTGTGCATGCGCTGGTGCGGCGTGTCGCGCGCCGACGGTCGTCGGCGGGCGCGCCGCGGCTCGCGCGGGGCCTGCGGTGGGCGCTCGTCGGCCTCGGGCTCGGATCCGTCGCGACCATGGCCGCCCTCGTGGCCTACCTGCTGGCCGTCGCCAGCCTCGCACTCGACTACCAGCGTGACGGCCTCGTGGTGCAGGGCGGGTGGATCGCGGTGCGCCTGCTCGGGGTCGCGACGGCGGTGGCCGCGGCGCTCGTGATCCGGCGGGTGACGGACGTGCGGGCCGAGCGGCGCGCGGGGGCCGATGTCGCCGTCGCGCGGGGGTGGCCGGCCGTGCTCACCTTCTGGTGCACCATCGCCGGCGCGACCGCGCTCCTGTGCACGCTGGCCTACTGGGGCGTGTACCAGCTCGGCATCTGAGGGCATCCTCGAGCGGGCGCCGACGGCCCGTGTGACCAACGCGCCCGCGCGGGACCCGACGTCGGGGCCTCGCGTCGGGTAGAAACGATGCGGACGCACGTTCGCCCCGTACTTGGAGCACCAGCATGGAGACGCACGCATGACCGATCCCGACGCCCTCGACGCACCCGCGGAGCGACGCTCGCCGTTCGCGGGCGTGCCGGTTCGCGACCTCGTGCGCGACGTCGTCGCAGCATTCGCGCTCCTCGTGGCGCTCCCGCTGCCGTGGGACCACGCGCACCGCGGCAGCGACCGGCTCGAGGTGGTGCTCGTCACAGTCATCGCGCTCCTCGCCCTGGCCGCGCCGTACCTGCGTCGCGCCGGCGTGGGCCCGGCGTCGTGGGACGGTCTGACGTCGCGCCGGACCGTCGCCCTGGGCTGCATTCCCTACGCGGTGGTCGCGATCGTCTACCTCGCGCTGGACGTTGCGGGCCCCGCGGACGCCTCGGGCGGCGTGGGGGCGGGTCTCGCGGTCGGCCTCGCGGGCGCCGCCCTGGCAGTGGCGCCCCGCTGGGTGCACGCGCCGGCCGTCGTCGCGGGAGTGGTGGCGCTCGGCACCCTCGCCACCCCCGTGGCGTCCCTCGTGCAGGGGGGCGCGTGGGCCACCACCGTCGTGGGCGCCCTCAACGCGCTCGTCGTACTCGGCGTCCTGTGGTTCACCGTCGGCGACTACCTGCGGTCCGGGGACCTCGCCGCCGGCTACGTGCTGCTCGGCCTCGGCGGCGCCGTGGCGCTCGAGCTGGTGCTGTTCGCCGGGGGCAACCTGAGGCCGTGGTTCGAGAGCGTGCACGAACAGCGCCTGGGCCTGCTGCTGCTCCCGGTGGTCGCCGCCGTCACGGCTCACCGCGTGGTCGACGACGCGGCCGCCACCGTCGACGACCCCGACCCGGTGCGGGCGGAGCGCTGGATCGCGGTGGCGGTGCGCGCGTTCTGGCTCGTGGCGCTCGTCGCCGCGTTCGTGGCCCTGGTGGCGCTGGTGCGGATCGTGAGCGACGGCGTCGCGGTGAGCCTCGTGCTCCGGCTGATCGTCGGCGTGCTCATGACGGGCGTCGCGATCGCCGCGCGTCGTGCGCTGGCCCGCGACCCGCGTGGCGGTCACGTCACCGCCGTCGGTGCCGCCTGCGTGCTCGTGGTGCTGGGCCTGGTGATCGTCGTCGCGCGGGCGGGCCTGGGCACGCAGTCCAACGTGGAGGAGCTGCTCGTGGCCTTCGGACTGCCGGCGATCGCCCTCGCCGTCCTGCTCGTGCCGCCGTCCGTGCGCGAGCTCGTCCAGAGCGTGCCGGAGCCCGCCGAGGCGGAGGCCGGACCGGCGGAACACGCACCCGCCGGGAACGCACCCACCGAGTACGCCGCGCCGCACGACGGGCAGCCCGTGGAGGACACCGTCGAGCCCGCCGCCACGGTGCCGGTCGCGTCGGAGCCCCTCCCGGCGGCCGCGCCGCGGCGGACCTGGACGGCCGCCGCGCCGTCGACGCCGAGGACGGCACCGGCGTCGCACTCGCCGGCCCTCACGCCCTCGCCGTCCGCCTCGCCCGCGCCGGCGGCGCGCCCCGCGGTCGACGCGACCCAGCAGATGGCGCCGGTGCGGGAGCATCCGGCGCCCGCCTCCCGGGCTCCGGACTCCACGCAGGTGCTGCCGCCGGTCCAGGGCCCGCCGCCGGTGCAGGCGCAGGCGCCGGGGTGGTCGGCGGCCCAGGCGATCGACCCGACCACGCCCCTCGCCGACCTCGCCCGCATCGCGGCGGAGGCGCCGCACCTGCGCGCGCACGTCGCCGCGAACCCGGCCACGTACCCCGCCCTGCTGGACTGGCTGGGCGCCCTGGGCGACCCGGCGGTCGACGCCGCGTTGCGGTCGCGCCGCTGATCCACGGGGCCCGGACGGGCCCGGACGGGACCGCTCCGGACCGGCCTGGGCCGCGCCGCGCGAAGGTGTACGGTGACAGCGTGCATCGCACGGTGAGGCTCCTTCTTCGGTGCCGCGGCGGGGCCTACTAGGCCGGATCCCCGTCGCGGAGGTTCTGGCGCGCCGGCCGACTGGTCATGACCGTCGGACCCGACCCGGGGACGCGGCCACCGAGCCCCCACGAAGGACGCACACCATGCAGAACCCCCACCCCCACGGCATCGCCGGCGCCAACCCGCAGCGCCCCTCCGGGATGCCGTACACGCGTTACGTCCCGTTCCACGAGCAGATCAAGGTAGACCTGCCCGACCGCACGTGGCCGGACAAGCGGATCTCCCAGGCGCCGCGCTGGTGCGCCGTCGACCTGCGTGACGGCAACCAGGCGCTTATCGAGCCGATGGACGCCGAGCGCAAGCTGCTCATGTTCGACCTGCTCGTGCAGATGGGCTACAAGGAGATCGAGGTCGGCTTCCCGTCCGCGTCCCAGACGGACTTCGACTTCGTGCGCCGGCTCATCGACACCGACCGCATCCCGGACGACGTCGTCATCCAGGTGCTGACCCAGTGCCGCGACCACCTGATCGAGCGCACCTACGACGCGATCCGCGGCGCCAAGCAGGCCATCGTGCACATCTACAACTCGACGTCGATCCTGCAGCGCGAGGTCGTGTTCCGCAGCGACATGGACGGCATCGTCGACATCGCCCTGCAGGGTGCGCGGCTGTGCCGAAAGCTCGAGGAGACCGTCCCCGAGACGACGGTCTACTACGAGTACTCGCCCGAGTCGTACACGGGCACCGAGCTCGAGTTCGCCGCCCGCATCTGCAACGAGGTGCTGGAGGTGCTGGAGCCCACCGCCGAGCGACCCGTGATCGTCAACCTGCCGGCGACGGTCGAGATGGCCACGCCCAACGTGTACGCGGACTCCATCGAGTGGATGAACCGCCACCTGGCGTTCCGCGAGAACGTGGTGCTGTCGCTGCACCCGCACAACGACCGCGGCACGGCCGTCGCCGCCGCCGAGCTCGGCTACCAGGCCGGCGCGGACCGCATCGAGGGCTGCCTGTTCGGCAACGGCGAGCGCACCGGCAACGTCGACCTGGTGACCCTGGGCATGAACCTGTTCGGCCAGGGCATCGACCCGCAGATCGACTTCTCCGACATCGACGCCATCCGCCGCACCGTGGAGCACTGCAACCAGCTGCCGGTGCACGAGCGGCACCCGTACGTGGGCGACCTCGTCTTCACGGCGTTCTCCGGCTCGCACCAGGACGCCATCAAGAAGGGCCTCGAACACATGGCCGTCCGCGCCGAGACCGAGGGCAAGCCGGTCGACGCGCTCACCTGGGGCGTGCCGTACCTGCCCATCGACCCCAAGGACGTCGGCCGCTCGTACGAGGCCGTGATCCGGGTCAACTCGCAGTCCGGCAAGGGCGGCATCGCCTACCTGCTGTCCACGGAGCACTCGCTGGACCTGCCCCGTCGCCTGCAGATCGAGTTCTCCGGCGTCGTGCAGCGGCACACCGACGCCCGGGGCAGCGAGGTCACCGGGGCCGACATCTGGCGGATGTTCAGCGACGAGTACCTGCCGGTCGAGGAGCACGACGCGCGCGGCCTCGAGCCGTGGGGCCGGCTGCGCCTGCGTGAGACGCGGACCGCCGCGTCCGAGGGCGGCGCGACCACCCTGTCGGTGGACGTCGTGGACCACGGCGTCGAGCTGACGCTCGAGGGCACCGGCAACGGCCCGCTCGCCGCGTTCGTCGACGCGATCGCGAAGGTCGGCGTGGACGTGCGCGTGCTCGACTACGCCGAGCACGCCCTGTCCGAGGGCGGCGACGCCCTCGCGGCCTCGTACGTAGAGTGCCAGGTGGGCGACGACGTGCTGTGGGGCGTCGGTGTCGATCCGTCGATCACCACGTCCTCCCTCAAGGCGATCGTCTCGGCCGTGAACCGGGCCGCGCGGGTCTGACGAAGGTCGCGGTTGAGCCTGTCGAGACCCGGCCTCGCTGGTTGAGCCTGTCGAGACCCGGTCTCGCTGGTTGAGCCTGTCGAAACCCGGCCTCGCTGGTTGAGCCTGTCGAAACCCGGCCTCGCTGGTTGAGCCTGTCGAAACCCGGTTTCGACAGGCTCAACCAGCGAGCCGCGTGAGCGTCGCCTCGTACGACCCCGGGGCTCGCGCTGGGTGTGGGTCGTCTCGTCGCAGGTGTGGTCCAGGTCGGGCCCGGGTCGGCCGCCGGGGTAGAGGTCTCGGTCAGGCCCAGGAGCCCGCGGTCGACCGACGCGTCCGAGCGGCCGACGTCCGCGAAGTGCAGGCCGCCGTCGCCCGTCGCGACCGTCTCGGTGGACGTGCCGCTCCACGTGTCCACGATCTCGCCCGCGGGCATCGTGCCGCGCACCGGCTCCGCGCCGTCGTAGCGGATCACCTCGGTGCCGTCCTGGCGATCTCGAGGACCCGGCCGTCCCACCCCGTGACGTCGACCGACTCCCCGGGCAGGTTCCACGCGTCCGTCATGGACGCCTGCTCCCACCGACCTACGAGGCAGGGGTCGAGGTCGCCGGCTCCGGCCCCGTCGGCGGCGTCGTCGGTGAGCGTGGTGGACGGGCTCGGTTCGGTGCTCGACTTCGTGCTCGGGAGCGGGCCGCTGGGCCGCCCAGCTCGCGTGGGTCGTCCGGCTCCAGGAGGGAGGTGCCGGTGGGCAAGGTGTCGTCGTCCTGCGTGCGGAAGGACAAGGCATAGCTCTTGGTCGTACGGCGGTCCTGGGCGGTGGTCGGGGCCGGTGAGGCGGCGCTCAGCTACGCGGTCGACCCCGCCCGGACGGGTTGTCGTCCGCCGCGGGAAATGCCCCGCGCGGGGGCCGTGTCTGTCGGGAGCACCTGGGACAATAGGGCCGTGCCCTTGTACCGAGACGACGCGATCGTGCTGCGCACCCACAAGCTGGGTGAGGCCGACCGCATCGTCACGCTCCTCACCCGCGAGCACGGCAAGGTGCGTGCGGTGGGGCGGGGCGTGCGCCGCACGTCGTCGCGCTTCGGTGCGCGGCTGGAGCCGTTCATGGTGGTGGACGTGCAGCTGCACACCGGGCGCAACCTCGACACCGTGACGCAGGTCGAGACGGTGGGGCCGTACGCCCGCGCCATCTGCGAGGACTACGCGCTGTACACCTCCGGCGCCGCGATGCTCGAGGCCGCGGACCGCCTGGTCGCCGCCGAGCACGAGCCCGCCGTGCAGCAGTACTGGCTGCTCGCCGGGGCGCTGCGCGCGATGTCGGAGCGCACGCACGCGCCGGGCCTCGTGCTCGACTCCTACCTGCTGCGAGCGCTCGCCGTCGCCGGCTGGGCGCCGTCGTTCACGGAGTGCGCCCGGTGCGGTGAGCCGGGGCCGCACCACGCCTTCTCCGTGGGGCAGGGCGGCGCGGTGTGCTCGCGCTGCCGCCCGCCGGGCTCCACCGCCCCCGCGCCGGAGACGTTCGCCCTGCTCGGCGCCCTGCTCGGCGGGGACTGGGAGACGGCGGACGCCGCGCTGCCCCGGCACCGCACGGAGGCGTCGGGCCTGGTCGCGGCCTATGCGCAGTACTACCTGGAGCGCACGCTGCGCTCGTTGCGCATGATCGAGAGAGAGGCCTGATGTCCCCCACTCCCGCTTCCCGGGACCCCCGGTACGCCGAGCCCTACCCGCACCCGTCGGGGGCCACGCCGCCGGCGATCCCCGTGCAGTTCGTGCCGAACCACGTGGCGATCGTCATGGACGGCAACGGCCGCTGGGCCAACGCGCGGGGCCTGCCGCGCGTGGAGGGTCACAAGCAGGGGGAGAAGTCCCTGCTCGACGTCGTGGCCGGCGCCGTGCAGGTGGGCGTCAAGCACGTCTCCGCCTACGCGTTCAGCACCGAGAACTGGAAGCGGTCGCCGGACGAGGTGAAGTTCCTCATGAACTTCAACCGGGACGTGATCCGCCGCCGTCGCGACGAGATGTCCTCCTGGGGGGTGCGGATCCGCTGGGCGGGCCGCCGGCCGCGCCTGTGGGGCTCGGTGATCAGGGAGCTCCAGGTCGCCGAGGAGATGACCAGGGACAACGACCGGTGCACCCTGACGATGTGCGTCAACTACGGCGGCCGCGCCGAGATCGCGGACGCCGCCGCCGCGATCGCGCGCGACGCCGCAGCGGGCAAGCTCAACCCTGCGCGGGTCACCGAGAAGACGGTGCAGCGCTACCTCGACGAGCCCGACCTGCCGGACGTCGACCTGTTCCTGCGCTCGTCCGGCGAGCAGCGCACCTCGAACTTCATGATCTGGCAGGCGGCCTACGCGGAGATGATCTTCCTCCCGGAGCCGTGGCCGGACGTCGACCGGCGCCACCTGTGGCGCGCGGTCGAGGAGTTCGCGCGGCGCGATCGGCGCTACGGGGGAGCGGTCGACAGCGTCGAGACCGCTGGTTGAGCCTGTCGAAATCCAGGTTTCGACAGGCTCAACCAGCGCGTGGCGTGGTTTCGACAGGCTCAACCAGCGCGTGGCGTGGTTTCGACAGGCTCAACCAGCGCGTGGCGTGGTTTCGACAGGCTCAACCAGCGCGTGGCGTGGTTTCGACAGGCTCAACCAGCGCGTGGCGTGGTTTCGACAGGCTCAAGCGCGTGGCGTGGTTTCGACAGGCTCGTCCAGCGACGCTCAGTCCGCGAGGACCTCGGACATGGAGTCGACGAGGGCGGGGAAGCCGTCCTCCCAGTACACGGACAGCGCGGTGGGCGGCGACACGGACGAGGTCTCGACGGTGCCGACGACCTGCGCGACGTTGCCCGCCTTGACGGCCGGGATGGCCTGCAGCTCCTTCTTGGTGAGGAACGCCTCGGCGTCCTCGGGCGTGTAGGCGTAGTCCACGATGAAGTCGGCGTCGAGCTGGTCGAGCTCCTCGTAGGACAGGGCGTAGAAGAAGCCCCCGTTCGAGGTGTCGAGCTCGGCCACCGACGGCGCGACCTCGACCCCGAGGCCCTCGAGGAACCCGGCCCGCGGGTCGAGCGCCGGGTACACGTACACCTGGCCCTCCGTCGGCGAGTCCACGACCGCGGCGAACGTCTTGCCCACGAACTCGGGGTGCTCGGCGGCCTTCTGGGCGACGAAGTCGCCGATGTCGGCGAGCACCTGCTCGCCCGCGTCGGAGCGCCCGAGCGCGTTCGCGGTGAGCTGGATCGTGTCGTCCCAGGACGTGGTCCAGGCGGCGTCCGGGTAGGCGACGACGGGGGCGATGTCGCTCAGCACGTCGTACTGCTCCTGCGTGATCCCGGAGTAGGGGGCCACGATGAGGTCGGGGTCGGCCTCGACGAACTCCTCGTAGGGCACGGAGGAACCCTGCTCCGGGTCGGACAGGATCGTCGGCTTCTCGGCGCCGGCCTTGTCGTAGGCGTCCTTGACCCACGGCAGCAGCGCGTCCTCGCCCACGGTGAAGACCTGCTCGCCGACCGCGACGGGGTAGACGCCCACGGCGATGGCGGCCTCGGTGGAGCCCCAGCCCCAGGTCGCGACCCGCTCGGGCGCCTCCTCGACGACCGTCTCGCCGAGGGCGTGCTCGATCGTGATCGGGAACTCGTCGGTGGCGCCGGACGCCTGACCGCCGGAGCCCTCGTCCTCGGGGGCGTCGTCGGACGCGCAGCCGGCGAGGGTGAGGGCGGCGGCGGCGGCAAGGGCGGCGCCGGCGGTGAGCGGACGGCGAAGACGCACGGGTACTCCTCGGTGGGTTCGCGCGGAGGCGCGGGGGGATATTGAGTGAGGCAAGCCTAACCTATGCGTCGGGCGTGCCGTGCCGTCGATCCAGGGGTACGACGAGTGGCGTTCCCGACACCGGGTCGGGGACCACCCGGGACCGCAGGCCGAACGCGGCGTGCACCGTCGCCTCGGTGAGCACGTCGCCCGGTCGGCCCTCCGCCACGACCTGCCCGGCGCTCATCACCACCAGGTGGTCGGCGTACCGCGCGGCGAGGTTCAGCTCGTGCAGCACCATCACGACGGTGGTGCCGCGGGTGCGGTTCAGCTCGGCGAGCAGGTCCAGCAGGTCGACCTGGTGGGCGACGTCGAGGAACGTCGTGGGCTCGTCGAGGAGCACCAGGTCCGTCTCCTGGGCCAGGACCATCGCGATCCAGACGCGCTGCCGCTGCCCGCCGGAGAGCTCGGCCACCGGCCGGTCGGCGAGATCCGCGGTGCCGGTCGCGTCGAGGGCGCGCAGCACCGCCGCGTCGTCGGTGGAGCTGTGGCGCCCGAACCAGCCCTGGTGCGGGTACCGGCCGCGGCCCACGAGCTCCGCGACCCGCACGCCGTCGGGGGCGATCGAGGTCTGCGGCAGCACGGCGACGCGCCGGGCCAGCTCCTTGCGGGACAGGGCGGCCACGTCCTCGCCGCCGAGGGTGACCACGCCGCCGTCGAGCGGGTGCAGGCGGGCCAGGCCGCGCAGCAGCGTGGACTTGCCGCACGCGTTGGGCCCCACGATCGCCGTCACGCTGCCCGCGGGGAGCTCCAGGTCGAGCCCGTCGATCACGCGCCGCCCGTCGTAGCCGAGGCACACGCCGTGGGCGCGCAGGGTGACGTCGGTGGCCGGCGCGAACGCCGGGTCGGCGGGATCCGGCCCGCCGGCACCGGCCTCCGCCGGGGCGGGGCGGTGGACGTCGGTCATGCCAGGGACTTCCTTCCGTCGGTGGCGAGGAGCCACAGCAGGTACGGGGCGCCGACCAGGCCGGTCACGATGCCCGTGGGCGCCTGGATGCCGAAGAGCAGGTGCTGGCCCACGACGTCGGCCGTGAGCACGAGGAGCGCGCCCGTCAGGACCGAGGCGGTGAGCGCTGGGCCGCCGTCGTCCACGAGCCGGCGCGCGATCGCGGGGGCGACGAGCGCGACGAACGTGAGCGGCCCGACGAACGACGTCGCGACGGCCACCAGCCCGACCGCGAGCAGCAGGGAGACGACGCGAGCGGCGTCCACCGGCACCCCGAGGGCGCGCGCGTTGTCGTCGCCGAGCGCGAGCGGGCCCTGCCAGCGCGAGGCGACAGCGACGGCGGCGCCGAGGACGAGCACCGTGACGGCCAGCGTGAGGAGCTCGGCGCCCCGCACGTCGGCCACGCTGCCCACGGTCCACACGAGGGCCGCCTGCGCCTCGCGCACCTCGGCGCTCGCGAGCAGCCACGCCAGCAGGGACGAGCAGAGGTAGGCGAACCCGACGCCGACCAGCACAAAGCGGATCGAGTGCAGGCCTCGCCGCCAGGCGAAGAGCCAGATCGCCAGCGCGACGGCGAACGCACCGGCGAAGGCCGCGCCCGAGATGGCGAGCCCGGTGAGTCCCGCGACGAGCATGGCCGTCACGGCGCCGAGGCTGGCGCCGCTCGCGATGCCGAGGATGTCCGGGCTGGCCAGGGGGTTGCGCAGCGTCGTCTGGAAGAGCGCCCCGGCGAGCCCGAATGCCGCGCCCGCGAGCACGGCCGTCTCGATGCGGGGCAGGCGCAGACGGTGCACCACGAACACGTCGGCGTCCGAGCCGGAGCCGAAGAGCGCGGCGAGCGCGCGCCCCGGCGGCAGCGACGCCTCTCCGAGGGTGAGGGCGAGGGTCGCGACGGCGACCATGAGGACGACGAGGGCTGCCAGCACGACCGCGAGCCGGCGCCGGCGCCGGCTGCGCAGCCCGATGACAGTGGTGACGGGTGCGTCGGCCGGGGCGGCGGCGGGAGAGAAGGTGCTCACGTCACACCCCCGCCACGGACTTGCCGCGGGCGACGGCCACGAGCACCGGCGCGCCGATCGCGGCGGCCACGACGCCCGCCTCGAGCTCGGAGTGCGGCAGCACGAGGCGGCCGAGCACGTCGGACCCGAGCAGCATCACGGGCCCGAGCAGGGCGGTGAGGGGCACGATCCAGCGGTAGTCGGTGCCCACCAGGCGACGGGCCGCGTGCGGCACCGCGAGCCCGACGAGCGCGATCGGGCCGGCGAGGGCCGTCGCCGCGCCGGCCAGCAGCACGACGGCGGCCGCGGTGAGCCCGCGGGTGAGGCCGATGCGCTGGCCCAGCGCCCTGGCGACGTCGTCGCCGAGCGCCAGCATCGACAGCCGGTGGGCCAGCAGCAGCGCGAGCACGATCCCGACGGCGACGAAGGGCCACAGTCGCTCGAGGGTCTCCATGCCGCGGCCTGTGAGCGAGCCGACGGCCCAGAACCGGTAGAGGTTGAACGCCGTCGGGTCGCGCAACAGCACCAGCGTGATCAGCGGGGTGATGAGGGCGGCCACGGTGGCGCCCACGAGGGCCAGTCGGACGGGCTGCCCGGCGCCGATCGAGAAGACGAGCAGGGAAGCGGCCGCGGCGCCCGCGAACGCGAACCACACGAAGCCGAGCGGCGCGGTGATGCCGAGCAGCGAGACGGCGACCACGACCGCGAGCGACGCGCCTGCGTTGAGGCCGAGGAGGCCGGGGTCGGCGATGGGGTTGCGCGTGACGCCCTGGATGAGGGTGCCCGCGATGCCGAGGGCCGCCCCCGCCGCGAGACCGATGAGCGTGCGCGGCACGCGCTGGTCGCGCACCACGTCGTGGTCCACGTTCCCCGCCACGGGATGGGTCAGCGCCTGCCAGACGGTGCCGAGGTCGAGGTCGCGCACCCCGAGCGTCAGGCTGGCGACGACGACGAGCGCCAGGACGACGAGGGCCAGCGCGCACACGAGCAGCCGGCCGCGGGTGCGCCGTGCGACGAGGTCGACGGCGGGGCGCGGGGCGGGGGCGAGGGCGGCGGCCGCGGTCACCGGGCGGCGCCCGGACGGCTGGGGCGGCCCGGGCGGACCCCCGGGCGAGAGGTAAGCATTGCCTAAGTCTGGCACAGGCCCGCCGGTGGGTGGGGCCGCCCCGGGCCTCGGATCAGGCGTCCGGACCGGCACTCACGCGACGGGTCAGCCGGTAGACGACCCAGGCGACCAGCGCCACGGCGCCCACGCCGACCACGACCAGCGTGACGGGATGGCGCAGGCCGATCGCGATCGCGCCGTTCACCGCCGCCGTGCCGATCGTCGTCCAGATGCCGGCCCACACGGCGCACCCGGCCAGCAGCGCCACCAGGTAGCGGCCGAACGGCATGCGCAGGTACCCGGCGGAGAGGTTGACGAGGGTCTGCACGCCCACGGTGAAGAACGACAGCGTGACCGCGGGCGGGCCCCAGCGGTGCACCCGTCCGATGACCGCCGCGGCGCGGGGCCGGGCCAGGACGTCGGCGAACCGGCCGCCCGCGGTGCCGCGGGCCACGCCGCGGCCCGCCCAGTACGTGGCCTGCGCGCGCACGAGCACGATGCCGAACGCCGCGGCGTCGACGACCCAGAACGGCACGCCCGCGACGGTGAAGACGCCCGTCGGCTCGGCGCCCTGGGACACGTCGGCGGACACGTTGGCGAGCGCAGCGGCGAGCGCAGGGGCCATGGGCACGGCCTCATTCTGCCCCGTCGAGGTATGGCTGTCCTAACTCGTGGCTGACCTACCTCGGTCGGCCCCGGCGCGGCAGGCGGCGCAGGTGCCCCAGAGCTCGACGGTGTGGTCGATGTCCGCGAAGCCGTGGGCCGCGCCGACGGCGGCGGCCCAGGTCTCGACCGTGGGGCCGTCGATCTCGACCGCGCGGCCGCACGCGCGGCACACCAGGTGGTGGTGGTGCTCGCGGCGCTCGCAGCGGCGGTACAGGCTCTCGCCGTCCTCGCCGCGCAGCACGTCGACGTCGCCGCCGTCGGCCAGCGCCTGCAGGGTGCGGTACACGGTGGCGAGCCCGACGGCGTCGCCGCGCGAGCGCAGCCGCTCGTGCAGCTGCTGCGCGCTGCGGAACTCCTCGCTGTCGCCGAGCGCGTCCGCCACGGCCGCGCGCTGGCGGGTCATGCGCGGCGCGGTCCGCTGGGCGGTGTCGCTGTCATGGCGTGTCGCGTTCACGGGGTGCACTCCTCCTGCGGGGTGCCCCGGTCGGCGCCGGCGGGGGCCACCGCGACGTCGTCGGGGATGTCGGGATGCGGGTCGGCCGGCGAGCGCCGGCGCGCGAGCAGGGGGTGCAGGGCCGCGACGACGGCGTACAGGCCGATCGCGAGCACCACGATGAGCGCGCCGGGCGACACGTTGTGCCAGTAGGTGATCGTCAGGCCCGTGACGCACACGACCACTCCGACCACCGACGCCACCAGCATGGTGCGCCGGAACGAGTGGGTCACGAGCTGGCCGATCGCGACGGGCACGATCATCAGGGCCGAGACCAGGATCAGGCCCACGACGCGCATCGCGACGGTCACGGTCAGCGCGGCCAGCACGGCCACGGCCATGTTCAGGGCCCAGACCGGCAGGCCCGAGGCGATGGCGAACTCCTCGTCGTGGCTCACCGAGAACAGCGCCGCACGCAGGCCCAGGCCCACCAGCAGGATCAGCCCGCACAGGGCGACGGTGACCCACACGTCGGAGGTCGACACGCTGGAGATGGAGCCGAACAGGTAGGACATGAGGCTGCCGGACGACCCGCCCGCGAGGCCGATGAGCAGCACGCCGCCCGCGATGCCGCCGTAGAACAGGATGGCCAGGGCCAGGTCGCCCGACGTCCGGCCGCGGCGGCGCACCACCTCGATGAGGACCGAGCCGGCCACCGCGGCGACCACCGCGCCCGGCACTGCGAGGACGTCGTCGGGCACGAGGCCCATCGCCGCGCCCACGAGCCAGCCCAGCGCCACGCCGGTCAGCGCCACGTGTCCGATGCCGTCGCCCAGCAGGGCGAGCCGGCGCTGCACCAGGTAGGTGCCCACGACGGGCGCGCTCACGCCCACCAGCAGCGCTGCGATCAGGGCGCGCTGCATGAACGGGTCGGTGACCATCTCCCACAGGCCGGTCACGGTGCCACCTCGTCGTTGTCGTTGCTGTCGGAACCCCGGTTGAACCCGTCGTCGCGGGGCGACTCGAACGGTCCCTCCGCCAGCCGCACGTCCTGCGCGCGCTGCAGCGTGCGGGAATGCGCGTGCGGGTGCAGGTGCTCGTGCGCCTCGCCGCCGTGGCCCGGCTGCGGGGTGGGCGGGGCGCCGTCGTGCACCACGCGGCCGTGCCGCAGCACGACGCAGCGCTGCACCAGCGGGGCCAGCTCGCCGAGCTCGTGCAGCACGACGAGCACCGTCGTGCCGTCGGCCACGAGCCGCGTCATCGTCGCGGCGAAGGCCGCCTGGCTGGGCCGGTCGACGCCGGCGACGGGCTCGTCGAGCACGAGCAGGTCGGGGCGGCGCACCAGGGCGCGGGCGATGAGCACCCGCTGCTGCTGGCCGCCGGAGAGCTCGTGGGTGGCGCGCCGGGCGCGGTCGGCCAGGCCGACGAGCTCGAGCGCCTCGCGGGCACGGGCGCGCCAGCCGCGGGGCAGGCGCAGCGTGCGACCGTGCAGCAGCCCGGACGCGACGACCTCCTCGGCCGTGGACGGGACGCCGGCCGCGGCGCTCACGCGCTGGGGCACGTAGCCCACACGCGCCCAGGGCACGCCGTCGCGGAGCGGGCGGCCGAGGAGCCGCACGCTGCCGGTCGTCGCGGGCAGCACCCCCACGAGGGTGCGCACCAGCGTGGACTTGCCCGAGCCGTTGGCGCCGAGGAGCGCGACGACCTCGCCCTGCCGCACGGTGAGGTCCACGCCGCGCAGCACGGGGCTGGAGCCGAGGCGGACGTGCACGTCGCGGGCCTCGATCGCGGGAGTGCCGTCCTCCGCGGGCGGTGCCGCGACCCCGCCCTGGGAGTCGGTGGTGAGCGTGGTCATGAGCACTGCAGCCCTTCGGTGAGTGCGGCGAGGTTGTCCTGCATGACGGAGACATAGTCGCCGCCCGCCTCGACGGCGTCCTCGGACAGGCCCTCCAGCGGGTCGAGGACGGCGGTGGTCACGCCGAGGTCGGTCGCGAGGGTCTGGGCCACCTTGGGGCTGGTGAGGGTCTCCGTGAAGATCGTGCCGACGCCGTTCTCGTCGACGATCGCACCGACCTCGCGCAGCCGCGCGGGGGACGGCTCGGCCTCCGGGTCGAGCCCGACGACGCCGACCTGCTCCAGGCCGTACCGCTGCGCGAGGTAGCCGAACGCCTCGTGCGAGGTGACGAGGGTGCGCGACGCGCACTCCTCGAGGCCGGCTGAGTAGTCGGCGTCGAGGTCCTTCAGCTTCTGCTCGAGCTCGCGGGCGTTCTCCGTGTATGCGGCGGCGTGCTCCGGGTCCGCCTCGCCGAGCGCGGCGGCGACGGCGTGCCCCACGGGGATCATGAGCGTGGGGTCGAGCCAGAAGTGCGGGTCGAGGGTGCCGTGATCGTGCCCGTCCTCGTCCTCCGAGGCGCCCCCCGGCGTCCCCGGGTGCTCCTCCAGCGTCACGACGTCGCTCGTGTCCACGACGTGCTCCGGCGCGCGCGCCTCGACCGCCTCGTCGACGGCCTCCTGGAACCCGGAGGAGTACACCACCAGGTCGGCCGTGCCGATCTCGCGGACCTGCGCCGGCGAGAGCTCGAGGTCGTGCGGCTCGGCGGCGGGCGGGGTGAGGTTCGAGACGGAGACCAGGTCGCCGCCCACCTGCTCGGCCACGTACTGCAGCGGGTAGTACGACGCGAGCACCTCGAGCGTGCCGTCGGAGCCGCCGTCGCCGCTGGAACACCCGACGAGGATCGCGGGCAGGGCGAGGGCGGGCAGGGCGGCGAGGGCCGCGCGTCGGCGAAGCATGAGAACGATTCTCATTAGATTGAGAACGGTTGTCAACTCGGCTCAGGTCGGTGAACGGGGCCGGGGCGAGTATCGGGCGTCAGGACGACAGGTACCCGCGGGCGAACGCGGTGGCGACGGCGGCGGCCCGGTCGTTCACGCCGAGCTTCGCGTAGACGTGCAGCAGGTGCGTCTTGACGGTCGCCTCGCTGATGAACAGCTGTCTGGCGGCCTCGCGGTTGTTCGCGCCGCGCGCCGTCAGCTGCAGCACCTCCAGCTCGCGCTGGGACAGCGATCCCGGGCTCGGCCGGCGCACCTGCCCCATGAGCCGGGTGGCGACCGTCGGCGAGAGCACGGCCTGCCCCTCGTGCGCCGCCTGGACCGCGCGGAACAGCTCCTCGCGCGGGGCGTCCTTCAGCAGGTAGCCGGTGGCGCCGGCCTCGATGGCGGGGAGCACGTCGCGGTCGGTGTCGTAGGTGGTCAGCACCAGGATCCGGGCCGTGACGCCGCGCTCGGCGAGCTCTTTGATCGCCGTGACGCCGTCGCCGCCGGGCATCCGCAGATCCATCAGGATCACGTCCGGGCGCAGCCGTTCGCCGGCGGCGACGGCCTGGGCACCGTCGGCGGCCTCGCCGACGACCTCGAAACGGGGGTCGGCGCTGAACATGCCACGGAGCCCGTCACGCACGACGGGGTGGTCGTCGACGACCAGCAGCGAGATCACGAGGCGGCCGTCGCGGGGATCGCCGGCACCGCCGCCGAGATCGCCGTCCCGGCACCGGGCTCCGACTCGATCTCCAGCCGTCCCGCGAGCCGTTGCACCCGTTGCCGCATCCCGATCAGGCCGAACCCGCCGACCGTCGAACCGGCGGCGCGCGGGGCGTCCGGCTCGAAGCCGACGCCGTCGTCCCGTACGTCGAGGGTCACGATGTCGTCCATGTACGACAGGGTCAGGCCGACCCGACGGGCTCGCGCGTGCTTGGCCACGTTGGCGAGCGCCTCCTGCGTGGTGCGCAGCAGGGCGACCTCGATGTCGGTGTGCATCGGCCGGGGGTCGCCGGTCGTCGTGAGGGCGACGTCGATGTGGGCATCGTCGGACCACCGCCTGGTCAGGTCCCGGATCGCGTCCGGGAGGGCGGCTCGCTCGAGCACGGTCGGCTCCACCGCGTGCACGGTGCGGCGCGCCTCGGCGAGACTCTCGCGAGCCAGCTCGGTCGCGGTCGAGAGGTGCCGGCGCAGCGAACGCTCGTCGTCCACCCTCTGGTCGGCGGCCTGCAGCTGGGTGAGGATGCCGGCCAGGCCCTGGGCGAGGGTGTCGTGGATCTCCCTCGCCATCCGCTGGCGCTCGTCCAGCACCCCCGCCTCCCGCGCCTGGGTCAGCAACTGGGCCTGCAGGTCGGCGTTCTGGGCCAGCGCGCGCTCGAGTCGCACGTTGGCCTCGTGCACCTCGGCCAGGGCTCGCTTCTGCTGACCGGTGTGTCGCACGAGCTGCTCGGCGAAGAAGAAGAACCCGACGGAGATCACCGCGGAGACCACGCTGACGCCCAGCCACTCCCACCAGAGGTCGTCGGCCGCGATGCCGATCGCGCCGCCGAGGAAGGCCGCCGCCTGGATGATCCCGGTCGCGACGGCGCCGATGTACCGCCATCGCCCGTGCAACGCCGCGAAGGCCTGCGGGTAGCCGAAGAAGGCGAAGAAGCCGTACCAGGGGGCGAGCGCCACCAGTGCGGCGGTCAGCACCATCAGCCCCGCGTAGTACAGGCCCATCCGCCTGCGGCCGGCCTGCCACTGCGGGTGCAGCGTGGAGAACCAGAGAAGCCACAGTGCTGCCACGACCGAGAGCGCGAGCGCCACCAGCAGGCGTGCGGACGGTGCCGAGATCAGCTGGACCACGGTGACCACGACGCTGACGGCCAGCAGGAAGTAGGGGAAGACCTTGAAGGCCAGGGGATCGTCGCCCTCGAACAGGGCGCCCTCCGCACCCCGCGGACGCTCGGTGCTCATCACTCACTCCCAGCGGAAGTATCGCGCGGCCAGCCCCCCGGCCACGATCGCCCAGGCCAGCATGACGGCGATCTGGAGCGGTGCCGGCCAGGCCCCGGCGGCCGCGTTCTGGAGCGACTGTACGCCGGCGCCCAGCGGCGTGAGGTCGCTGATCGTCCGCAGGACGTCGGACATGTCGCGGCGCGGTACCCAGAGGCCGGCGAAGAACACCAGCGGGAAGAACGCCAGGGTCCCGACCGCGGTGGCGCTCCGGGCGCTCGGCGCGATCGACGCGACGAGCAGGCCGACGGCGAACATCGCCAGCGCCAGCAGCAGGTAGCTGATCACGAACGCCGGGAGCTGCGGAGGCAGGCGTACGCCGAACGCCAGCCGGCCGATGGCGAGGATGGCCAGCGTCGTCACCACGGACAGGATCGTGGCCATCACCAGCTGCGCCCCGATGAGGAGCCCCGGCTCGACCGGGGTGGTCCGCATGCGTCGCAGCACGCCCTTCTCCCGGTAGGAGGCGAACAGCGGGGGAAGTCCGGTGAGCGCGAAGAGCGCGATGCCCATGGCGATGACGATCGGCAGGAACAGGTCGATGGGTCGGAGGTGCTCGGCACCGACGTTGCCGTCGAGCATCCCGGGCATCAGGCCGACGACGACGAGCAGGGCGGGGGCGAACGCGATCGTGAAGAACACGACGGCCGGTTCGCGGAAGAACAGTCTGGTCTCGGTGGCGGTGAGCCGGTACAGGACGGACATCGTGGTCTCCTCAGGTCTCGACTCAGGACTCGACGGGGTGGCCGGTGAGCGCGACGAACGCGTCGTCGAGCGTGGCCTGCTCGACCCTCAGCTCCGTCGCGCTGATCCCGGTGCGGCCGAGCGCACCGGTCACGGCGAGCAACAGGTCTCCCGTGCCGGTCACGACGACCTGGTTCGCGGCCCGCTCGACGGCCGTGACCTCCGGCAGGACGGTGAGCACGGCGTCGTCCAACGGTCCGGAGGGCCGGAAGCGGATCCGCTGTCGGCCGTCGACCGCGGAGACCAGCCCGGCGGGGGTGTCCACGGCGATGACGCGTCCGGCGTCGATCACGGCGACCCGGTCGCAGAGGCGCTCGGCCTCCGCCATGAAGTGCGTGACCAGCAGGATCGTCACGCCCCGGTCCCGGATGCACTCCATCAGGTCCCACACGTCACGGCGGGCCTGGGGGTCCAGGCCCGTGGAGAGCTCGTCGAGCACGGCCACCCTCGGGCTGCCGATCAGCGCGAGCGCGATCGACAGCCGCTGCTTCTGGCCGCCCGACAGCCGCCGGAACTGCGTGCGGTGCTTGCCGGCGAGGCCCAGGATCTCGGCCAGCTCGCGCCAGTCGGCCGGTGCGCGGTAGAAGGAGCTGTAAAGCTCAAGGGCCTCGCCCACCGTGAGCTTGTCGGGCAGCTCGCTCTCCTGCAGCTGTGCGCCGAGCAGCTGCCGAAGCTCGCCGTCGTGCGCGTGCGGGTCGAGGCCGCAGACGCGGATGGTGCCGCCGTCCGGGGTGCGCAGCCCCTCGATGCACTCGACGGTCGTGGTCTTGCCGGCCCCGTTCGGGCCCAGGATGCCGAAGATCTCGCCCTCGTCGACCGTGAACCCGACGCCGTTCACGACGGTGTGGTCGCCGTACCTCTTGACGAGATCTTCTACCTCGATGATTGCCATGCCTGCAGCCTCGCCGGCCGGCCCCGCGCGCCGGATCGACTACGCGGCTGCACCTGACGAGGGTCCGGGGGATGCGCGCATCAACCGATCGGTGGAGGGGTCCCGGTCCCGCGAGCCTCGCCGCCGCCTGTTTGGAGACCGACGTGCGCCGCCCGACCTCGGAGACGGACCCGGCCCCCTCCGCGACGGCGCGCAGCGCGAAGTCATGGGCGGCTGGTTGTCTTATCGTCGTGCCGGGAGGCCTATGAGCTCCGACCACGCCACCGTCGCGGGCGTCCGGCACGGCACCGCAGCGGTGAACGGCACGCGGCTCCACTACGTCGCGCAGGAGGCCCCGCAGCGGCTCGCGGACGTGACGTCCTCCTCGCCGCATTCGCCGCCCACGCTGCCTGGTCCGGAGGGACGACCTTCACCCGCTCGTGCGGACCGCGTCGCGGCGGGACTCCAGGTACTCGCGCGGGGCCGGGTCCTGGGTCAGGGCGATCGCCCGGTCGTAGGCGGCCACGGCGTCGTCCGCGCGGCCGAGCCGGGCGAGCAGGTCGGCGCGGGTGGCCCAGGCGGGCTGGAAGCGGGCCGCCGCGGCGGCCCCGTGGTCGAGGTCGTCGAGGCGGGCGAGGCCGGCGACGGGGCCGTCGGCCTCGGCGACCACCGCCGCGAGCGCCACCGCCCCGCCGAGCGACGGAGCCACCCGCTGCAGCGCCTCGTGCAGCCGGCGCAGGGCGGCCTGGGTGGCCTGGTCGGGTGGAGCGCCGACGCGGCGGGCGCAGTGCACGGCCTGGATGGCGGCCTCGAGCTGGAACCGGCCCACCGTGCCCTGCGCGTGGGCGGCGCGCAGGTGCTCGTGCGCCCGGGAGACGAGGGTGCGGTCCCAGCGGGCCGGGTCCTGCTCGGCGAGCGGCACGAACCGTCCGTCGTCGTCGGTGCGGGCGGGGGCGCGCGCCGACGACAGGAGCACCAGCGCGGCCAGGCCGCGGGCCTCCGGGTCGCGGGGGACGAGGCGGGCGAGGATCTCCGCGAGCTGCAGCGCCTCGGGCGGTAGCCCGCGCGGCTCGGGCGCGGCGGTGGACCACTCGACGACGTACGCGCCGTAGACGGCCTCGAGCACGTCGGCCGTGCGGCCGGGCAGGGCGGAGCGGTCGGGCAGGTCGAACGGGATCCCGGCGTCCTTGATGCGGCGCTTGGCCCGCACCAGCCGGGTGGCCATCGTGGCGGTGGGCACCGAGAACGCGGGCGCGATCTGCGCGGCGGTGAACCCCAGCACCGTGGTGAGCATCAGCGGCGTGCGCGCCGGGGGCGCGACGGCGGGGTGCGCGCAGGCGAGCAGCAGCTCGAGGCGCCGGTCGCCGACCGAATCGGGGTCGACGTCCTCGAGCCGGGCGGGCGCGTGCCGCTCCGGCTCCAGCGACGTGGTCCGCCGCACCTCGGCCGAGCGGTGCCGGTCGCGCAGCCGGTTCCGGGCCACCGCGAGCAGCCACCCGGCGGGGTTGTCCGGCACCCCCGACGCCGGCCAGGTGCGCAGGGCGCGCTCGAGGGCGTCGCCCAGGGCGTCCTCGGCGGACTGCAGGTCGCCGTCGCCGGCGGCCAGCAGCGCGACGAGGCGGCCGTAGCCGTCTCGTGCGGCTGCGGCCGCCGCGTCGTACGCGGCGTCAGGTGTGTCGTCGTTCACGTCGGGTCTCGGCAGGATCGACCGGCGGTGTCGGCTCGACCGGTGGCCTACTCCGCCGGGCCGGGTGCGGTCCACGCGCCGTCGACGACGGACGTGGCGACCGGCCGGACCTCGACAGAGCCGTAGGAGGCGCCGGGGCACTTCTCCGCCCAGGCGATGGCGGCGTCGGCGTCCGGGACGTCGATGACGAAGACGCCCGCCAGCGCCTCCTTGGTCTCGGCGAACGGGCCGTCCTGGATCTGGGTGGCCCCCGTGCGGCGCGTGACGGTGGTGGTCGCGTGCGAGAACTGCAGGATCTCGGCCGCGACGAGCACGCCCGCGCTCACGAGCGCGTCGGCGTACTCGCCGAACAGCCGTTCCATCTCCGCGATGCCCTCGGCCGGGATCTCGCCCGGGCCGGGCTCGGGGTTGTGCAGCAGCAGTGCGTAGCGCATGGTCCCTCTCCTCATCTCTCAAGGTCGTCGATCGTGTACCCCTGTGACGATCGAACGGCTCCCGAATCGTCACCTCGACCCTGAGGTGCCGCCCGGTAGGCTGGGGCCACCGCAGCCGGTCCTCGTCGGGTCCCGACGTGCCGCCCGGCTGCGCCGTTCCCACCCGGCCCCACGAGCCACGTGGCGGCCCGACACCCAGGAGTGATCCCGTGGCAGCACCGTCCCCCAGCGCCAAGCTCGACGCCGTCGTCTCCCTCGCCAAGCGGCGAGGCTTCGTGTTCCAGTCCGGCGAGATCTACGGCGGTACGCGCTCCGCGTGGGACTACGGGCCCCTCGGCGTGGAGCTCAAGGAGAACATCAAGCAGCAGTGGTGGCGCGCGATGACGCGACGCGACGACGTCGTGGGCCTCGACTCCGCCGTCATCCTGCCGACACCCGTGTGGAAGGCGTCGGGCCACCTCGGCGCGTTCAACGACCCGCTGACGGAGTGCCTCAGCTGTCACAAGCGGTTCCGCGAGGACCACATGATCGAGGAGTTCGAGGAGAAGAAGGGCCGCGCCCCTGAGGGTGGCCTCGCCGAGATCGCCTGCCCCCACTGCGGCACCCGCGGCCAGTGGACGGAGCCGCGCGACTTCAACATGATGCTCAAGACGTACCTCGGCCCGGTCGAGGACGAGTCCGGCCTGCACTACCTGCGGCCGGAGACGGCGCAGGGCATCTTCGTGAACTTCTCCAACGTGGCGACCGCCGCGCGCAAGAAGCCGCCCTTCGGCATCGCGCAGATCGGTAAGTCGTTCCGCAACGAGATCACGCCGGGCAACTTCATCTTCCGCACCCGCGAGTTCGAGCAGATGGAGATGGAGTTCTTCGTCCAGCCCGGTACCGACGCCGAGTGGCACCAGTACTGGATCGACACCCGCATGGCCTGGTACACGGACCTCGGCATCGACGCGGACAACCTGCGCTTGTACGAGCACCCGGCGGACAAGCTCTCGCACTACTCCACCCGCACGGTGGACATCGAGTACCGCTTCGGCTTCACCGGCAGCGAGTGGGGCGAGCTCGAGGGCGTCGCGAACCGCACGGACTTCGACCTCAAGACGCACTCGGAGCACTCGGGCAAGGACCTGTCGTTCTTCGACCAGGCCACGAACGAGCGCTGGCTCCCGTACGTCATCGAGCCGGCCGCGGGCCTGACCCGCTCGCTCATGGCGTTCCTCGTCGAGGCGTACGCCGAGGACGAGGCGCCCAACACGAAGGGCGGCGTCGACAAGCGCACGGTCCTGCGCCTCGACCCGCGCCTCGCGCCCGTCAAGGCCGCCGTCCTGCCGCTGAGCCGCAACGAGGCCCTGTCGCCCAAGGCGCGGGACCTCGCGGCGGAGCTCCGCCTGTCGTGGAACGTCGACTTCGACGACGCCGGCGCGATCGGCCGTCGCTACCGCCGTCAGGACGAGATCGGCACGCCGTTCTGCGTCACGGTCGACTTCGACACGCTCGACGACGACGCCGTCACCATCCGCCACCGCGACACGATGGCGCAGGAGCGGGTCGCCCTCGACAAGGTCACCGGATACCTCGCGGAGCACCTCGCCGCGTTCTGACGCAGATCTTCGGACGCAGGTCTCCGCGGGAGCGACGGCGGTCACCACACGTGTCACCACACGGGTCACCACACCGGGCGCGGCACGCCGTCGTCTCCCGTGAGCCTGCCGTGCACCACGGCCTCGACCACCGCGATGAGCGCGTCGACGGCCGGGCGGCGCGGCACGGCGCTCGGCTCGAGCAGCACGATCTCGCGCTCGACGAGGTCGCGCAGCGTGCTCGGGTGCAGGTCGCCCGCCGGGCGCAGGGTGCGCATCATCGGGGTGGCGAGCGCCACGCCCAGCCCCTGGGCGACCAGCGCGAGGGTGGTGGACGTGTCGTTGACCTCGTGTGCCGCGCGCGGCTCGAACCCGGCGGAGCGGCACGCGCGGCGGACCGCGGCCCCGTAGTGGGTGGGCATGGGCGGCAGGATCCACGGCACGTCGGCGAGGTCGGCGAGACCGAGCCGGTCGGCCAGGTCCGACGTCGGCGCGGAGACGACGGCGAACCGCTCCGTGCGCAGCGGGCGCAGGGTGGTGCCCGGCACGCGCGGGATCGGGGCGCCGGGGTAGTCGAGGCCGAGGCCGAGGTCGACGTCCCCGCGGCGCACCGCGGCGGCGACGTCGTCGACCGTCAGCTCGTACCCCTCGAGGCTCACCCGGGGGTGTGCGGCGGCCAGGGCCGTGACCAGGCGGGGCAGCATGCTCGCCGCGACGGTGGCGAACGCTCCCACGCGCACGGTGCCGACCGCGTCGCGGGTGGCCGCGCGCGCGGCGTCGACAGCGTCGCGCTGGGCGACCAGCAGCTCCTCCGCCCGCGCGGCGAGCACCGCGCCGGCCTCGGTGAGGGCCACCCCGCGGCCGTGCGGGCGCACCACCTCGGTGCCGAGGTGGCGCGCCAGGAGGGCGAGCTGCTGGGACACCGCCCCGGTCGTGTAGCCCAGGGCGGCCGCGGCCGCCGTCATCGTGCCGTGCTCGGCCAGGGCCTGCAGCGCGCGCAGCGCGGGCCACGGCAGGTCGCGCGAGGACGTCTCCATCTCGGTACCTCAATCCTTCCCTTCGACTCTCCACCGCGGGCGTGCCGGCTGCGACGCCGCCCGCCCGCCTGACCGTATAGAACCTCTGCATGATCGATGGGACCAATCTTCGATGGTCCTGGACGCTCACGCTCGGCACGATGAGAGCGGGCGGCGGGGCGGCCGTCCGGGATCAGCAAGGTCAGCCGAGCGAGGGAGGTCGGGTGCCGGGACGCGCGGAGCCATTGCCGGGGTCTTTGCCGGGGTCGGCGGACGTCGTGGTGGTCGGGGGCGGGGTCATGGGGGCGTCGGTCGCGTTCCATCTGGCCGAGTCCGGCGCCGACGTGCTCCTCGTGGAGTCGGGTGAGCTGGGCCGGGGGAGCTCGGGCAAGCCCATCGGGGGCGTGCGCGCGCAGTTCTCGGACCCGGCCAACGTGGACCTCGGGCGCCGCAGCCTCGAGCTGTACGAGGACTTCCGGCGTCGGCCGGGCGCCGACATCGGGCTCCGGCAGGCCGGCTACCTCTTCGCGCTCCCGACGGACGACGACGTCGAGCTGTTCGGCCGGTCGGTCGCGATGCAGAACGCGCACGGCGTCGGCAGCCGGCTGCTGACCGTCCGCGAAGCGCGTCGTCTCAACCCGTACCTGTCGGCGACGGCGTACGCGGGGGCCGCGTACGCGCCGCGGGACGGGTGGGCGCACCCGGCCGCCGTGGTGGCCGGGTACGTCGACGGCGCGCGCCGGCGGGGCGCCACGGTCGTCACCCGCGCCGCCGTGACCGCCGTCGAATCTCGCGCTGCGCACGAGCCCGACAGGCGACTGACCGTCGTCACCTCCCGAGGCCGGGTCACGACTCCCACGCTCGTGGTGTGCGCCGGCGCCTGGTCGCGCGCCGTCGGCGCGATGGCGGGCGTGGACCTGCCGGTGGACCCGGTGCGGCGGCAGATCGCGCTCACCGCGCCGCTGGAGCGGGTGCCGCCCACGATCCCGTTCACCATCGACTTCGGTACCACGTACTACCTGCACAACGCGGACGCGCGCGGCACGCTGCTGCTCGGCGCGTCCGAGCCGGGTACGCCGGTCGGGTTCGACACCGCGTACGACCCCGGCTGGGAGCCGTACCTGCGGTCCCTCGTGGCGCAGGCCACCCCCGCGCTCGCCGAGGCCCCGTTCATGGGCGGCTGGGCCGGGCTGTACGAGATGACCCCGGACCACGACGCCCTGATCGGCGAAGCCCCCGGCGGCGGCGCGGGAGACGCCCGCGTGCTGTACGCCTGCGGGTTCTCAGGCCACGGGTTCCTGCAGGCGCCCGCTGTGGGCGAGGCCGTCGCCGACCTCTACCTGGGCCACGCCGGCACGCCCGCCGCGCGGGGCGTGGACGTGTCGGCGTTCGACGCCGGCCGGTTCGGGGCACGGCGGGCGCGCACCGAGGCCAACATCATCTGAGGCCAACATCATCTGAGGAAGGAAAGACCGTGAGTGACGCATTCGATTCATTCCACGAACCGTGGCGGCTGCGGGCGGCGTTCGCGCGCTCGCTGTCCGACATGTACGGCCGGGAGGTGCCTGCGTACACGACGCTGCTCGAGGTGTCCCACGAGGTCAACGCCGACGTCGTGCGCGCCCGCGGCGCCGACGCCGAGCGGCTGGGCTCGATCGACCGCGTCACGGCGGAGCGGCACGGCGCCATCCGGGTGGGCACGCCCGCGGAGATCCAGCAGGTGGCCCGGATCTTCGGCGCGATGGGGATGCACCCCGTGGGCTTCTACGACCTGCGCGACGCGTCGACGTCGTCCGTGCCGGTGATCTCCACGGCATTCCGGCCCGTGGACCGCGCCGAGCTGGCCCGCAACCCGTTCCGCGTCTTCACGTCGATGCTCGTGCCCGGGGACCGGCGGTTCTTCAGCGCGGACCTGCAGGCGCGACTCGAGACCTTCCTCCAGAGGAGGTCCCTCTTCGGGCCCGAGCTGCTGGCGCTCGCGGACCGCGCGGAGGCGGACGGAGGCCTGGCCGACGACGACGCCGCGACGTTCCTGCGACTGGCCACCGAGGCGTTCGAGCTGTCGCACGAGCCCGTCGACCAGGCGTGGTACCGCGAGCTGGAGGCCGTCTCGGCCGTGGCGGCCGACATCGGCGGCGTCGCGTCCACGCACATCAACCACCTCACGCCGCGCGTGCTCGACATCGACGACCTGTACGCCCGGATGGAGGCGCGCGGCATCACGATGATCGACGCCATCCAGGGCCCGCCGCGGTGGGAGGGGCCGGACGTGCTGCTGCGGCAGACGTCGTTCCGGGCCCTCGCCGAGCCCCGCACGTTCCGCACCCCGGACGGCCAGGTGGTGCAGGACGCGTTGCGCGTGCGCTTCGGCGAGGTCGAGGCGCGCGGCATCGCGCTCACCCCCCAGGGCCGGGCGCGTTACGACGCCGCCATCGCGGCGGGCACAACTCCGGAGGTCTGGCGCGAGACGTTCCCCGCCACGGAGGCGGGCCTTGTCGAGCAGGGGCTGGGCTACTTCACCTACGACGTCGACCCGTCGGTCGAGCCTGTCGAGACCACGTCCGGCCGGACCCCTACCGTGCGCCGCGAGCCGATCGTCTACGAGGACTTCCTGCCCCGCTCCGCGGCGGGCATCTTCCAGTCCAACCTCACCGAGGAGGGCTCCAAGGACGCCACGCAGGCGGGCGCGGAGCGCGACGCGGACTGGATGTCCGGCGCCGTCGGGCGCGAGCTGTTCGACCCCTTCGACCTGTACGCCGCCCAGGTGGAGGCGTCGCGCGACCGCGCGGCGAGCCGCCTCGGCGTCGACCCCCACCACCTCGAGCGATCCTCGACCGACCAGGGAGCCCAGGCATGACCACCCAGACCACCACCCCGCTCACCACCGACCTGCGCGACGCGGCCTTCGCCGCGCTGCGACGGATCTCGCCGGTTGAGCTTGCCGAAACCATCTCGCTGGTTGAGCCCGTCGAAACCATCTCGCTGGTTGAGCCCGTCGAAACCCGGGTCTCGACAGGCTCGACCAGCGGGGTTTCGACCCTTCGACAGGCTCAGGACGGCGCAAGCTCAACCATCGATGTCGTCTCGCCGCTGTCGGGGGAGGCGCTGCTCACCCTGCCGGAGGCGGACGCGGCCGACGTCGACGCGGCGATCACCGCGGCCGCCGCCGCGTTCCGCACCTGGAAGTCCGTCCCCGGGCCCGTCCGCGGCGCCGTCGTGCGACGCCTCGGCGAGCTGCTCACCGAGCACAAGGCGGACCTGGCCGAGCTGGTGACGATCGAGGCCGGGAAGATCACCTCCGAGGCGCTCGGTGAGGTGCAGGAGATGATCGACGTCTGCGACTACGCCGTCGGGCTGTCCCGGTCCCTGGGCGGGCGCACGATGCCGTCCGAGCGGCCCGGCCACCGGCTCATGGAGCAGTGGCACCCGATCGGCGTGGTCGGCGTGGTGAGCGCGTTCAACTTCCCCGTCGCGGTGTGGTCCTGGAACACGGCCGTGGCCCTGGTGTGCGGGGACACCGTGGTGTGGAAGCCGAGCGAGAAGACGCCGCTGAGCGCGCTCGCCTCGAACGCGCTGCTGCGCCGCGCGCTGATGGAGGCGGGTTTCCCGGAGACGGTGAGCACCGTCGTCGTGGGCGGGCGCGAGGCGGGGGAGGCGCTCGTCGCGGACCGCCGCGTGGCGCTGCTCTCGGCCACCGGGTCCGAGCGCATGGGGCAGCAGGTGGCACCGGCCGTCGCCGCGCGGGGCGGGCGGTACCTGCTGGAGCTCGGCGGCAACAACGCCGCGATCGTCGCGCCGTCGGCGGACCTGGACCTCGCCGTGCGCGGCATCGTGTTCGCGGCCGTCGGCACGGCCGGGCAGCGGTGCACGTCCATGCGCCGGCTGATCGTGCACTCGTCCATCGTCGACGACGTGGTGGCCCGCCTTGAGCGGGCCTACGCGGGGCTGCCGATCGGCGACCCGCGTGCCGGCGGCACGCTCGTCGGCCCGCTGACCGACGCCGCCGCGAGCGAGCGCATGCGCGCCGCGCTGGACGAGGCACGCGCGGACGGCGGCACCGTCGTCGTCGGGGGAGAGGCGGTCGAGGTCGACGGCGCGCCCGGCGCCGCGTACGTGTCGCCGGCGCTGGTGCGGATGCCGGGCCAGACCGACGTGGTGCGGCGCGAGACGTTCGCCCCGATCCTCTACGTCCTCACCTACGAGACGCTGGACGAGGCGATCGCCCTGCACAACGACGTCCCGCAGGGCCTGAGCAGCGCCATCTTCACGCTCGACGTGCGCGAGGCCGAGACGTTCCTGTCGGAGGTCGGGTCCGACTGCGGCATCGTCAACGTCAACATCGGCACCTCGGGCGCCGAGATCGGCGGCGCGTTCGGCGGCGAGAAGTCCACCGGCGGTGGTCGCGAGTCCGGCTCCGACGCGTGGAAGCAGTACATGCGGCGCGCCACCAACACGGTGAACTACTCGACCGAGCTGCCTCTCGCACAGGGGGTCAGCTTCGGCTGAGCGTTGTCGCCGGTCGAGCCTGTCGAGGCCCTCGGGCTTGGTCTCGACCCTTCGACAGGCTCAGGACGGCGCAGGCTCGACCGACGTGGCCATGACAGATGTCATGCGAGGGTCGTGACAGGCGGCCCTGCTGGTCAGCGGCCTGGACCGCCAGGATCGAGACATGACCTCGACAACCACACCCACCCCCGCGCTGAGCCTGCGCGGGCTGCGCAAGGAGTTCCCTTCGCCGTCCGGCCCCGTGCGCGCGGTCGACGGCATCGACCTGGAGATCGCGCCCGGCGAGGTGGTCGCCTTCCTCGGCCCCAACGGCGCCGGCAAGACCAGCACCATCGACATGGTGCTCGGCCTGAGCACTCCGACGTCCGGGAGCGCGCAGGTGTTCGGTACCGACCCCGCCGCCGCGATCGCCGCCGGTCGGGTCGCGGCCGTCATGGCAGACGGGTGGGCTGCTGCGCGACATCACGGTCGCCGAGACCGTCTCCCTCACCGCGGCGCTCTTCGGCAAGACCGGCTCCCCGGCGCCCTACCTCGAGCGCGCGGGCATCGCCGAGCTCGCCGACCGCATGGTCGGCAAGTGCTCCGGCGGCCAGCAGCAGCGGCTCCGGTTCGCGATGGCGCTGGTCTCCGAGCCCGACCTGCTCCTGCTCGACGAGCCCACCACGGGCATGGACGTCGAGGGCCGCCGCGAGTTCTGGGCGGCCATCCGCGCGGACGCCGCCGCCGGCCGCACGGTCGTCTTCGCCACCCACTACCTGGAGGAGGCCGACGCGTACGCGGACCGCGTCGTGCTGGTCAGCCAGGGCCGCGTCGTCGCGGACGGCTCCACGGCCGAGGTGAAGAGCCTCGCGTCCGGGCGCACCGTCAGCGCGCGCCTCGACGACGACGAGCGCGCCGACGTCGCGGCCCGCCTGCGCGACATGCCGGCCGTGGACGCCATCGACCACCGGGGCTCGCGGCTCGTCGTACGGACGGCCGACTCCGACCTCGTCGCCCGCTATCTGCTCACGCAGACCGCCGCGAGCGACCTCGAGGTCGCCTCCGACAACCTCGAGGACGCCTTCGTCGCCCTCACCACCGCCGCACCGACGACCACGGACGGAGCTCTCCGATGAGCACCCTGACCACGACGCCCACCCCCTCCCGCACGGCGGGCCCCAGGCCCCGCATCCGGCCCGCGACGGCGGTGCGCATCTACCTCGGGGTCGAGCTGCGCCGCTCGCTGCGCAACCGGCGCTCCCTCATCTTCTCGATGGTGATGCCGCCCGTCTTCTTCCTCATCTTCGGGCTGCAGGGCGACTACGCGAACCAGAGCGCGGGCAACGGCAACGTCACCGCGTGGATCGCCGTCTCGATGGCGCTCTACGGGGGGATGGTCACCGCGACCGGCGGCGGGGCGAGCGTGTCGGTGGAGCGCGGCCAGGGCTGGACCCGGCAGCTGCGGCTGACGCCGCTGCGGCCCGCCGTCTACGTGGGCGTGAAGCTCGCGGCCGCGATGGCGCTGGGCGCCGTCTCGGTGGCGGTCACGCTGATGGTGGCCGCCGTGGCCGGGGCGCAGATGCCGGCCAGCGCCTGGATCCTGTGCGCGGTGCTCGCCTGGGCGGGCTCCCTCGTCTTCGCCGCGTTCGGGCTGTTCGTGGGCTACCTGCTGCCCGCCGAGAATGTCATGCAGATCCTCGGGCCGGTGCTCGCGCTCCTGTCGTTCGGCGGCGGGCTGTTCATGCCCCTCGGCGACGGCTGGTGGGCAGGCGTGGCGCAGTTCTTCCCGACGTACGGCCTGGCCGAGCTGGTGCACGCACCCCTGGGCGGCGACCTCGGCGTCGCGGCCGTGGTGAACGTGGTGGCGTGGGCCGCCGTCTTCTCGGTCGGCGCGGCATGGCGGTTCCGCAAGGACACGGCGCGGGCGTGAGCGTCGGTGTACCGGCACCCGTCGGATCACATGGCACGGTGGGGGACGTGAACTCCACGTCCCCCGACCCGCTCGGCGGGATCCCGCGCGTCGGCCCGGTCCTCGCGATCATCTGGGTGGTCTTCCTCGTCGAGCCGTTCCAGGCGTCCCTCGACGCGCCCACCGCGACGCTGCGCGTGGTCGGTGTCCTGGGCGTGCTCGGGGTCGCAGGGATCTTCGCCATGACGTTCCTGGGGTTCCGGCGGCGCCCCGCGTTGCGCCCGCGCACTGCGGCGCTCCTCCTGACCGCGCAGTGCGCGTGCGTGGCGCTGTCCTGCCTGGCCGCGCACCAGCACGGGCTCGTGGGGCTCGTCTTCGTGTGCGTCACGGGCATCTACCTCCTGAGCGGGCGGGCCGCGCTGGTGCTCGTCGGGGGCAGCATCGTCGTGATGGTCGTGCTGCCGCGCCTCGTGCCCGGCTGGCAGACCGAGGACGGCAACGTCGTCGGCGCCCTGCTCGCCAGCGCCGCTGTGTACGGGTTCACGCAGGTCATCGAACGCAACCGGCGGCTGCGCGAGGCGCAGCAGGAGGTCGCCGACCTCGCCGTTGCCCGGGAGCGCGAACGCATCGCCCGCGACATGCACGACGTGCTCGGGCACTCACTCACGGTGATCTCCGTCAAGGCGGAGCTGGCCGCCAAGCTGCTGCGGGCGGACGCCGCCCCGCTGCCGGAGGGGTCGCCGGGGGCACGGGCGGTCACCGAGGTCAGCGACATCCAGGACCTCGCCCGCGGGGCGCTCGCGGACGTGCGGGGCATGGTGGCCGGGTCCAGGCAGGTGACGCTGGCCGGCGAGCTGGCGGCCGCCCGCTCCGCGCTGGACGCCGCGGGGATGGCGGCCGACCTGCCGGGCGCCGTGGACGTCGTCCGGGCCGACCGGCGCGAGCTGTTCGCCTGGGTGCTGCGCGAGGGCACCACCAACGTGCTGCGGCACTCGGGCGCCTCGCGCGTGGCGGTGACGGTGGAGGCCGACGGCCTCGTCGTGGACGACGACGGGTCCGGCGCGGACCCCGGCGAGCGCAGCGGGGGCAACGGGCTCACCGGGCTGACGGCCCGCGCCCGCGCCGCCGGCGCGGTGCTGGAGACCGGGCCGAGCCCGCTCGGGGGCTTCCGGCTCGCGGTCACCGTGCGGCCGGATGCCGACCGGCCCGCGGCGAGTGCCAGGATCGACGCGTGATCCGACTGCTGCTGGCCGACGACCAGGCCCTCGTGCGCGGCGCGCTCGCCGCGTTGCTCGACCTCGAGCCCGACCTGGAGGTCGTGGCCCAGGTGGGCCGCGGGGACGCGGTGCTCGACGCCGCCCGGGCGTCCGCGGCCGACGTCGCCCTTCTCGACGTGGAGATGCCCGGCATGGACGGCATCGCCGCCGCGGCGGCGCTGCGCGAGGCGCTGCCCTCCTGCCGCACCCTGGTCGTCACGACCTTCGGGCGCCCGGGCTATCTGCGCCGGGCCCTGGACGCCGGGGCGAGCGGCTTCGTGGTCAAGGACACCCCCGCCGAGCAGCTCGCCGACGCAGTGCGCCGCGTGCACGCCGGGCTGCGCGCCGTCGACCCCGACCTGGCAGTGGCGTCGCTCACCGTGGGCGCGAGCCCGCTGACCGAGCGCGAACGGCACGTGCTGGCCCTCGCCGCGGCCGGCGGCACGGTCGCGCAGGTCGCGGCCGAGGCGTTCCTGTCCGAGGGCACGGTGCGCAACTACCTGTCGGCGGCGATCGGCAAGACGGGCGCCCGGACCCGCGCCGAGGCGGTGCGCATCGCGCAGGAGAACGGCTGGCTGTAGCGGTCCCCGACGTTTGCGACAATGGGGGACGTGACTTCCACCCTCGATTCCGTCAGCACGTCGGCGCCTGGCGCTCCCGGCCCTCGCGACGATGCCGCTGCGCGCGTGCTCCCGCCGCTGCAGATCGGGCCGATCACCGTGGACACCCCGGTGGTGCTGGCGCCGATGGCGGGCGTCACCAACCGCGCCTTCCGCACGCTGTGCCGCGAGGCCGGCGCGTCGCAGGGCTTCGACCCCGGGCTCTACGTCGCCGAGATGGTCACGAGCCGCGCGCTCGTGGAGCGCAACGTCGAGTCGCTGCGCATCGTGACGTTCGGCGACGACGAGACCCCGCGGTCCGCGCAGGTGTACGGCGTCGACCCGGCCACGGTCGGCGCCGCGGTGTCGATCATCGCGGGGGAGGACCGCGCCGACCACGTCGACCTCAACTTCGGCTGCCCGGTGCCCAAGGTCACGCGCAAGGGCGGCGGCTCGGCCCTGCCGTGGAAGCGCCAGCTCTTCACCGACATCGTGCGCGCCGCGGTTGAGGCCGCCGAGCCGCACGGCGTGCCCGTGACCGTCAAGATGCGCAAGGGCATCGACGACGACCACCTCACCTACCTCGAGGCGGGCCGCATCGCGGAGTCCCTCGGCGTGGCCGCCGTCGCGCTGCACGCGCGCACCGCCGCCGACTACTACTCGGGAACCGCCGACTGGACCGCGATCGCGCGGCTCAAGGAGGAGGTGCGCAGCGTGCCGGTGCTCGGCAACGGCGACATCTGGTCGGCCGAGGACGCGCTCCGCATGGTCCGCGAGACCGGGGTGGACGGCGTCGTCGTCGGACGCGGGTGCCAGGGTCGGCCGTGGCTGTTCGCCGACCTCGCCGCCGCGTTCCACGGCTCCGACGCGCGCGTGCGCCCCGGGCTGCGCGAGGTCACCGACATGATCTACCGCCACGGCCAGCTGATGATCGACTACTACGACGGCGACGAGGGCAAGGGCATGCGCGACCTGCGCAAGCACATGGCCTGGTACCTCAAGGGCTATGCGGCCGGGGGAGACTCGCGGCGCGCGCTGGCGATGGTCTCGACGCTCGCCGAGCTGCGCGAGCACCTGGACTCCCTCGACCTGACGCTGGGCTACCCGGGCGAGGACGCCGAGGGCCCGCGCGGCCGGGCCGGGTCGCCCAAGCAGCCGCACCTGCCCTACGGGTGGCTGGACTCACGCGACCTCAATGCGGAGTTCGAGGCGAAGCTGCGCGAGGCCGAGCTGAGCGTCAGCGGCGGCTGACCACCACATCGCTGGTTGAGCTTGTCGAAACCACGTTCCGGGTCTCGACAAGCTCAACCAACGAACGGTTTCGACAGGCTCAACCAACGAACGGTTTCGACAGGCTCAACCAACGAACGGTTTCGACAGGCTCAACCAACGAACGGTTTCGACGGGCTCAACCAACGAACGGTTTCGACGGGCTCAACCAACGAACGGTTTCGACGGGCTCAACCAGCGAAGGGTGTCGTCAGGCGCGGAGCCAGACCGTCGTGTCCGCGGGGACGCGCACCTGCGGGTCGGACGACCGGTCGCTGAAGGTCGGGCCGGACGCGAGCAGCACCTCGGCGCGCCGCGGCAGCACGACGGGCCGCGTGCCCAGGTTCGCCAGCACGACGACGTCCTGGTTGCGCAGCGCGATGACGTCGTCGGAGGCGGCGAACGACTCGATCCAGGCGAGCCCGCCGTGGCCCAGGCCCTCGGCCCGGCGAAGCGCGAGCGCGGCGCGGTACGTCTCGAACGTCGACCCCGCGACGCCGTACTGCACGTCCGCGGCGTAGCGCGCGAACGAGTCGGGCTGCGGCAGCCAGGGCTCGCCCGCGGGCCCGAAGCCGAAGCCGGGCTCGCCGGCCGACCACGGCAGCGGCACGCGGCAGCCGTCGCGACCCGCCTCGGCGCCCCCGGTCCGGAAGAACGCCGGATCCTGTCGCACGTCGGCGGACAGCGCCGTGTGCTCCGGCAGCCCGAGCTCCTCGCCCTGGTACAGGTACGCGGACCCGGGCATCCCGAGCATCAGCAGGCTCGCGGCGCGAGCGCGGCGCAGGCCCAGCTCCTCGTCGGGCTGCGGGTCGGTGGCGAAGACGCCGTTCGGCCGCACCGACGGGTCCGCCGAGCCCAGCCGCGAGGCGTGCCGCACCACGTCGTGGTTAGACAGCACCCAGGTGGTCGGGGCGCCGACCACGTCGTTCGCCCGGTACGACGCTGCGATGACGGTGCGCAGGGCGGGGGCGTCCCAGCCCGTGGTGAGGAACGAGAAGTTGAACGCCTGGTGCATCTCGTCGGGGCGCACGTAGCGCGCCAGCCGGGACAGCGGCTCCACCCACGCCTCGGCGACCAGGGCCCGGTCGCCGTCGTACTCCGCGAGCACGCGGTGCCAGGCGCGGTACACCTCGTGCACGCCGTCCTGGTCGAACATCGGGCCCTGGTTGCCCGCGCCGGTGGAGCCGTCCTCGGGCGCACCGGGCTCGACATCACCGGGCTCGACATCACCGGGCTCGACATCACCGGGCACGCCGTCCGCCTGCTCGTCGCTGCTGCCCGTGACCATCTCGACGTGGCCGTCCCAGTCGGGCAGGCCCTCGGCCTTGATCAGCCCGTGCGCGACGTCGACGCGGAACCCGTCGACGCCCCGGTCGAGCCAGAAGCGCAGCACCTGCTCGAACTCGGCGCGCACCTCGGGGTTCTCCCAGTCGAGGTCGGGCTGGGTGGAGTCGAAGAGGTGCAGGTACCACTGGCCGGGGGTGCCGTCGGGCGCGGTGAGTCGCGTCCAGGCCGGGCCGCCGAAGATGGACTGCCAGTTGTTCGGCGCCTCGTCGCCGGCGGGGCCGCGGCCGTCGCGGAAGACGTACCGGGCGCGCTCGGGCGAGCCGGGGGCGGCGGCGAGCGCCTCCTGGAACCACGCATGTTGGTCCGACGTGTGGTTGGGCACGAGGTCGACGATGACGCGCATGCCGCGCGCGTGGGCGCCGGCGAGCATGTCGTCGAAGTCGGCCAGGGTGCCGAACAGCGGGTCGACGTCGCGGTAGTCGGCCACGTCGTAGCCGGCGTCCTTCTGCGGCGAGCGGTAGAAGGGCGAGAGCCACACCGCGTCGACGCCGAGCGTCCGGAGGTGGTCGAGCCTCGACGTGATGCCCGGGATGTCGCCGATCCCGTCGCCGTTGCCGTCGGCGAAAGAGCGCGGGTAGACCTGGTAGATCACGGCGTCCCGCCACCACTGCCGGGCGGTGTCGCTCCCGGCGTGCACGACGGCGCCCGCACGCAGCGGATCGGCGCCTGCAGGCGCCCCCTCTGCGGTCGTGGCGGGGGTGTACGGCTGGGTGGACGTCATCGCTGGCTTCCTCACCTTGCTGGGGACACCGTGTCCGGGCCCTGGTCGGTCGGCACGAGGCGCAGGAGTGCCACGTGGGTACGGCCATCGAGTGTAAGCCTTGCTGCAACGGTTACAGAAAAACCTGATCGCCGGACGCGGATCAGTCCCGCGGGACGGCCCCCGTCGAGCCGCGGACGACGAGCTCCGGGGCGAAGAGCAGCTCGGTGCGCGGGGCGCGCTCGCCCTGGATCTCGGTGAGCAGCGCGCTCACGGTGGCGCGGGCCATCGCCTCGACCGGCTGGCGCACCGTGGTCAGCGGTGGGTCCGTGAAGGCGATCAGCGGCGCGTCGTCGTAGCCCACGATCGACACGTCGTCAGGCACCCGCAGGCCCCGCGACCGCGCCGCGCGCACGGCGCCGAGCGCCATGAGGTCCGACGCGCAGACGATCGCCGTGTGCCCGGTCTCGAGGAGCTCGGCGGCCGCGGCCTGCCCGCCCTCGAGCGTGTACAGGCTCGAGCGCACCTGCTCGCGCGCGGCGGCCTCGTCGTCGGCGAGCCCGCACCGCACCAGGGCCGCGACGAAGGCGTCGAGCTTGCGGCGGGACGGGACGTATCGCTCCGGGCCGATCGCGAGGCCGATGCGGCGGTGGCCGAGCGTGACCAGGTGCTGCACCGCGACGTCGACGCTCGCGGCGTCGTCGGGGGAGACGAAGGGCGCGTCGATCCCCGGCGCGTAGCCGTTCACGAGGACGATCGGCACGCCCTGGCTCCGCAGCATCCCGTAGCGGGTGTGGTCCGCGCGGGTGTCGGCGTGCAGGCCGGAGACGAAGACGATCCCGTCGACGGAGTGGTCCACGAGCGTGCTGACGTACTCGTCCTCGGTGGTGCCCCCGGGGGCCTGGGTGCACAGGAGCGGGGTATATCCGCGCTGGGCGAGGATCGATTCGATGGCCTGCGCGAACGCGGGGAAGACCGGGTTGGTCAGTTCGGGCACGATGAGGCCCACGAGGCCGGCGGAGCGGCCGCGCAGGGCGGAGGGGCGCTCGTACCCGAGTACGTCGAGGGCCGCGAGCACGGCCTGCCGGGTGGAGCTCGCGACCCCGGGCTTGCCGTTGAGCACGCGTGACACGGTGGCCGTCGACACGCCTGCCTGCTCTGCCAGGTCGCTCAGTCGGGTGCGCACCCGAGGAATCGTAGGGGACACGGGACCTCCTCGTCCTGAGTGGGTCGCCCGGGCGTGGTCGACACCCGGGCGGCGCGCGTGGCGGCCGTTTGCCACGCGTTGCTGAAAAGTTATCGCAAGATCTTGCATCGCGCTGCAACGGTCCGTACGTTGTGGGCATTCAAGGTCCGGCGGCAAGACCGTCGCGGGGCCGTCCACCGATGACAGCTGGGAGACACCACGATGCGACGGAGCATCCTTCTCGCCTCGGCCCTGGCCACCACCCTGGCCCTGGCGGCGTGCGGCAGCGGAGAGCCGAGCGGCGGATCCTCCGCCGACTCCGACACGGGGAGCGCGGCGCCGTCGGCGTCCGGCTCGCTCACCGTGTGGGTCGACGAGACCCGCGAGGCGGCGGTCCAGGCGGCCGCCGAGGCGTACGAGCAGGAGTCGGGCGTCGACGTCGAGATCGTCCAGAAGAACTTCGAGGACATCCGCGCGGACTTCCTGGCCCAGGTCCCCACGGGCGAGGGCCCCGACATCACCGTCGGCGCGCACGACTGGCTCGGCGAGTTCACCGCGAACGGCGTGGTGCAGCCCATCGAGCTGGGCGACAAGGCCGACGACTTCCTCCCGGTGTCCGTGCAGGCGTTCACGCAGGACGGCCAGGTCTACGGCCTGCCCTACGCCATCGAGAACATCGCGCTCATCCGCAACACGGAGCTCGCCCCCGAGGCGCCCGCCACCTACGACGACATGGTCGCCGCGGGGAAGAAGGCCGGCACCAAGTTCCCGTTCCTCATCCAGTCCGACGGCGACAAGGGCGACCCCTACACGTACTACCCGTTCCAGACGTCGTTCGGCGCCCCCGTGTTCGAGCAGAACGACGACGGCTCGTACCGCCCCGAGCTCGCCCTCGGCGGCAAGAACGGCGAGGCCTACGCCACCTGGCTCGGCGAGCAGGGCGACGCGGGCAACCTCAGCACCGACATCTCCTACGACATCGCCGTCGAGGCCTTCGCCAAGGGCGAGTCGCCGTTCGTCATCGGTGGCCCGTGGATGCTCGAGCAGTTCAAGGACCTGAAGCTCTCGGTCGACCCGATCCCCGCGCCGGGCGACCAGCCCGCGCAGCCGTTCGTCGGGGTGCAGGGCTTCTTCGTCAGCGCGCAGAGTGAGAACGCGCTGGTGGCCAACGACTTCCTCGTCAACTACCTGTCGACCGCCGAGGCGCAGACGGCGCTGTTCGAGGCCGGCGGCCGCCCGCCGGCGCTGCTCGAGGCGGCGGACAAGGCGTCCGAGGACCCGCTGGTCGCGGGCTTCCGTGAGGTCGGTGCGTCGGCCGTGCCGATGCCGTCCATCCCGGAGATGGGCTCCGTGTGGTCCTTCTGGGGCGTCACCGAGGCGAGCATCATCTCGGGCAAGGCCGACGACCCGGTGAAGGCCTGGAACAAGATGGTCTCCGACATCGAGGGTGCGCTCGGCTGATGTCGCGTGCCCGCTACAAGGGCGCCGTCGCCGGCTCCGGGACGTTTTCCGGAGCCGGCTTCGCCGTCAAGCTCGTGCTCATCGCGCTCGTGGACGCCCTCGGGGTGTTCGGCGTCCTCGCGGCGTGGCGCGCCGGGTCGTGGGGGATCCTCGCGGCCATGGTGGCGCTGCTCGTGGTCGCCAACTGGGTGTACTTCACCAAGCGCGCCCTGCCGCTGAAGTACATCCTTCCCGGGCTGGCGTTCCTGCTCGTCTATCAGGTCTACGTGATCGGCTACACCGGCTACGTCGCGTTCACCAACTACGGCGACGGCCACAACTCCACCAAGGAGCAGGCGATCGACGCCCTCCTGGTGCAGAACGAGCGCCGCGTCGAGGGCTCGCCCGCCGAGCCGCTGACGGTCGTGGAGTCGGACGGCGGCGACCTCGGGTTCGCCGTCGTCGACGACGAGGGCGTGGAGGTCGGCACCGCCGAGGAGCCGCTCGCCGCCGCGCCCGACGCGACGGTCTCGGGCGGGGCCGTCACCGAGGTGCCCGGCTGGACGGTGTTGGACCGCGCGACGGTGCTGCAGCGCCAGGACGAGGTCACCACGCTGCGGGTGCCCGTCTCGGACGACCCGGCCGACGGCTCGGTGCGCACCCAGGACGCCCGCACGGGCTACGTCTTCCAGCCGGTGCTGGAGTACGACGAGGCCGCCGACACGATGACCGACACGACGACCGGCGTGGTCTTCACGCCGAACGACGAGGGCCAGTTCGAGTCTGCGGACGGCGAGGCGCTGCCCGTCGGCTGGCGCGTCACCGTGGGCTTCGAGAACTTCGCGACGGCGTTCGGCGACGACCGGTACGCCGGCCCGTTCATCAAGATTCTCGCGTGGACGTTCGCATTCGCCGTGCTGTCGGTCGTCACGACCTTCGCGCTGGGCATGTTCCTCGCGATGGTCTTCAACGACCCGCGCCTGCGCGGCCGCAAGGTCTACCGCACCCTGACGATCCTGCCGTACGCGATGCCCGGCTTCCTCGCGGCCCTGCTGTGGTCGGGCATGCTCAACAAGAGCTTCGGCGTGATCAACCAGGTGCTCCTGGGCGGGGCGGCTATCCCGTGGCTCACCGACCCTTGGCTGGCCAAGCTGTCGGTGCTGGGCGTCAACCTGTGGCTCGGTTTCCCGTACATGTTCCTCATCTGCACGGGCGCCCTGCAGTCGCTGCCGGGCGACGTGTACGAGGCCGCGCGGATCGACGGCGCCGGCAAGTGGCGCACCTGGAAGTCGATCACGATGCCGTTGCTGCTGGTCGCCACGGCGCCGCTGCTCATCTCGAGCTTCGCCTTCAACTTCAACAACTTCACGCTGATCAAGATGTTGACGAACGGCGGCCCACGGTTCGACGACGCGTCCGTGCCGCTGGGGCACACCGACATCCTCATCTCGATGGTCTACAACGTCTCCGGGCTGGACGGCTCGGCGCCCCGCGACTACGGCCTGGCCAGCGCCCTGTCCATCGTGATCTTCGTGGTGGTCGGAGTCATCTCCGCGATCGCGTTCCGGCAGACCCGCAAGCTCGAGGAGCTGAGCTGATGACGACGCCGACCGAACGGCCGACTGAACAGCCGACCGGGCAGACCGCACGCCCCGACGCGCGCACACCGCAGCAGCTGCGCCATCGCATGCCCGCTGGCCGGTGGGCACGGGAGCTGGGCTGGCGGCACGTCGTCGGGGTGCTGGCGGTGCTCTACGCCGTCTTCCCCATCGTGTACGTGCTCTCGGCGTCGCTGTCGCCGTCGGGCACATTGACCGGGTCGAACGACCTGTTCGCGCAGGTGAGCGGCGCCAACTACGCCGCCCTGGCGGACACGAAGTTCTGGACGTGGATGGGCAACACCCTGGTGATCGGCGTCGCGACGGCCGTGGGCACCGTGCTCATGGGCGCGGCCGCGGCGTACGCGTTCTCCCGCTTCCGGTTCGCGGGCCGGCGGCTGGGGCTGACCTCGCTGCTGATCATCCAGATGTTCCCGCAGATGCTGGCGTTCGTCGCGATCTTCCTGCTGCTCATCTCGCTGGGCGAGGTGGTGCCGGCGCTCGGGCTGAACTCGAAGCTGGCGCTGATCTGCGTGTACCTGGGCGGGGCGCTGGGCGTGAACACGTTCCTCATGTACGGGTTCTTCAACACCGTCCCGCGTGAGCTGGACGAGGCGGCCAAGATCGACGGCGCCTCGCACGCCCAGGTGTACTGGACGATCATCCTGCGCCTGGTGACGCCGATCCTGGCCGTCGTGGGGCTGCTCAGCTTCATCAGCACGTTCGGCGAGTTCATCGTCGCGCGGGTGGTGCTGCAGTCGGAGTCGAACTGGACGCTGGCCGTGGGGCTGTACGGCTGGGTGTCGTCGCTTCTCGAGGCCAACTGGGGCCTGTTCGCCGCCGGGGCGGTGCTGTCCGCGATCCCGGTGCTCGCGCTCTTCCTGTTCCTGCAGAAGTACATCGTGGGCGGGCTCACCGCGGGGTCCGTCAAGGGCTGATCGCGGGGCCGATCCCCGGGCAGGTAGACGGTCGTCACGAGGACCACCCGCGATCCTTGTGGCGGCCGTCACACCAGGGTCCTAGCCTGTGCGTCATGACCGACGACACGCGCACCTACGTCCCGGACCTCGCGCGGCTCACCGACGCCGCCGACGACTCGTTCTCCGTGCGCCGTGCGTACGGCGAGCCCTATGAGCACCAAGGCCAGCTGATCGTCCCCGTCGCCAAGGTGTGGGGCGGGATCGGTACCGGTGCGGCCGGCGGAGCCGGGAACGGTGCTGCCAACGGCGCCGGTAGCGGCACGGGCAGCGGGTCCGGGCGGGGCACGGGGGACGGGACCGGGTGGCGTCGGTCGTTCCGGATCGGCACCGCGGCGACCGACGAGGGCTCCGGCGACGCCGGGGCGGACGCTCCCGCCGACAAGGGCGCCCCGGGCTCCGCGCACGGCGATGCGACGGGCGACGCCAAGGGCGAGGCGCAGGGCGAGGCCCACGGCGAGGGGCAGGGCGAGGGCGGCGGCGGTGGCGGGGGCTACGGCCTGCGCGTCAAGCCGCTGGGCGTCTTCGTGGTCTCGGCCGAGGGCACCTTCTGGAAGCCCGTGCTGGACCTCAACAAGGTGATCCTCGGCGGACAGGCCGTCGGGATCGCGATCGCGCTCGCCGCCGGGTGGGCGATCGGGCGCCGCCGCCGCTGAGCCGCCGTGTCGGCCTGGCCGACCTTCGGCTGTGGAAGCATCGGAGTCGTGGCTCGCAACCTGGAACGCATCGCCGTGCTCTCCGACGTGCACGGTAACCTCGGCGCGCTCGAGGCGGTGCTCGCCGACGTCGTGGCCCGGGGGATCGCGCGCGTGATCAACCTCGGCGACGACGCCGGCAAGGGGCCGCGGGGGAGCGCCGTCGTGGACCGGCTCGCCGAGGTGTGCGAGGCGGACGTGCGGGGCAACTGGGACGACTTCCTGGCGCAGATCCCCGACGACGGCTCGGCCGAGATGGTCTGGTGGCGCGACGAGCTGCGTCCCGACCAGCTGGCGTGGCTCGCCTCGAAGCCGCTCAGCTACGACCTGGTGCTCTCGGGTCGGCGGGTCCGGCTGTTCCACGCCTCGGCGGCGAGCGTGCACACGCGCGTGCACTTCCACCACACGCCCGAGGAGTTCGCGGGCATGTTCGCGACGACGGAGCTCACCGGGTCGGGCCCGGAGCCGACCGTCGTCGGGTACGGCGACGTGCACGACGCGTACGTCGAGACGTACCAGGGCCGCACGCTGTTCAACACCGGCAGCGTCGGCAACCCGTTGGACGAGCCGACGCCGGCCTACGCGATCCTCGAGGGCGTTCCGGACGGCGAGGAACCGGCGCCGTTCTCGATCCAGCACGTGCGCGTGCCGTACGACGTGGAGGCCGAGCTCGCCGCAGCCAGGGACCTCGGCATGCCCTGCTTCGCCGAGTGGGAGCGGGAGCTGCGGACCGCCGTCTACCGGGGGCGCGTGGTCCCCGCACCCTGATCGATGCCGTGACCTATGCCGTGATCCAGCCCGTCGCCGGTCGTGCACGGTCGGGCATGGGTGGCGCTCGCTAGGCTGCACCCCGTGCAGACGTTCGAGCAGGGCGCATTCGACCCGACCGTGGTCGGGACGTACCCGCGCCCCGCGCCGGGCGAGGAGGGCACGCCCTCCTACACCGACCACGACGTGCAGCGCTGGTTCGCCGAGCCGCCCAAGTCCAAATTCCGCACGCCGTTCGAGCGGGACCGGGCTCGGGTGGTGCACTCCTCCGGGTTGCGCCGGCTCGGCGCCAAGACGCAGGTGCTCGGGCCCGGCAGCGACGACTTCGTGCGCACCCGCCTCACCCACTCGCTCGAGGTGGCGCAGGTGGGCCGCGAGATGGGTCGCGCGCTCGGCTGCGACCCCGACCTCGTGGACACCGCGTGCCTCACGCACGACCTCGGCCACCCGCCGTTCGGGCACAACGGGGAGCGCGCGCTCGCGGAGATCGCCGAGCCGATCGGTGGCTTCGAGGGCAACGCGCAGACGCTGCGCCTGCTCACGCGGCTGGAGCCCAAGATCTTCGCCGAAGATGGGTCGCCGCGCGGGCTCAACCTCACGCGCGCGAGCCTCGACGCGAGCGTCAAGTATCCGTGGGCGCACGGGGCGGGCCCGGCCCGCCCGGACGGCGCCGCCACGCCCAAGTTCGGCGTCTACCCCGACGACGCACCCGTCTTCGGGTGGCTGCGCGAGGGCGCGCCGCAGGGGATGCGCTGCATGGAGGCGCAGGTCATGGACCTCGCCGACGACATCAGCTACTCGGTGCACGACGTCGAGGACGCGGTGGTGGGCGGCCGCCTCGACCTGCGGGTGCTGGGCGACCCGGACGAGCGGGCGCGGGTCGCCGGGCACGTGCGCTCCTGGTACGGCGACTGGCACGACCCGGACGCCCTGGACGCCGCCCTGGTGCGGCTGCGCGACACCGGCTACCTCGTCACCGATTTCGACGGTTCGCGCCGCGCCCTCGCGCGGCTCAAGGACGCCACCAGCCAGCTCATCGGCCGGTTCAGCGGGTCGGCGCAGGCCGCGACGCGCGAGGTCTTCGGCGACGGCCCCCTGACCCGGTACGCGGCGCGGCTCGTGGTGCCGCCCGAGACGGCCGACGAGATCCTGGCGCTCAAGGGCGTCGCGGTTGCGTACGTGATGGCGCCGCGCGAGGCGGAGCCGGTGTACGGCGAGCAGCGCGAGCTCATCGCGGAGCTCGTCGAGGCGCTGCTCGACCGGGGCCCGGACGCGCTCGAGGCGCCGTTCGCGGCCGACTGGCGCGACGCGGCCGACGACGGCGCGCGGCTGCGCGTCGTCGTCGACCAGGTGGCGTCGCTCACCGACGTGTCCGCCACGCAGCTCCACGCACGGCTGGTGCGGAAGGCCCGCTAGCTCAGGCCTGCTGGGCCATCCACGCGTCGCTGGCGCGCTGGACGTCCGCCGGGGTGACGTCGTCGGCCACTTGCGCGAAGAACCACCGGTGCCCCGCCGGGCAGCGCACGGCCGCCTGCCGGAAGCCCGGGAACCAGTCGCCGGGCTCCTGCGTGCTCTTGGCGCCGGCCGCGACCGCGCGGGCGTGCGCGGCGTCGGCGTCGTCCACGTACAGGGTGAACGAGCCGGTGGTCGCGCCGTCCGCCCCCGGGGCCACGGCGCCCTCCGCAGGGAAGGACGCGGCCACCGTGAAGGTGGACGTCCCCCGGTCGGTGACGATCCGCAGGTCCGAGTGGATGATCGCGTCGCCCGCGGTGATGGTGTCGATCACCTCGGCCCCGAGTCCCGCGACGTAGAAGTCGATCGCGGCGCGCGGGTCGGTGACGGTGAGGTTCGGGTGCAGCGGGGACATGTCGGACAGGTCCATGGGTCTCTCCTCCTGGGTCGTGTGGCGCGGTGCGTCCGGGCGCGCTCACCATGCTCGTGTCGGTGCACTGCGGCAGTCTTGGAGGAATGCGACAGGTGTTCGAGCCCGCACCCACCGCGTCGACCGCGTCGACCGCGTCGACCGCGTCGACCGCGTCGACCCGTGGGATCGTCGACCCTGCCGCGGCCCGCGGCGGGTTCGACCTCGTGCGGCTGGACCCGGCGCCCGACCTCGCGGACCTCGTCGAGCGGCACTGGGTGGTGCGGTGGGACCTGGCGCCGGGCGCCGAGTTCACGCAGGTCGTCATCCCGCACCCGCATGCGAACGTCGTGGCCGAGGCGGGCGGCTTCGCCGTGCACGGCATCCCGGCCGGGCTGTTCACCCGGACGCTGCGCGGCTCCGGCGCGGTGCTGGGCACCAAGCTCCGGCCCGGCGCGCTGCGTGTGCTGCGCGACCGGCCCGACATCGTGCGGGCGGGGCTGGTCGTGCCGGCCGTCACCGTGCTGGCCGGCGCCGCGGCCGACGAGCCGGGACCGGCTGACATCGAGGAGGCGGGACGCCGCGCGGTGCGCGCCGTGCAGCAGGGCGACGACGCCGCGGCGGTCGCCGCCGTCACCCCCGTCCTGCGGGCGGCGGCGGCCCGGGGCCGCACCCCGCGCTCGGCCGACGCGCTGGCCCGCGTGGCGGGGGTGCTCGGCGCCGTCGTCGGCGGCGAGCTCGGCCCCGACGCCGGCGTCTCCGACCTCACCGAGCTCGCCGGCACGACCCCGCGCTCGCTGCAGCGGTTGTTCGCCGGCTGGGTCGGGGTGAGCCCCAAGTGGGTGCTCCAGCGCCACCGCGTGCACCTGGCGGCCGACCTGCTCGCCGCCGACCCGGGTCGGCCGCTCGCGGACCTCGCCGCCGCCGTCGGCTACTACGACCAGGCGCACCTCAGCGTCGACTTCGCGCGGGCCCTCGGCATGCCGCCGGCTGCCTACGCCCGGCGTTGTGCGACGTCGCGCGGCGCGGCGTCGGCGGGCGTCCTGACCTCTGCCGGGCACGCATAGACTCGGCCCGTGGCAGGGCTGATCAAGCGGGAGGACGTCGAGGCCGTTCGCGAGCGCGCACGGATCGAGGAGATCGTCTCGGCGCACGTCACGCTCAAGCCCGCCGGCGTCGGCTCCCTCAAGGGCCTGTGCCCCTTCCACGACGAGCGGAGCCCGTCGTTCCACGTGCGCCCCGGCGTCGGCCGGTGGCACTGCTTCGGCTGCGGCGAGGGCGGCGACGTCATCTCCTTCGTGCAGAAGATCGACGGGATGAGCTTCACCGATGCCGTCGAGCACCTGGCCGACCGGGCCGGGGTGCAGCTGCGCTACGAGGACTCGCGCACGGGCGCCGCGGCCGACCGCGGGAAGCGTGAGGAGCCCGGAAAGCGGCAGCGGCTGATCGAGGCGCACCGCGTCGCGGCGGAGTTCTACGCCGAGCAGCTCTTCGGCCCCGGCGCCCAGGCAGGTCGCGCGTTCCTCGCGGAGCGCAGCTTCGACCGCGCGGACGCCGAGCACTTCGGTGTCGGCTACGCGCCCACAGGCTGGGACGCCCTGCTGCGCCACCTGCAGGGCCGCGGGTTCACGCAGGCGGAGCTGGTCGCGTCGGGCCTGGTCAGTCAGGGGCAGCGCGGCATCTACGACCGGTTCCGCGGGCGCCTGGTCTGGCCCATCCGGGACGTCACGGGCGCGGTGATCGGCTTCGGCGCGCGGCGTCTGTACGACGACGACCAGGGGCCCAAGTACCTCAACACCCCGGAGACCTCCCTCTACAAGAAGTCGCAGGTGCTCTACGGGATCGACCTCGCCAAGCGGGCGATCGCGCAGGGCAAGCGGGTCGTCATCGTCGAGGGGTACACGGACGTCATGGCGGCGCACCTCTCCGGCGAGGAGTCGGCCGTCGCGACGTGCGGCACCGCCTTCGGCGCGGACCACGCCAAGGTGGTGCGCCGCCTGCTCGGCGACACGACCGCCGGGGGCGGGCTGCAGCTCGCCTCGGGCGCGTCCCTCGGCGGTGAGGTGATCTTCACGTTCGACGGCGACGCGGCCGGGCAGAAGGCGGCGGTGCGCGCCTTCGGGGAGGACCAGCGCTTTCACGCCCAGACCTTCGTGGCCGTCGAGCCCGGCGGCATGGACCCGTGCGAGCTGCGCATGGCCCGCGGCCCCGAGGCGGTCCGCGCGCTGGTGGACGGCCGACAGCCGCTGTTCGAGTTCGTCATCCGCACCACGCTGGACTCCTACGACCTCGACACCGTCGAGGGCAGGGTCGGCGCCCTGCGCGCCGCGGCTCCACTCGTCGCCGGCATCCGCGACCGGTCGATGCAGCTCGGCTACGCGCGCTCGCTCGCCCGTTGGATCGGGATCGACACCGAGGACGTGCGCCGGGAGGTGGCGCGCGCCGCCACGGCGCCGGCGCGCGCGCAGGGTGGTGACCAGCGGAGGGGCCAGCGGGACGTCCGGTCGGACGCCCGACCGGACGCTGACGCCGGTGCGCCGGGGGTGCCCGTGCTGGCCACCCCCGACCCGCGGGACCCGGTCGCCCGCCTGGAGCGCCAGGCGTTGGTCGTTGTGCTGCAGTACCCGCAGCACGTGCCCGCGTCGTTCGACGAGCTCGGTGATGTCGCGTTCGGGGTCCCGGCGTGGCGGGCCGTGCACGACGCCGTGCGCGCCGCGGGCGGCGTCGCGACGGGCCGCGAGCTCGGCGGCGGCCGATGGGTCGAGGCCGTCGCGGAGCAGGCGCCCGAGACGGTGGCGCCGCTGGTGACCGAGCTGGCGGTCGCGCCCGTGCCGGAGGACCGCGAGGATGCCATCGGGGCGTACGTGGCGGACGTCGTGCGGGCCCTGGTGGACCTGGGCCTCACCCGGCGCATCGCGGATGCGAGGAGCCGGCTGCAGCGCCTGGACCAGGAGAAGGACCCGGCCGCCTTCCAGCAGGCCTTCACGGACCTGCTCGCCATCGAGCAGCAGCGCCGCGCCCTGCGCGAGGGCTGACGACCCACGACCGTGGCCGGCGCCCGCAGGGCCGCGATCAGCGGGGTCCGAGCGTCCCGTGCACCATGGCGCGGGCCAGGCGCCGGGTGGTCTCCGCGTCGACGTCGACGTGCCCCGTGACCAGCGTGAGCAGCGCCCCGCCGTACAGGAGCACGAGCGTGGGCACGGCCGCCGGGTCGACGTCGAGCCCGGTGTCGGCGTGCATCACCGCCGTGAGGTCGGAGGCCTGCGTCGCCAGCCCGGCGAGGGCGGCGGCGAGCGCGGGACGGCGGCGCGCCTCGAGCTGGAGCTCCGCGATCGCGAGGTAGCGGTCGCGGTGCCGCGTGGCGGCGTCGAGCAGCGACGCGGCGATGAGGTCGGTCATGCGGTCGAGCGTGAGGGCTTGGTCGCGCGCTGTTCGTCGGTCGAGCCTGTCGAGACCCACCGGCGACGCCGCGACGGATGCCTCGGTCGCCTGCCGTGCGTCGGCGAGGTGCAGCTCGACGATCCTCGTGGCGACGGAGACGAGCAGCTCCTCGCGGCTGCGGAAGTAGTTCGCGGCCGTGCCCGCCGGGAGCCCCGCCGCGCGCTCGGCCGCCCGGTGCGTCAGCCCGTGCACGCCCTCGTCCACCAGCAGCGTGATCGCGGCGTCGGTCAGGTCGCGGCGTCGTTCGGGGTTGGTCCGGGGCACGCGGTCAGTATGGCAAGATGAATATCACTACGCACGTAGTGGTATCGGGTTGGCTCTCGGCTCGCGGAGGTTCGGCATGGCGACACACACGGCGATCGTGGTCGGCGGCGGCATCGGAGGTCTCGCGTCGGCCGTCTCCCTCGCGGAGGCGGGATGGCGGACGGCGGTGCTGGAGCGGGCGCACGAGCTCGGCGAGGTCGGTGCCGGGGTGGCGCTCACCCCCAACGCGGTGGCGTCCCTGGCCGGGCTGGGGATCGACGGCGCCGCCGTCGCCGCGCTCGGGCCGCAGACGTGGGCCACCGGAACGCTTGACGCCAGCGGCCGCCCGATCATGCGGCTCCCGGACGACCCGGGCGAACGCACGATGACCGTGCTGCGCGGCGTCCACCGTGCGCGCGTGCACGCTGCGCTGCTGGCCCGCGCCCGCGACCTGGGGGTCGAGGTCGTCACCGACGCCCGCGTGACGTTCCTCGACGCGGGCGACCCAGACGGCGCGCCCGCCGTCGTGCGCCACGCGGGCCGGGACGGCCGGGCTCACGAGCGTGCGGCGGAGCTCGTCGTCGGGGCCGACGGGGTGCGCAGTGCCGTCCGGGTGGCGGTCTTCCCCGGCCGCGAGATCGCGTACAGCGGCTACTCGAGCTGGCGGGCGATCGTGCCGCAGCAGGCGGCCGACCCCGGGCTCGTGCAGTACTGGGGTGCGCACGCCGAGTTCGGCATCATGCCGGTGGGCGCGCGGGAGACCTACTGGTACGGCTACGTCCGGATGCCGGAGCGCACCCGCCTGGACGACGAGCTCGGCGCCGCGCGCGAGCGGTTCGCCGGCTGGGCGGGCCCGGTGCAGGAGCTGCTGGCGCAGACCCCGCCGAGCGCCGTGATGCGGCACGACGTGCACCACCTGCCCGGCGGGCTGTCGCGCTACGCGCGCGGCCGCGTGGTCATGGTGGGCGACGCGGCGCACGCCACGCTGCCCACGATGGGTCAGGGGGCGGCGACCGCCCTGGAGGACGGCGTGTGCGTGGGCCGTATCGTCGCGGGCGGCATGGCCGCGGGCTCGTCGCTCGGCGAGGCGCTCGCCGCCTTCGACTCCGTGCGGCGCCCTCGGTGCCGTGCGCTCGCCCGCGCGTCGGTGGCCAGCGGCCGCTTCGGCTCGCACCTGGGGCCGCGGTGGCAGGGGCTGCGCAACGCCCTGATGCGGGCCTTGCCCGCGGCGGCCGTGAGCGGGGGAGTGAAGGGCGTGATGGGCTGGACCCCGCCGGCGCTGCCCTGATGCGCGCCGGGTCAGGACTCCGCGGCCTCCTGCATGCTCGCGCGACGCTCCTGCGCGGCCTGCCGGTCGGCGGGCATCAGCGCGGCAAGCACCACCAGCACCGCCGCGACGCAGACGAGCAGCATGAAGACGAGGTGCAGCGCCGGCATCAGGCCCGCACCGGTAGGGGTGCCGTCCGGGCCGAGGGTGGTGCGAGCGTTGACGATCGCGCCGCACACCGCCACGCCGACGGCCGACCCGAGGGAGCGTGCGAACATGTTGGTGCCGGTCACGGCGCCGCGCTCGGTGAACGACGCCTGGGACTGCGCGGCGATGAGGGTGGGGACGGCGGTGAGGCCCATGCCCGCCCCGATGACGAAGCATGCGCCCGCGACGGCGAGCACGGGCGTCGCGTCGCCGAGCAGCAGCGTGAGCGCGGTGCCGACCACCACGAGCGAGGTGCCGATGACGGCGGTGAGCCGGAAGCCGATCCGCAGGTAGAGGTGTCCGGCGTTCGACGCCGACAGGGGCCAGCCCACGGTCATCGCGGCGAGGGCGAAGCCCGCCACGAGCGGGCCCGTGCCGAGCACGCCCTGGGCGTAGATCGGCACGTAGGTGGACAGGCTGAGCACGACCACGCCCACGAGCAGGGAGACCGCGGTGGAGACCCCGACGACGCGGCGCCGCAGGATGGCGAGGTCGACGATGGGGTGCCGCGTGCGCCGCCCGTGGACGGCGAAGGCCACGAGCAGGAGCACCGCGACCGCGAAGATCGCGACGGAGGCGAGCGACCCCCACGCCCACCGGGTGCCGCCCTCGAGCAGGCCCAGCAGCAGCATGGTGCTGCCCGCCGCGAGGAGCGCGGCCCCGACGTAGTCGATCGGCTCGCGGGCGCCGTTGCGCGCCGGCTCGTGGTAGCGGCGCGCCAGCATCCAGGCCGCGATTGCGCACAGGGGGATGTTCACGAGGAAGATCCACCGCCAGCTCGTGAACTCGGAGAACACGCCGCCCAGGGTGGGGCCGACGACGGCCGAGATGGCCCACACGGACGCCAGGTAGCCCTGGGTCTTCGCGCGCTCCTCGAGCGTGTAGATGTCCGCGGCGATCGTCATGGACACGGGCATCACGGCGCCGGCGCCGAGGCCCTGCAGCACGCGCCCCACGATGAGGATCTCCATGGTCGGGGCGACGCCGCAGAGCATCGAACCGAGGAAGAACAGGCCCACGCCGGCGAGCATCAGCCGCTTGCGGCCCAGCACGTCCGCCAGGCGCCCGAAGACGGGGGTGCTCACCGCCTGGGCCAGCAGGTACGTGGAGAAGAGCCAGGGCAGCTGCTCGAAGCCGCCGAGCTCGCTGGCGATGGTCGCCGACGCCGTGGCGATGATCGTCGCGTCGAGCGCGACGAGCGCCGTCGCGAGCATGAGGGACAGGAGGATCGGGCCGCGCTCGGAGCGCAGCCCGACGGAGACACGAGCGGTCGTGGGCACGTGAGGAACAAGTCGGGCGCCCAAGGCAGGTATTCCCGGTGGGGGAGACTTGTCCTCGCTCCCACGACATCGAAGGACTTTCCGTGACCCTGCCTGCTCCGTCTGTACCGTTCGCCGCCCCGCTCTACCTCGACTGCGACACCGGGGTCGACGACTCGCTCGCCCTCGCCTACCTGCTCGCCTCGCCGGAGGTCGACCTCGTCGGCGCGGGCAGCGTCAGCGGCAACATCGACGCCCGGCAGGGCGCCGTCAACACCCTCGACCTGCTGGCGCTCGCGGGCCGCGGCGACGTGCCGGTCGCCGTCGGCGCGCACGACCCGCTGGCGGGCGCCTTTGCCGGCGGGGCGCCGGGCGTCCACGGCCGCAACGGCGTCGGCGACGTCGTGCTCCCGCCGTCGGGTCGTGCGCCCGTGGGGGAGCCGGCGGTGGAGCTGCTGCTCCGGCTGTCCCACGAGCACGCCGGGGCGCTGCGGGTCGTGGCCGTCGGCCCGCTCACCAACCTGGCCCTCGCGCTCCGCGAGGACCCGACGCTGCCAGGCCGGGTGCGCGACCTGACCATCATGGGCGGCGCCGCCCTGCACCCCGGCAACGTCTCGCCCGTCGCCGAGGCGAACATCGCGAACGACCCCGAAGCGGCGGCCCTCGTGCTCGCCGCCGACTGGGACGTCACCCTCGTGCCGCTCGACGTGACGATGGCGAACCTGCTCGAGGAGACCGACCGCAAGACGCTGCTCGAGGCGGGCACCGCGGTGGCGCCGTGGCTCGGCGAGGTCCTGGACCTGTACTTCGACTTCCACGTCCCGACCTTCGGCCGCCGCTGCTCCGCGCTCCACGACCCGCTCGCCGCCGCGATCGCGGTCGGCGGCGTGGCGCCAACGCTCGCGCCGCGCGTGCACGTGTCCGTCGACGACTCGCGCGGCCCCGGCCGCGGGCAGACGCTCTGCGACCTGCGCGGCATGTACTCGGGCTACCCCGACCAGCCCGGCGCCCGCACGCGCGTCGTCCTCGCGACCGACGCACCGCTAGCTCCGCACCTGGTCGAGCGGCTGCTCACGCTCTGACCGGACGACGAGGCTCCTGCCCCGCGGGCGCACGCACCACGGTCAGGTCGCTGCGGTCCGCTGCGCGGGCCGCTCGCCGGACCTCATGGCCGACGTGCGGGTCGAGGCTTCGGCAGCGTCGTCGGCTGGATGCCCGGCACCAGGCGGTCCATCATTCGCAGCAGTAGCGGGGCCTGATACACCTCGGAGCGCCGGAACCGTCCGCCCGACGGCTCCAGCACCTGGACCTCGACGAGATTGTCGATGACCTTCCGCGCCGTGACTCGGGAGACGCCCAATGCCTGCTGAAGGTAACGGGCCGTGACGACGGGCTGTTCCGCCAGGACGCGGAGGGCGTCGTGCACCTTCGAGTCGGAGCGGAAGCGGGACACGCGCTCGTTCCAGTCGTCCTGCACCTCGGCCGACTCTTGCATCACGCGCTCGGTCTCCTCGCAGGAGCCGGCCAGGACGTCGGCGAAGTAGGCGACGAACTGACTGACGGCCTCAGGCCTGGTGGCAGGGTCGCCGTGCCGGAACTCCGTCAGTCGCCGCACGTACTCGTCGGTGTCGCGTCGCAGGACCACGGACAGCGGCAGGACGCCCTGGTCGAGAGCTCCAGCGCGGGCGAGGTAGCCGTGTACCAGGACGCGGCCGGTGCGACCGTTACCGTCCTCGTACGGGTGGATGGTCTCGAACTGGGCGTGGATCAGCGCCGCCTTGATGAGCGGGCTGTCGGGGCTGCGGTTCGCGTAGTCCACCAGGTTGGCCATCAGCGCGGGCACCTTGTGGGCAGGGGGAGCGACGTACGCGGCCGTCAGTTTTGATGAGCCGCCGATCTGCACGTCGACGTCGCGGTACCCGCCGTCATGGACGTTCGGAGCGATGGTGCGGTGGATGTCGTGGATGGGCTGGTCGTCCCACGGTGCGCGCAGCGACTCGACGCCGTGACGAATGGAGTCGAGGTTGCCGAGGATGGCTTGGGCTGTGTCCATATGCTCGAACTGGTAGCCCTCCAGTCCGGGATCACGGTCCTTCAACTGGGCAACCATGATGTTGCGTGGGGTCTCGCGCAGGCCCTCGACCCAGGAGGATGAGATCGACTCTGAGCGCACCAGCGTGGAGTAGAGGATCGGCTGCGGTCGGTCTCGCAGTCTCTGGGCGATGCGGGCGACGGCGACCGAGATGTCGGTGATGGACTCCATCGCGTCGGCATCGAGGAGGGGTGCCATCCGCTCGTCCAGCCCGACGGGGACTTGACCGGGGAAGTAGCGAGCCACGTCAGGCCTTCCTCTGAGGTTCCTACAGTGAAGACTAGCAACCTAGCCTTAACTGTGCGCTCGAACGGGGAAGCTTCCAGTGGGATCACATGTGAGGCGGGGGTCTCACTGTGCTCCGGAGCGAGAGGGCCACCCTCTCCACACAGCTGGTGTTCAAGCCGCTGATCTTCAGCTCGCGCCGGTCCTGTCCAAGCAGGTGCAGAACGTCGTGCGAAACGCCGCGCTGGTGCCCGGCGCCCTCGGTGTCTACGCCGTCCCGCGCTGCGGGTGTACGTCCCGGCGCGTGGCTGACGCGAGGTCCTGCGACGTTCGCCAGGAGGCGGCGCCGCGGGGTCAATGCCACGATCCGAAGGACTGATCCAGCGACTACGGGGGTGGAGTGATGGTTCGGGCACGGGTGCGGCCGCGCACGGCGGCGGTCACGTTCTCCGCGGCAGCGGTGCTGTTCGCAGGCTGCGGTGCGGCGGATGACGGCGGGGAGGCGCCGCCGGCGGCCGAGGCGACGACCTCCGAGGAACCTGCGGCGGAGGAGTCGCCGCCAGGCGAGGACGGCGGGACCGTCGCGCAGGCGAACGCGGTAGCGAGCGCACAGACCTACCTTGAGATGGGTGGGTTCTCGAAGAAGGGTCTCGTCGACCAGCTGGTCCAGGGTGAGGGCTTCGACGAGGCGGACGCGAAGTACGCCGTCAGGCATGTCGACGCCGACTGGAACGAGCAGGCCGAGATCAGCGCGAAGAACTACATGGACACCCAGGCGTTCTCCCGTTCGGGGCTGATCGAGCAGCTCGAGTTCGACGGGTTCACGACCAAGCAGGCCGAGCACGGCGCCGACTCGGTCGGTCTCTGACTAGGCGCTGTCCTCATGTCAGCCGGCCCGGCGGAGGCGGGTCCTCGTCGTTCGGGGCGGGGCCTGTCTGCCCCAGGCCGAACACGTTGAGCGGTCGCTGCTCGAATGGTTACGGGGGTCCCTGAATCGACCTATGGAAAGAGAAACGGCCCGCCCCTAGATTTCTAGGTGGCGGGCCATTTCTTGTACCTGCTCCCGCGGTTGGACTTGAACCAACGACCGTCCGATTAACAGTCGGATGCTCTGCCAGCTGAGCTACGCGGGATCGCATGATCACCCGGCCGTGCGGCTTTCGGATCGGAAGGAACATTACCAGGCTCACAGGGGTAGGCCGGACGCTCCCCGCACCCTGGACTCCGTGGCGTCCACCACTCGGGCGACGTCCGGCCGGGCGAGGTCGACGCCCGGTCCGGCCAGGGCCTGGGAGAACAGGCCGCCGTCGGCGGAGCGCCGCACGGCGACCTTGACGTCGCCGCCGCCGGGGACGCTCACCGTCTCGGCGAGCACCACCGACCACTCCACGCGCTCCCGCAGGGTCAGGGGGAACGGGGTGCGCTCGGCGTCCACGAGGCGCAGCACCGTGTCGGGCACGGCGTCCACCCACGTGACGACGAGCTCGGACCGCTCGGGGTCGAACACGCCGCGGTCCACGTCGCACCACGGGCGCCGCACGACGACGTCCTGCGGGTCAGGCCCGACGACGACGAGCCGGGCGGTCGTGGCCACGGCCCACCGGCCGTCGGCGAGCTCGGCGGGCGCGAGCACGCGCTCCCCGCGGGCGAGGGGAAGCGCGCGGCGCACGTCGTCGGGCAGGGGAGAGCGGCGAAACAACATGGCGTCACCGTACCGAGATGCCCACAACATCGACGCGGCGCGCCGGGACGCGGCGGTGTCGGTCATCATGTGTCCATGACACCCGAGGTGGCGCACAGGGGGCGCGATCGGTCCGGTCCTCGCCACCGCGGCGTGGGGCGCCGCGCTCAGCCCGGACGTGGGCACGACCGCGTCCCCGGTGCTGACCGGCCTGTGCGCGGGGCTGGCGGCCACCGCCGTCGCTGCCCTGGTGCTGCCCTGGTCGTGGCCCGGTCGGCGCTCTGCTCCTCACCGGTCTCGGGGTGCTGGCGTGGCTGACGTTCGGGGATTCCGGCCAGGCATCGAGCAGTGAGGCCCGGGTTCAGGACGTGGCCGGGTCCTGGTCCTTGTCCGTCGTCGACCGAGGCTGAGGCTGAGGTGCTTCGCTGCCCGTCGACGAACCCGACCCGCTCTGCTTCTCGCGCTGGCGTCGGGCCTGCTCCAGCAGCCAGCGCATCTCGGGATCGTCGTCCGGGTGGTCAGGGACGTCGTCTTGCTCCCACGTGCGACGGCGCCCGGGATACTGGGCGGGGAAGCCGGTCCGGGGCGATGCGCGGCGACCCGCGCGGGCGCGCCGGCTCACGACGAGCCACGCGATCGAGCCCGCGAACGGCAGGAACACGATGAGCAGGATCCAGAAGCCCTTCTGGATGCCGCCGCCGTCCTCCTCGTCGGACTGGACGACGTCGACGAGCGCGTAGACGACGAGCGCGAGGTAGGCCAGCATCGGCAGCACGCGGAGCATGGCGGGAGCGTAGCGGCTCGGCCGCCTCGCGTGCCGCAGCCGTCACGGGTGCCCCGTGTGGGACTTGAACCCACGACCGAGAGATTATGAGTCTCCTGCTCTGACCAGCTGAGCTAACGGGGCGCGCGGCGAGCATATCGGCCCGACGCCCCCGCGCAGCGCGTGCATCCCGGCCGGCGGCGCGGTGTCATGGGGTGGTGACCGTCGACGTCAAGCGCGTGTACGAACCACCCGGGCCCGACGACGGCGCGCGGGTGCTCGTGGATCGGCTGTGGCCGCGGGGGGTGTCGAAGGAGGACGCGCACCTGGACGCGTGGCGCAAGGACCTCGCGCCGTCGTCCGACCTGCGGACCTGGTTCCACCACGAGCCGGAGCGCTTCGCCGAGTTCGAGCGCCGGTACCGGGCGGAGCTGGACGGCAACCCGGCCGTGGCGGAGGTCGCCGCCCTGGGCGCGGGCGACTCCCGGCTGACCCTCCTGTACTCCGCGCGAGACACGGAGCACAACCAGGCGCTCGTGCTGCGCGACGTCCTGCGGGACTACCTCGAGGAGACGGACTCGGGCTCGCGCGCCTGAGCCGGCAGGGCGTCCCGACTCGAACGGCCGAGCACGCGACCCGTGCGCTCCAGGTCGCGTGCCACCGCCCGGCGTAGTCGTGGCCCCAGCGGCCGCTCCACGAAGCGGTGCACAAGGTAGGCGACGGCAAGCATCGCGGCGGTGACGAGCACGAACGTCACGGCGACGGGCAGGTGCGGGCTGGCCGCACCGATGAGCCACTCTCCCCACGACGAGTGCAGCAGGTACAGGGGATAGGTGAGCGCACCGACCACGGTCAGCCACTTCCACGACAGTCGGTCGAGCCGGGTGAGTGCGACGGCGGCGACGAGGGCGAAGCAGACGACGATCGCGACCCAGTACGTCTCCGGCCCCACGGTGATGTCGGTGCTGTTCGCGATCCGCAGCGACTGGGAGCGGCCGGAGACGACGCCGGCAAGGGCGACGTTGAGCCCGAGCACCAGCCACAGGACGAGGGAGCGTCGCTCCTTGGTGAGCAGGAAGAGCATCATCCCGCCGGCGAACAGCGGGGCGTCGCTGCCCACCAGCACGGTGGACCATAGGTCGCTGTCGCTCCGCACGGCGATCGCCGCCAGGACCGGCCAGACCGCGGCGAACGCGATGAGCCGATTGCGGGTCATGCCGACCGCGAGCAGCACGGCCATGAGCACGTAGAACCGGAGCTCGGTCCAGAGGGTCCAGTACACGGGCTCGATGTCCTGCACCCCGAAGGCGCGCTGCACCATCGTGAGGTTCGCGGCCGTCTCGGCGAGCCCGACGGTCTTGCGTCCGGGGTTCACCAGCACGAGCAGCGCGACGACGGCGGCCACGGAGAACCAGTAGGCGGGGAACAGCCTTCCCACGCGGGACGCCGTGAACGAGCGCACGTCGCGCCCCCAGGCGGACATCAGGATGACGAACCCGCTGATCACGAAGAACAGCTGCACGCCGAAAGACCCGTACGCCACCAGCGGCTGCAGGTTCGGGAACGACACGTCCGTCCGCGGACCCCAGGCGTGGTGGTTGACGGCGACGTAGTGGTAGGCGAGCACCGCCATCGCGGCCAGGAAGCGGAGCCCGTCGAGCGCGGCCAGCCGGGGCCGCGGCGTCGTGGGTGCGGGCGTCGTCCCGGTGCCGGGGGCGAGTGGTGTGATTGACTCAGTCATCCGTTGAAGCATCGCCCCGCACGTTATCAAACCGTGATAATCGGCGCTGTCAGGCGTCCGCGACGTGGGAGAATGCGCCGCATGGCGATGCGAGAGATCCGGGTGCTGCCCGACCCTGTGCTGCGCACACCGTGCGACGAGATCACTGCTGTCGACGACCGCGTCCGGTCCCTCGTGGAGGACCTCGTCGAGACGGTCGACGCCGACGGCCGGGCGGGGCTAGCGGCCAACCAGATCGGTGTCAGCCTGCGCGCGTTCTCCTGGAACGTCGAGGACGAGATCGGCTACGTGCTCAACCCGCGGATCGTGGAGCTCTCCGAGGAGACGCAGGACGACGACGAGGGCTGCCTCTCCGTCCCGGGGTTGTGGTACCCGACGACGCGCGCCTGGTACGCCCGCGTGGTCGGCACGGACCTCGACGGCGCCGAGGTGGTCGTGGAGGGCACCGGGCTCCTGGCGCGCTGCCTCCAGCACGAGTGCGACCACCTGGACGGCAAGCTCTATCTCGATCGCCTCGAGCGCGGCGCGCGCAAGAAGGCGATGCGCGAGCTGCGCGAGCGGCTCTGAGTCCCTCAAGGGCTGCTCAAGTCCGCGCTTCCTCTCGCACGGCAGCCCGTCATCGGGCAGGATGTGTCAAGACGACACACCGTCGGAGTGCAGCGACCAGCAGGCCTACCGGTTCGAGGACGTAGGGGAAGACGGACCTCGGAACCAGGGAGGACAACATGGCTGGCGCGATCACCTGCGGTGTGCTGTTCGTGCACTCGGCACCCCGAGCACTGTGCCCTCACCTCGAGTGGGCGGCGGGCAACGTGCTCGACAGCCGCGTGTCGCTGGACTGGACACCCCAGCCGGCGTCGCGCGGTCTTTACCGCGCGGAGTACTCGTGGCAGGGCGCCCAGGGGACGGGTGCCCGGCTGGCTTCTGCCCTGCGGGGCTGGGACCACCTGCGCTTCGAGGTGACGGAGGACGCGAGCCACGGCGCCGACGGCGCCCGCTGGTCGCACACACCTGACCTCGGCATCTTCCACGCCATGACCGACGTGCACGGGAACGTCGTCGTGCCCGAGGACCGCGTGCGCGCCGCGCTGGAGTCCGCGCACGACCCGCGCGCCGTCCGCGACGCGCTCGATCTCGCCCTCGGCACGGCCTGGGACGACGAGCTCGAACCGTTCCGGTACGCCGGGGCCGGCGCCCCCGTGCGCTGGCTGCACCGGGTCGGCTGACCCGACGACAATGCCGGTTGAGCCTGTCGAAACCCAGCACGCCGGTTGAGCCTGTCGAAACCCAGCACGCCGGTTGAGCCTGTCGAAACCCAGCACGCCGGTTGAGCCTGTCGAAACCCAGCACGCCGGTTGAGCCTGTCGAAACCCAGCACGCCGGTTGAGCCTGTCGAAACCCAGCACGCCGGTTGAGCCTGTCGAAACCC
>NZ_JCAIUJ010000003.1:353857-392946 GCF_059445465.1 Isoptericola sp. Y541 | reverse complement strand
ATTCTGTGGGCCGTGCAGCTGGGCGATCGGCACAAGCGTGCCGTCCAGGCAGACGAACGGCCAGTTCTCCTGGCGGGCTGTGGTCAGCACGTCGCTCAGGACGGGGGCGCGGGAGGCAATCACGTCGATGGCCTCGTGCAGGTAGCGGTACGCCGTCGCGGTCGAGATCCCCGCGTCGCGGGCGAGCATGTGCACGCGGGTGGCGTCCTTGAACCAGCGCAGCACCAGCAGCGCCTGGGTCCGCGCGGTGGCGGCGCGCTGCCAGGGGCGGATGTCGTGGGTGCGACGGTGGGTGGTGATCCAGCGGGTCACCACGGCCGCGGTGTGAGCGGGTACGTCGAGGGTGGCACGATAGGTGATCAAGCAGGGTCCCAGTCGTCCAGTTTGTGTGTTTGGCGACTTGCATCCTGGTCCCGGGACCCTGCTGCCGCCAACCCACCCGCCGGACGAACCGCAGGTCAGCGCACCGCCGCGCCGATCAGCTCACTGCCCCTGGTGAGAACACCTCAGAGTTGGGTCGATGGCTGAAGGAGGGGCAGTAGAAAGGGACGACGACCCGCATGTAGGTCACTCTCGAGACTTGCGCTGGCGTCCTGCCCGTCGGCGATGAGTCGGCCGACAGCGCAGACCGTTGATGCGGGCCCACGGCCCAAAGCCCGCTAGCGAATGGGCGACGGGCTGACTCCGCACAGCGAGGGCGGCGAGTGCTGCCTGGCGGTGGCCGTCCCAGTGGTGAATCCGGCTCCTAGTGGCCCACAGCAGGTTCAGAAGCATCGTCGATGCTGGTCAGAGCGACGGAAGTCGCTTGTTCGAACCCAGAATCGCCTACCCTTTCCCGAGGGGGCCTTCGATCAGCGGATAGCCCTGGTCAAGGGCCCATTCGCATGTCCACACCACGTGGGCGCGAGCGGACGGTGATCCGGCCCCGTCAGGTAGTCCCGGCGGCCCCGGGGCGTTCCTCTCGCTGCCGCTCGGCGATCGCCGCCAGCCCGTCGTCGACGGTCGGGTATCGAGGCGCCCAGTCGAGCTCCTGCTTCGCCTTGCGTGTGTCGAGGGCGAGGTGGGAGCGGACCATCAGGGTGCCGAGGTAGGGCGAGAGGCGGAATGCCCAGTTCGGGACGAGGCGTGGTGGCGCGGTGCCGGCGGCCCTGGTCACGGCGGTGAAGTAGGCGGTCCAGTCCGTCGGGCGGTCGTCGGCGATGTTGTAGGCCTGTCCCGGGCGGCCGTGGTGCAGGGCGGCGACCGCGGCCGCGGCGGCGTCCTCGAGGTGCACCAGCGAGACCGTGCCGCCGTGGCGTGGTGCCGGGAGCAGGTGCCGGTCGGCCTGGTCGAACAGGCTCAGGGTCGACGGGTCGTCGCCGTAGAACATGGCGTAGCGCAGGGCGATGCCCTCGAGGTCGCTCGCGCCGAGCACCTGGTCCTCGTTGGAGCGCATCGCCGACAGGTGGCGGTCGAACGCTCCGCGTCCGGGTCCTCCGAACGGGGCGTCCTCGGTGACCGGTGTGTCGCCGTGGTCGCGGTAGCCGTAGCCGAAGAGGAAGGACTGGGTGACGAACCGGCGGGCGCCGAGCTGGCGGGCGGCGGCGAGCAGGTTCGCCGTGCCTTGGGTGCGCAGCGCGTTGGTTCCGTCGAGGTCGCGATGCCTCATGGGGGTCCGAGCGAGGGCGGTCGCCTGGTGGATCACGGCATCCGCGCGGGCGCCGTCGAGCCCGGTCAGGAGCGACCGGCGGTCCATGACGTCGGCGACCACGACCTCGGCGCCGATTGCACGCAGCGACTCGGCCCGCTCCGCGTGGCGGGTGAGTCCGACGACCTCGTGCCCGGCGGCCAGGAGCTGGCGGGTGAGCACGAGCCCGATCGCGCCGGTCGCGCCGGCGACGACCACCCTCATCGGGCGCCCGTGGTGCGGTCTCGGGTCATGGTGCAGCCCTCCGTCGTCGGCGTTCGGTCACATCTCTGACGAGGCAGCCGGCGCTTCTGTGACGTGGCCGGTTGCTCAACCCCGTTCCGGTCACCCGACTTCCGCGAGTGGGGGTGCGTGCTGCGTGGTCACGACGGACCGCTCAGTCCAGATCAGCGAACGTGGTACGCCTTGGAGCGTCGAAGTCAACGCAGTGTTCTCGCTGGGGACGCCAGAGTGCAGAATGGAATCGCGTGAACCATATTGCCGATCGGTCAGCAGCGGAATTGTCGGAGCGCCTGGGAGCTGTGGTGTACCGAACCAGCGGCACGTATCCGAGAACCTCCATTTCCGGGCAGATCATCCACGATGGGGACGGCTTTTCATCAAGGGGTACGGCCATCCCGAGCGGTTCTCGCAGGAGGGAGTCGCGCTGAAGGCGTTGTCTCGGCAATGTGGTTGGGTGCTGGCGCCCCTGGTTGAAGGTCGTCTGCCGCGCACCGGTCTCTCCTGGCGCGCCTTCCCGGAGATCACCCTGCACCCGTTCGAGTTCACGCTTGAGGGGTGCCGGACGGCGGCACGCTTGCTGGCCGACGTGCACGGCACCGAGCCGGCATCGCTACGGCTCCCCACGAAATCCGCCGCCTGGGACCTCATACCGGAGCGGCTGCGGCGGGTATCGCAATGGCCGGCTGTGTATGAGTTGGCGGCAGGGCTGGCCCGCCGAGCTGCGCATCTCTTGACCGACCTCGCCCGCGGCCACGCGTATCGCCCCCAAGTTCGACTTCTTACCGAGGATTTCGGGGCTCGCAATATTCACGTCCGAGAGGACGACGGCACGGCTCTCCTGCTCGATTTCGAGAGTGCAGCGCTCGGGGACCCCCACTGGGACCTGGGCAAGGTGTGGGACGCGGAGCTCGTCGAACCGTCAAAGCGGAATGAGTTCGTGCGCGAGTACCGCGCGCGCACCGGTTCGCGGGACTGGCCGGACATGCAGGCGCTGTGGGCGACGCGTTTCGCTGCTGCCCTCGGGATCTTCCCGTACGCCGACAGGGTGGGTGATCAGTCTTTCCTCGATCACGGTATCGAGAAGCTCTACGTCCTCGATGCCGAGCTCCGCAGTTCGGTGGTGAAGGGGCCCTTTGTCGTGCGCGACGGCTGAACTTCATCCGCATTTCGGGCCCCGTTCACGACGCGTGACGGTATCCGTCGGTTCTCTCGCCCAGGGGCACTGGCAAGCCCGGTGTCCGGCCTGTACGCCGCGCCGGACCAGACCCTGGAAGGACCGGAGACAGCATGAGCGTCAGTCGAATCCTGCGCAAGCACCGCACGGCGATCGGGATCACCCTCGCCACCGCCGTGACGGCGGTGACCGCCACGACCTGGTGGGACCGGAGCACGCGGGGGACAAGATCCTCACTGCCTGGTCCCGGTGCTCGCCGGCGTCAGCGCCCGCCGGGCACGGGGCCGGAGGATTCCCGGAGCACCAGCTCGGTGGGGAGCCGGATCTGCTCCGCCTCGCGCGCGGCGCGGCCGGCGAACTGGTCGATGAGCAGCTCGACCGCGAGGCGGCCGGCGTGCGAGCCGGGGCCGCCGAGGGTGGTCAGCGAGGGGTGCACGTACTCCGCGGCGAAGATGTCGTCGAAGCCGACCACGCTCACGTCGTCGGGGATCCGGACGCCACGCTGCGCCAGGCGGCGGGCGATGCCGATCGCGAGCAGGTCGTTGTGCGCGACGAAAGCGGTCGCGTCGGTGCGCAGGGCGCCGTCGGCCGCGGCGCCGCCGTTGGCGACGTTCGGGGTGTACGGGCCGACCCTGTGGGCGGTCAGGCCGTGCTCCTCGGCGCCGGCGCTGAGCGCCGCCCAGCGGGTGGCGCCCATCCACGACCCGGGCGGTCCGGCGCAGTAGGTCATGCTCCGGTGCCCCAGCGAGGCGAGGTGTTGGAGGATCTGGCGGCAGCCCGACGTCGTGTCGAGGGCGACGCTCGCCAGCCCCGGCACCTCGCGGTTGAGCAGCACGACGCGGTGGTGCCCGGCCAGCACCAGCAGATCCTCGTCCTGAAGGCGGCTCGACGCGAGGACGAAGCCGTCGACGGTGGGAGCCAGGTCCCGGACCTGGCTCTCCTCGATCCGCTGCGACTCCTCCGCGTTGACGATGACGAGCGTCGCGTCGGCCGCCTTGACGCGCTGCTCGGCGCCGCGGATCAGCTCGAAGAAGTGCGGGTTCGTGATGTCGGACAGCACCATCGCGATGGTGCGGTGCCGGCCGCCCGCGAGCGCGCGGCTCTGCGGCCGGTGCTGGTACCCGAGCTCGGACGCCGCGACCAGGATCCGCTGGCGCGTGGCCTCGTTGACGCGGCCGGGCTTGGTGAAGGCGCGCGAGACGGTCGACGCGGCCACGCCGGCCGCATCGGCGACGTCGTAGATGGTCGGCTCCACCCTCGTATCAAGCCACGCGATGGCAACCATGGCAACTGCTTGCCACTATTGTCGGCCGATTCATATGGTTGCCGCGAGGACGAGAGTCGCACGACGGCGTGCGACACCCCGCCACCCGACGACGCGTGGCGCGACAGACCGGAAGGGGCACGTCACGGTGGACGTGAGCACTCCATGAAGCGCGTGGTCCGGATCCTGACCGCACTGGAGCTCGGCATCGCATGCCTGGCCCTGGCGATGATCTTCGGGCTCGTGCTGTACCAGGCGCTGCAGCGCTACCTGCCCGTGCCGAACGTGGTGTGGACCGGCGAGCTGGCGGAGTTCGGGCTGATCTGGCTCACCTTCGGCGCGGCGGGCGTGCTCGTGACGCGCGACGGGCACATCGCCCTGCAGCTCGTCGACAGCATCCCGAACGCCACGGTCGTCCGGTGCATCCACGTGCTCGCGATGCTGCTGGTGGCCCTGATCGCCGCGGCCTTCGCCTGGGCCTGCTGGGAGCTGGTGTCGTCGGCCGGGTTCCTGACGTCTCCCGCGCTCGGCCTACCGATGTCGTGGGTGTACGCGATCACCCTCGTCGGCCTGGTGAGCACCACCATCCGGGCGCTCGCCCGGGCCGTCGGGATCGCCCGAGGCACGGTGCCCGCCCGGTACGACGAGCCCGCGGCGATGACCCCGGCGGGGGAGGTGCAGGCATGACCGTCCTTCTCCTCCTGGTGGCGATCCTCCTGCTCCTGGCGCTGCGGGTGCCGGTCGCGTTCGCGTTCCTCGGCCCGGGGCTGGGATACCTGCTCATCGAGGGACAGTCGCTCGGGCTCCCGATGCGGCTGGTCGCGAACGCGACCGGGAACTTCGTGCTGCTCGCGGTGCCGCTCTTCATCCTCCTGGGCGTGGTCGCGAACCATGCCGGCATCGCCGACCGCCTCTTCGACTTCGCGCTCGCCCTGATGGGCAAGGTGCGCGGCGGCCTGGGCTACGTGAGCGTCGGGGTGAGCCTCGGGTTCGCGTGGATGAGCGGCTCCGCGGTGGCGGACGCCGCAGCCCTCAGCAAGGTCGAGATCCCGCCCATGCTCAGGCACGGGTACTCGCGGCGGTTCGCGCTGGGCGTGGTCGGCGCCGCGGCGCTCATCGCCCCCGTGATGCCGCCCAGCATCCCCGCGGTGATCTTCGCGGGCCAGGCCTCCGTCTCGACGGGCGCGCTCTTCGCGGCCTCGGTGATCCCGGCGCTGATCATGGCCGCCGGCCTGTGCGTGGTCGTCTTCGTCCTCGTGCGCCGCAGCCGGGGGATCGAGCACGTCGGGTTCTCCCGGGTGCGGCTCGCCCGGGCCAGCAAGCGGGTGATCCTGCCGATCCTGGCCCCCGTGGTCATCCTCGGCGGGATCCTGGGCGGACTCTTCACGCCGACTGAGGCGGCCGCCGTCGGCGCGGCGTACATGATCCTGCTCGGCTTCGTCTACGGCACGCTCAAGGTGCGGGACCTGCCGCGGATCCTCGTCGAGACTGCGCTGACCACCGCGGCCATCATGCTGATCGTCGCCTCGGCGGCCCTGCTCGGGTACGTCCTCGCCAGGGAGCGTGTGCCGCAGGCGCTGTCGGAGCTGGTGCTCGGCCTCACGCAGGACGGCACGGTGTTCCTGCTCCTCGTCATGCTGCTCATGCTGGTGCTGGGCACGGTGGTCGACGCGACGGCCACCCTCGTGCTGGTGGTGCCGATCCTCATGCCCATCGCCGTGCAGCTCGGGGTGGACCCCATCGTGCTGGGCGTCGTGATGATCCTGTCGCTGATGATCGGCCTGCTCACGCCGCCGGTCGGCACGGTGCTCTACGTGCTGAGCTCGACGCAGCACGTGCCCGTCGGCGAGGTGTTCCGCGGTGCGCTGCCCTTCACCATCCCACTGGTCGCCTGCTGCCTGGCGGTGATCTTCGTCCCGGGCATCGCTACCTGGTTGCCCGCACAGCTCGGCCTCTGAGCCGCTGCTCCTTCCCGACCCGTCCGACCTGCCGACGACGACGTCCGGCAGCGACCGAAAGGACCTCCCATGAACCGCACCTGCCGCGCTACCGTGGCCGTCGTCGCCGTCGCGCTGCCGTGGGGCGCACTCACCGCGTGCAGCGACGGCGGTGGCGAGCCCGAGGAAAGCGACGTCACCCTGACGCTCGCCCACAGCTACACCGAGGACCAGCCGCAGCACACCTGCGGTGCGCAGGTCATCAAGGACGAGGCGGAGGCCGCCGATGTCGGCCTCACGGTCGAGATCTACCCGAACAGCCAGCTGGGCGGGGACGCCGACCGCATCGCGTCCGTGCAGTCGGGAGACGTCGACATCGACATCCAGGGCGCGTCCGCCCTGGCGGCGGTGTACGAGCCGGCCGGCGTGCTCGACGCGGCGTTCGGGTTCGACGACGCCGCGCACCTCGACAAGTTCTTCGCCGACGGCTCCGCCGACACGCTGGTCGAGGACTTCAAGGAGGCCTCCGGCGGCGTGTCGATCCTCGGGGCGTGGTCGGCGGGCGCGCGCCAGTTCACGGCGAACGCCGCGATCCGCGAGCCGGCCGACCTCGAGGGCCTGCGCGTGCGGTTCCCCGGCTCCGCGCAGTACCTGCTCAACGCCCAGGCGCTCGGGGCGCAGGCCACGGAGGTCGCTTACGAGGAGCTGTACCTGGCCCTGCAGCAGGGGGTCGTCGACGGGCAGGAGAACCCGCTCACCAACATCGACGCGAGCAACCTCGTCGAGGTGCAGGACGTGCTGAGCATGTCGAGCCACCAGCAGAACTCCAACCTCATCGTCGCGGCGCCCTCCTACGACGAGCTGAGCGACGAGCAGCGCGCCGCCCTCGACGACGCGGTGGCCGCGGCGGTGGAGCAGATGCCGGGGTGCGTCGAGGAGGCGGAGCAGGAGATCCTCGACCGCTGGGAGCAGGACGGCGCGATCGAGATCGTCGACGACGTCGACCGGGAGGCGTTCGCGCAGCAGGCCGACTCCTGGTTCCAGGAGAACCTCGACGCCGAGTCGCTGGCCGTCTACGAGGCGATGCGAGGCTCGGCGTCATGACCTTGCCGGCCGCCACGGCCGGCGTCGGGACGGGCCTGGTGCCGACCTATCGGGGCGACGTCCCGGGCGCCGAGCTGGGCTGGACCCTGACCCACGAGCACGTCTTCGTGCGGGCGCCGGAGCTCGACGCCGACTACCCGCATCCCGAGTGGGACGCCGACGCGGCCGTCGCGGCGGCCGCGTCGGGCCTGGACGAGCTGTACAAGCTCGGGGTGCGCACCCTCGTCGACCTCACGGTGCCCGGACTCGGTCGCGACGTGTCCCTCGTGGGCCGCGTCGCGGAGCGGACCCGGGTCCGGGTCGTCGCGGCCACCGGTTGGTATACGGACGACGCGCTGCCGCTCGCGCTGCGGGCGCAGGGCCCGGGGAGGCTCGTCGACGGGCCGGACCCGCTCGCCGAGATGTTCCGTCGCGACGTCACGACCGGCATCCGCGGCACGGCGGTGCGTGCGGGCGTGATCAAGGTGGTGACGGGGCGGCCGGGGTTCACCGACGACGTGACCCGCGCGTGGGAGGCCGCGGCGCTCGTCCACCGGGAGACGGGCGTCCCGGTCGTCACGCACAGCGAGCCCGCCGTCCGGGGCGGGCTCGACCAGGTGCGTTTCCTCGCGGGTCGAGGAGTCGACCCGAGCCGCACGGTGATCGGGCACAGCGGAGACAGCACCGACCTGGACTACCTGCTCGCCCTGCTCGACACCGGCGTGACGCTCGGCATGGACCGGTTCGGGATGACGCACACCGGCGACGACGACGCGCGGTTCGACACGCTCGTCGCGCTGCTGCGCCGGGGGTACGCCGGCCAGCTCGTCCTCTCGCAGGACAGCGCGTTCTTCAGCCGGGTGACGCCGCCGTCCTGGCGGCGCGAGCACGCCCCGTCGTGGACCCATGACCGCGTGGCGCGACACGTCGTCCCGCGGCTCGTGGCCGCCGGGGTCGACCCGCAGGACGTCGCGACCATGACGGTCGGCAACGCGCGACGGATCCTAGCCGGCGACTCTGCCGGCGCACCATGAGCTCCCGCTACCGGGTGGCGCTCCTCGGGCACGGTATCGGGCCGTCGTTGTCGCCAGCGCTGCACATGGCCGAGGCGCGCATGCTCGGCCTCGACTACGAGTACCGGACCGTCGACCTCATCGACCGCCCCGACGCCGACCTCGCGGTCGAGCTGCAGCGGCTCGAGGACGCCGGGTTCCATGCGGCAAACGTGACGCACCCGTACAAGCAGGCCGTCCTCGAGCACGTGGCGCGCCTCAGCCCCACCGTGCGGCGGCTGGGGTCGGCCAACCTCGTCCTCTTCGGCGCCGAAGGGCGGACCGCGCACAACACCGACTGCTCCGGCTTCCGCGCGGCGCTCGAGCGGTTCCTCGTCGGGCGGCCGGTCACCGGCACCGTGCTGCAGGTCGGAGCCGGCGGTGCCGGGCTCGCGACCGCGGCCGGCCTGGTCGACATGGGCTTCGACCGCGTCGTCGTGCACGACGTCGTGCCCGCGGCCGTCGACGCCCTCCTCGCCCGGTTCGCCGAGGCGTCCGACGGAAGGCTCGTCGCGGGCGGCGGCTCGACGGAGGGCTGGCTGCCCCGCGTCGACGGCGTCGTGCACGTGACGCCGGTCGGGATGGCCACCCATCCGGGCGTCGCGTTCGACGTGGACCGGCTCGACCCCGGCGCCTGGGTGGCCGAGGTCGTCTACCGGCCCTTGGAGACGGAGCTGGTGCGGCGCGCTCGCGCCCGTGGGCTCGCCACCCTCGACGGGGGTGCGATGGCCGTCGGGCAGGCGGTGGACAGCCTGCGGCTCATCACCGGGCTCGAGCCCGACGAGGCGCGCATGCGCGCCCACTTCACCCAGCTCGTCGCGCCCCGGCCCCAGCCCTGACCCGCCCCTGAACGGAGAACCGGCATGCGTAAGTCGATCGCCACGGTGTGTCTCAGCGGAAGCCTGGAGGACAAGCTCTACGCCTGCGCCGACGCGGGCTTCGACGGGGTGGAGATCTTCGAGCCCGACCTCGTGGTCAGCGACCGGAGCCCCGAGGAGATCCGGGCGCTCGCCGACAGGCTGGGGCTGAGCCTCGACCTCTACCAGCCGTTCCGCGACTTCGAGGGTGTCACGCCGGAGCTCCTCGAGGAGAACCTGCGCCGCGCCCGCGAGCGCTTCACGACCATGCAGAGGCTCGGCATCGACCTGCTGCTCGTGTGCAGCAACGTGGCCACCGCCACCACGGACTCCGACCAGGTGTCCGCCGACCAGCTCCGGCGGCTGGGCGACCTCGCGGCGGATCACGGCGTGCGCGTCGCGTTCGAGGCACTGGCCTGGGGGCGGTACATCGACGACTACCGGCGCTCGTGGCGCGTGGTGGAGCGTGCCGACCACGAGTCCGTCGGCGTCTGCCTCGACAGCTTCCACATCCTGTCCCGCGGCCACGACCCGGCCGGGATCGAGGAGATCCCGGGGGAGAAGATCTTCTTCGTCCAGCTCGCCGACGCCCCCGCGCTGACGATGGACGTGCTGTCGTGGAGCCGTCACCACCGCCTGTTCCCGGGGGAGGGGGCGTGGGACCTCGGGCGGTTCGTGCGGCACGTCGCGCGCGCCGGCTACGCCGGCCCGCTGTCGTTGGAGGTCTTCAACGACGTCTTCCGGCAGGCCGACACGCGACTGACCGCCGAGCACGCGCTGCGCTCGCTCGTCTGGCTCGAGGACCGTGCGGCACGGCTGCCGGGGAGCCCGCCCTCGCTCCGTCGCATCGCCGACCCCGACGTGCCCACCGGCTACGACTACGTGGAGATCAAGGCGGAGGACACCGGCGAGGTCGAGGTGATGCTCGGGCAGCTCGGGATGACGTTCCGCGGCCAGCACCGCACGAAGCCGGTGCGCCTCTGGTCGGGCGGGGACGCGCGGATCGTCCTCAACGAGCAGCACGCGCGCGACCAGCAGCCGTACCTGGCAGGTGTGGGGTTCGGGGTGACGGACGCGGCGCTGGTCCGCGACCGCGCGCGGGCCCTGGCGGTGAGCCCGGCCACGCGCCGCACGCTGGCCGACGAGCTGGACATGCCGGGGTTCGTCGCGCCGAGCGGCCTGGAGGTGTTCCTCAACGACCGCGACCTCGGGGACGAGCCGGCGTGGGTCGCCGAGTTCGAGAACGGCCGCGCCCGGGGCCCCGAGGAGATCCGGACGGTCGACCACGTCAACGTGTCCCACAGCCAGGACTCGCACGACGGGGCCGTCCTGTTCTGCACCAGCGTGCTCGGGCTCCAGACGCCGCCCGCGACGGAGGCGGCAGGCCCGCAGGGCCTGGTCCGCAGCCAGGTGATGCGCTCGGCGGACGGCGAGGTGCGGATCTCGCTGAACGTCGCTCCGGTCGGCGTCACCCATCCCGACCACGTGGCCCTCGCGTGCGACGACGTCGTCGCCGTCGCGCGGCGGGCGCGCGAGCAGGGGCTGCGACCGGTGCCGGTGCCGGACAACTACTACGACGACCTGCGCGCACGGTTCGGGCTCGACGACAAGACGCTCGGCACGCTGCGCGAGCACCAGCTGCTCTTCGACCGCGCCGACGACGGCGAGCTCTGGCACTTCTACACCCCGCGCGTCGGGCGGCTGTGCTTCGAGATCGTCCAGCGGGTGGGGGCCTACGACGTCTACGCCACCGACAACACCCCGGTGCTGCTCGCGGCCCAGGACCGGATGGACCGGGCCGGCGAGCAGCGGGCGTAGCCCTCGCCGCGGGCCCGGGACTCAGGCGCGGACCTCCATCCGGGACACGCGGTCGCAGTCGACGGTGAACGTGAAGTGGGACGGGCCGTTGAACCCCCTGCCGCCCACGTCCGCGAGCACCGTCACGGCGCCGTGGTCCCCGGCCGCAGGGGCGACCTCGGCGACCGCGAGCGTGACCTCGACGCCGATGAACTCGGCATCGCTCCAGCCCCGGATCGCGTCGGCGCCGGGGAACTCGCGGCCCCAGTCGTCGACGACGCCGTCGTCGGTGAACGTGGCCAGGAACGCGGCCGTGTCGTGGCGGTTCGCGGCGTCCAGGAGCGCGGCCACCGGTGCGGGTAGGTCGGGCAGGTCGGTCGGGTCGGGGGTCGGCATGCACTCAGCCTGACGGAACCGGTCAGTCCTCGCGCGCCGCGCGCAGCGCGTCGCCCTCCACCTCGGCTGTGCTCCAGAAGTTGCGCAGCATCTCCTCGGGCGTGAGGAGGGCGTCGCGCTGCTCCACGGGCTCGGCCGCGCCCGCGATGACGGTGACCTCGTCGTGGATGCGCTCCATAGAGCTGTCGAGGGAGGCGGCGACGTCGGCGGCCAGCTTGAGCGAGTCGGTCAGGTGGCGCGGCACGTCCCGCGCGTACTTGTAGTAGATCTTGTGCTCGAGGCTGGCCCAGAAGTCCATCGCGATGGTGCGCAGCTGGATCTCGACGATCACGTGCTCGACCCGGTCCGAGAGGTACACCGGGACCTGCACGATGAGGTGCAGCGACTTGTAGCCGTTGGGCTTGGGGTGCGCGATGTAGTCGCGCTCCTCCAGAACGGTGAGGTCGGCCTGGGCCACCAGCATGTCCCGCACCCGGTAGATGTCGGAGACGAAGCTGCAGGTGACGCGCACGCCGGCGACGTCGAACATGTGCTCGCGCACGCCGTCCGGAGTCAGCGGGATGCCCTTGCGGCGGGACTTCGCGACGATCGACTCGAGCGACTTGAGGCGCGAGCTCACGTGCTCGACGGGGTTGTAGTTCTGCATGTGCCGGAACTCGTCGCGCAGGATCGAGATCTTGGTCATGACCTCGTCGATGCCGAACTTGTAGGTCAGCACCAGGCGGCGAAGCTGGTCGACCAGTGCCCGGATCTCGGCTGCCTCGGGGGAGTGGTGCTCGGGGTCGGGACCCGCGTTCTGGCTCACGACGTCCACCGTAGACGGAATCGGCGCCCTAACATTCCCGATTGATCCGGTCGGATCCACGGCGCCGGCTGCCGAGGAGCGGGTGGCCCGATGCGGTTCCGGCTGCTCGACATCGTCGTCATCCCGTCGCGCCCGGGGACGGGGCAGGCGGTGCCCGCGCCTGCCTGACGATGGGTTGTCCGCGATCCGACCACCCCGTCGCCGTCGGCGCCGGTGGGCGCGAGGATGTCCCCCGGGAGCCGCCCGGGCGATGCGAGGGGGAGTGCAGTGGAGACTCGGTTGATCGAGCTGGGCGCGCTCGTGCTGCTCACCGTCGTGCTCGGCGCGTGGTGGTGCTCGCGCCAGGGCCGGGTGCGCACCGCGCCGGACCGCGGGCAGCCCGCGGTCGACTGGGCCGCCCGCGGCATCGTGCTCGGGGAGCGCGCGACCTTCGTGCAGCTCTCCGCCGAGGTGTGCGCCTCCTGTCGGTCGACCGCCCGCGTGCTGGGTACCCTCGCCGGGCGGGAGCCCGGCGTGGTGCACCACGAGCTCGACGTCGAGGAGCACCTCGACCTCGTGCGCGAGCTCACCGTCCTGACCACCCCGACCGTGCTGGTGCTCGACGCCGCCGGAGCCCAGGCCGCCCGCAGCGGCGGCGGCATGTCGCCCGCCCAGGCGCGCCGCGTGCTCGACGCCGTCATCCCTGCTGGTTGAGCCTGTCGAAACCCGGACCTGCTGGTTGAGCCTGTCGAAACCCGGACCTGCTGGTTGAGCCTGTCGAAACCCCGTCCCTGAGGAGCAGCCGATGCTCGCCGTGGTCGTGCTGCTCGGCGCCACCACGGCCGGCCTCGTGCTGCTCGCCGTCGTGGCCGCCGGGTTCCTGCTCGGCGCCGTGCGCGGCGCGCAGGGCACCGTGCAGGGCTGGCTGTTCCGCACGCTGGTGCGCCCCCGGCTCGCCCCGCCCGCGGAGCTCGAGGACCCGCGCCCGCCGCGCTTCGCGCAGCTCGTCGGACTGGTCGTCGCCGGTGTGGGCGTCGTGCTCGGGCTGGCCGGCGTGCTCGCCGCCGTGCCGTGGGCCGCGGCGATCGCGTTCGTCGCAGCCGCGCTCAACGCCGTCGTGGGCCTGTGCCTCGGCTGCGAGCTGTACCTGCTGGGCCCGCGCCTGCGGACCCCGCCGCGTTGACGGCCGCCAGGTGGCGCTCAGGGACGACCTTCGTTCCCGCGCGTCGCCTTCCCGTCCAGCATGAATGACGCCGGCAGGAGGAGTACATGCGTGAGCTCGACGCGGCCATCCCCGGCCGCCGGGCCCTCGACCGCGCCTCGGCGACGTAGTGACCACTTCGCGTCACGGGCTGCGAAGCGCAGAATTCGCGACGTCGGTACGCACCCACGCGGAACGTATAGGGTCCCGGGCATGGCGACGGTGCTCCCTTTCGACGGTCATACCCCTGAGATCGACCCCACGGCGTGGGTCGCTCCGACGGCGACGGTCATCGGCCGCGTCCGCATCGGGCCGCGCGCGAGCGTGTTCTACGGCGCGGTACTGCGCGGCGACATGGACACGATCGAGCTCGGCGAGGGGTCCAACCTCCAGGACAACTGCGTGGTGCACACCGACTCCGGCGTCCCCACGACGATCGGCGCGGGGGTGGGCGTCGGGCACGGAGCGATCGTCCACGGCGCCACCGTGCGCGACGGCAGCCTCATCGGGATGGGCGCCACCCTGCTCAACAACTCCGTCGTCGGGGAGGGCGCGTTCGTCGCGGCCGGCGCGCTCGTGCGCGAGGGCCAGGAGATTCCGGCCGGGCACCTCGCCGTCGGCGTCCCGGCGAAGGACCGCGGGGAGCTCGACCCCGAGGGCGCCGAGCGCGTGCGCCGCAACGCGATCGAGTACCAGGAGCTCGCCGAGCGCCACCGCCGGTCGGTCGGCTGAACCGTCGTTCGACGTGCTCGCGCTCTGATCCGACGCCGACCGGGAGGACCCGGACGAGCACCGACATGAGCGCCGACGCCAGCTGGGTGGCGGTCGCGGGCAGCGTCCCGGTCGAGCTCGACGGAGCCCACGACCTGGCCTCTCGCCTGGCTGCCCGCTCCTGGGACCTCGACGACCCCACCCGCGCCGCCGGCCTCGCCGGCATCCTGGCCGAGGACCAGGTCCGCCTGGTCATCCACCCGGAGGACGTGAGCCGGTACGCGTTCTGAGCGGTACGCCCGCTCTCCGGGAAGGACGCCGGTCTCAGGCCTCCGGCGTGCGCACCGCGCCGAAGGTGGTGCGGCTGCGCAGCCGGAAGCCGAGGTTCTCGTAGAGCCGGATCGCGTGGGTGTTGCTGCCGGCCGCATGCAGCATCGGCCGGTCGCCGCGCTCGCGGACGTGGTGGGCGACGTCGAGCACGAGGCGGGTTGCCAGGCCCTGGCCGCGGTGGTCCGGGTCGGTGGTCACGGCGCTGATCTCGGTCGAGCCCGCGGGGTGCAGCCGCTCGCCGGCCATCGCCACCAGGCGGCCGCCGCGCCGGATCCCGACGTAGCGGCCCATGAGGTACGTGCGGGGCAGGAACGGGCCCGGCCGCGACCGCTCGACGAGGTCGAGCATGTCCGGCACGTCGTCGGCGCCCAGCTCGACGGCCTCGGTGTCCGGTCCGGTGCGCAGGCGGTCCGTCTCGACGAGCTGCACGCCCTCAACCAGGAAGAGGCGCTCCCAGCCCGCGGGCAGCGTCACGTCGGCCGGCGGGCCCGGGAAGTCGGCGCCGCGGCCCGCGACGTCGACGATCGCGTCCCACACCTCGGGGTCGTCCCACGAGCGGACGGCGGCGAAGGGCGACACGTCGACCGGGTAACGCAGCACCAGCTCGTTGCCCTCCGCCAGGTGCGCGTGCGCGCCCGTGAGCGACGACCATTGCGGGTTGTCGAGGACCTCGTCCACGGACAGGTCGGGGGTGATGCTCACGGGGCCTCCTGGGGTGCTGTCGTTGCGTGCGCGGGTGGGCGCCCTGCGTGAACGCTCCGGTGGGCCGGGGGATTCCGGGCGGCGACGCGGCGGGTGAGCGGCGCCCGCAGCCCGAGGTGCTCGCGCAGCGTGGCCCAGCGGGCGAACCACGGGGCGAGGGCCTCGCCGAGCTTCGCCAGCTGCGTCTCGGTGAGGGTCAGCGAGCGCGTGGGGCTCCGGATCGGGCTTCACATCCGTCTCGGTAAGTGATTAGATCACTTCTCATGACGACGGAGTCGGGGCACGTCGCACGCCCCACGCTCAGCGGGAGCCTCGCCGACGCGGTGATCCGGATGATCGGGGACGAAGGGCTCGTCGCGGGCGACCGCATCGGCCCGCAGCGCGAACTGGCGGCGCGGTTCGGCGTCGCCGTGCCCACGATGCGCGAGGCGTTGCGGCGGCTCGAGGGCCTGGGAGTTCTGTCGTTCCGCCACGGGTCCGGCATCTACGTGGGGGAGAACTACCACCGCAGCGTCCTGGCGAACGCGGTCGCGCCGCCCGCCGACCGGGGGCGGCTGGTCGAGCTCGTCCGGGCCCGCGCGGTGATCGAGCCCGCGATCGCGCGGCAGGCGGCGGTCGTCCGTGAGCCCGTCGCCCTCACCCGGCTGGCGGTGCTCCTGGCCGAGGCGCGCGACTGCCTGGAGAACGGGTCCGACCGCCTGTGGCGGGTCAACATCGACCTGCACCGGGCGATCGCCGACGCCGCCGGCAACACGATCCTGTCCGAGGTGCTCGACGTGATCCTGCTCCTGCACGCCGAGGACCAGCGGCGGATCCTCGCCCTGCACGGCGACCCCGAGTCGGACTTCGAGGAGCACGCCGAGCTGGTCCGGCTCGTGACCGAGGGGCGGCCCGACGCCGCCGCCGACCTCATGCACGCGCACCTGACCGAGGTCGTGGGCGCCATCGAGGAACCAACGGCCCTAGACAAGCCCTAGACCGGGTGCCCCGGCTCCCGGTCGGGGTACGGGGCTGCGACTGCCCAAGATCTGCCCGCAAGCGCCCACGGCGCGCGCACGACCTGCCACGCGATCACGACGGAGTGAGGACGATGACGACAACGAGAACTGCACCCAGCCGCACGGGGCGCCTGGCCGCCGCGGCGGTGGCCGGCGCGCTGGTGCTGAGCGCCGGCGCGACCGCCGCCACCGCCAAGCCCCCGGTCGAGGGGCGGCAGGTGCCCGCCGGCCGGGACGGCTGCTCCCTCGCCGGCGCGAGCGTCGAGGCGACGGCCGGGGTGGCGTCGCCGCTCGGCGACATGTTCACCGCCTACGCCGACACGGGTGCCGGCTGGACCGGCGCGGACAGCACCTACTCGGTGCCGCTGCGCGACGGCTCGCTCGCGTGGATCTTCTCCGACACGTTCCTGGGCCCGGTCCACGCCGACGGCAGCCGGCCGGAGACCGCGCCCTTCCTCAACAACTCGATCGTGCTGCAGGACGGCGACGACCTGTCGACCGTGACGGGCGGCACGCCCGACGCTCCCGAGTCCGTCGTGGGCCCCGAGCCGGACGGCGCGTGGCACTGGTTCGGCGCGGGCCTGACCACGCGCCCCGGCGACCTACAGGTGGGCGTGCTCGAGTTCGCCCGCTTCGGCGAGGGCACCTGGGACTGGGGGTGGAGCGGGTCGTCGGTGGCGACGCTCGACACCGACACCTGGCAGGTCTCGTCGATCGACCCGCTGCCTTCGTCAGCCGGCATCCAGTGGGCCTCCTGGTACCAGCGCTCGGGCGGACACGTGCTCGTCTACGGCGTCGAGGACCAGGGCGGCGAGAAGTTCATGCACGTCGCCACCGTGCTCGGCGGCGACCTCGCGGACACCGACCGCTGGCGCTACTGGGACGGCGAGCGCTGGGTGCGGGAGGAGTCCGCGTCCGCGCGGGTGCTGCCGGGCGTCGCTAACGAGTACAGCGTGACGCCGTTCCACGACGGCTGGCTGCTGGTCACGCAGGACACCTCGGTGCCCTTCAGCGACGAGATCAAGGCGTACGTCTCGTGCTCGCCGACCGGCCCGTTCACGGGCGGCACGACGATCCACCGGATGCCCGAGGTCGGGGCGGCCGGCACGTACGGCGACCCGGACGTCATCGCCTACAACGCCCACGAGCACCCGGAGCTGCGCGACGACGACACCCTCCTGGTGACCTACAACGTCAACTCGGTGGATCCGGACGACCTGTACGCGGACGTCTCGATCTATCGGCCCCGGTTCGTCGAGATCACGCTCGACGTCAGGCACTGACCCACGACCCCCATCACGACGGAGTGAGACCCATGAAGCGTTCCCGGATCCTGGCCGGCGCCACGGCGACGGCCCTGGCCCTCGGCCTGGCGGCCTGTTCCCACGACGACGGTGGCGGCGAGGGCGGCGACGTCACGCTCGGCTTCTACACCGACAAGGCCGCGTGGGAGCCCAGCTTCGACGCGATGAACGAGACGTCGGCGGCCGACGGGCGCACGCTCGAGTTCACCGGCTACTCGGACTCCACCGCGTACGACAGCTTCATCAAGCAGTCGTTCCGCACCAAGAAGGTGCCCGACCTGTTCACCTGGCACACAGGGCCGGCCCTGGCGGAGCTGGTCGACCAGGGCATGGTCGCCGAGACGACCGACCTGTGGGCCCAGGCCGAGGCGGACGGCCTCGTGCCCGAGGGGCTGAAGGACAACTACACCGTGGACGGCGAGCAGTACTGCGTGCCGCTCAACGTCGCCTACTGGGCGATGTACTACAACAAGAAGGTCTTCGCGGAGCACGACCTCGAGGTGCCGACCACCTTCGACGAGCTGATGACGGCGGCGAAGACGCTGCAGGCCGACGGCGTGACGCCGTTCCACCAGATGAACATCATCTTCGAGTTCGTCTGGTTCCAGGCGCTCCTCGCCGGCAACGCGCCGGAGGTCTACCAGGGCCTGCAGACGGGTGACGCCTCGTACCTCGACCCCGAGGTGGTCGAGGTGATGGACCAGTGGAAGTCGATGATCGACGCCGGCTACTTCAACGACCCGGGCATCACCACCGACCCGCAGACGATGCTGAAGAACGGCGACGTGGCTATGGCCTACTTCGGCACGTTCCTCACCGGCCAGCTCACCGACGTCGGGGCGAAGTCCGGCGAGGACTACGGTATCTTCCCGATGCCGGGCATGAACCCCGCGTCGGACGGCCAGATGGTGCTCGAGACCGGCCCGCTGTGCGTGGGCGCGGGCTCCGAGAACGAGGAGGCTGCGCTCGAGTACAGCTCCTGGTGGATGACCGACGAGGCGCAGGAGGCCTGGGCGGGCGACCGGGGCGAGCCCTCGTTCAACCCGCATGTGAAGGTCGAGGACCCCGAGCTGCAGAACCTGGTGGACCAGGTCGACGCGGGCGACCTCACCGTCCAGCAGCGCTACCTCGAGGCGAACCCGCTGCCCGTCTACACGCTGTCCACGGAGATCTTCGGGGACTTCGTCACCAACGCGCCCGAGCCGGGCGAGGGGCTGCAGCGACTCCAGGACGAGGCCGACACGTACTGGGCCGAGCAGGGCTGATGCGGCGCGCGGAGAAAGGAGAGTCCCCATGACCGCCGCCACCGTCGCGCCCCCGCGGCCGCCGGCGAGCGCAGCACGCCCGGACCGCAGGCCGCGCGCCCCGTACCGCTGGTCGGCGCGCGGGTTCGCGCTGCCAGCCGTGCTGGTCGTGGCGCTGCTGCTGTACCTGCCGTTCGTCTGGACGTCGTACCTGAGCCTCACGGAGTACAACGGGCTCGGCGACCCCGAGCTGGTGGGCCTGGCCAAGTACACCGAGATGCTCACCGACGCCGGGTTCCTGGGCTCGCTGCGCAACACCCTGCTGTGGGTGGTCGGCACCCTGGTGCTGCCGGTGGGCCTGGGTCTGCTGATCGCCGTCCTCGCCTACGGCCTCAAGGGGTCGTTCTGGTACCGGCTGCCGTTCCTGCTGCCGTACGCGATCTCCGGGGTGGCGGTGGGTGTCATCTGGACGTTCGTGCTGCAGACGGGCGGCGCCCTCGACGAGGCGCTCGGCCTGTTCGGCGTGACCGACCCGCCGCGCTGGCTGCTCGACGCCCCGCTGAACACGATCGTCATGATCGGCGCGGCCACCTGGCAGGGCGCCGGCGTCAACGCCCTGCTGTTCACGATCGGCCTGCAGTCGATCCCCAAGGAGCCGCTGGAGGCCGCGCGGCTCGACGGCGCGTCGGGTTGGACGATGTTCCGCACCATGACGTGGCCGATGCTCACGCCGCTGACCACCGTCGTCGTGGGCCTGTCGATCGTCGGGTCGCTCAAGCAGTTCGACATCATCTGGGCGATGACGAAGGGCGGCCCCGGGATCTCGTCCGAGACGCTCGCCCTGACCATGTACAAGGACACGTTCGTCGAGAACGACTACGGATTGGGGGCCGCCGTCGCGGTGTTCCTCACCGTGGTCACGGTCGCGGCGTCCGTCCTCTACCTGCGCCGACAGCTGTCGGGCGCCCGGGAGTCGTGATGAGAGCCGTGACGGCGGACCGCGTCCGCAAGACCGTCCTGGTGGTGCTGGGCCTGATCTGGCTCGCGCCCGTCTACCTCATGGTCGTCAACGCCGCGAAGACCAACGACCAGTACGGCGTGCTGTCCGTGTGGAGCCCCGCGGGGCTCGACGGACTGTGGGAGAACGCCGCCGCCGCGTGGACCCGCGGCGACATCTCCGCGGGCATCGCGTCCACGGCCCTGTACGCGATCGTGGCGCCCGCTATCGCGGTGATCGTCGGCGCCGCCGCCGGGTTCGCGATCGTCGCGCTGCGCCTGCAGCACGGGTTCGTGTGGTTCGTCGTGATCTTCGCGTCCACGGTGTTCCCGATGCAGATGCTGCTGATGCCGCTGTTCCTCGGCTACGTGGAGACGGGCCTGTACGACACGCGCACGGGGATGATCCTCGTCTACACCGTGATCTCGGTTCCGTTCGCGGCGTTCGTCATGCGCAACTTCTTCTCGGGGGTGGCGCATCACGTGTTCGAGGCCGCCGTGGTGGACGGCGCCTCGACGTGGCGGATCTTCTGGCGCATCTACCTGCCCATGGCGGTGCCCGCCCTCGTGGCGATCTTCATCCTGCAGTCCACGCTCATCTGGAACGACCTGCTGCTGGGCCTCACGCTCACCCAGTCCGCCGAGACCCGGCCCGTGATGACGGCGCTGTCCGCGCTGCAGAGCACGTACGGAGGGTCGACGATGCCGACCGTGCTCGCCGGTGGTCTGATCGTCTCCATTCCCACCGTCGTCCTGTTCCTGCTCGCCCAGCGCGCGTTCACCCGTGGGCTCGCGCTCGGCCAGTACTGACCCGCAACCACAACCCGCCGGAGGAGCACCACCATGCCCGACCTCACCACCGCCGTACCCGGGCGGGCCGCGGACCCCTGGACCGGCCGGACCGCCGTCGTGACCGGGGCCGGGGCCGGCATCGGCGGCGGCGTCACCGACCTGCTCGTGGAGCTCGGCGCCACCGTCGTCGGGATCGACCGGGACGGCGACGCGCTCGACGCCGCCGCCGCGCGGCACGCGTCCGGGCCCGGCAGCTTCGTCGGCCTCGCGCTGGACGTGTCCGACCCGGGGGCGCTCGACGAGGCTGCGCGCGTCGTCGGCGCCGACCACGGCGCGCTCGACGCCGTCGTCTGCGCGGCCGGCGTGCAGCGCTACGGCACCGTCGACCAGACCGACCCCGGCACGTATGCCGAGGTGATGAACGTGAACGTGGGCGGCGCGTTCCACACCTGCCGCACGATGGTGCCGCTGGTGCGGGCGAACGGCGGCGGCGCGATCGTCGTCGTCTCCTCGGCCCAGGCGTACGCCACCCAGACCGGCGTGGCCGCCTACACCGCCAGCAAGACGGCGCTGCTGGGGCTGGCCCGGGCGATGGCGGTGGACCACGCCGCCGAGGGGATCCGCGTGAACAGCGTGAGCCCCGGGTCGGTCGACACCCCGATGCTGCGCTGGGCCGCCGGCCTCTTCGCGGGCGACCGGCCCGCGGAGGACGTCGTGGCCGAGTGGGGTCGGGCGCACGCGCTCGGCCGCGTCGCCACGCCGCGCGAGGTCGCCGAGGTGGTCGAGTTCCTGCTCTCCGACCGGGCGTCGTTCGTCACCGGCGCGGACCTCAAGGTCGACGGCGGGCTCAGCGCCCGCCTGGCCGCCGCGCTCCCCGAGGAGCCGGCATGAGCACCGCCGCCCCCGCCACCGCGCGCACCGTCCCGACCGTCGAGGACCTCGCGTCCGACCTGGTCACCGACCGGTTCGACGACATGATCAACCCGCCCGGGCTGACGAACCACTGGGCCACCGCCCAGGTGGACCACGACGTCCTGGCCGTCCGCTCGCTCAACGTGCCGCCCGTCTCGCAGGGCGACAGCATCAGCGGCCAGCTGTACCTGGGCGGGCGCCTGGTGCGGTCGTTCGGGCGGCCGGTGGAGGTGCGGTGGCGGCCCGACCGGGTGGAGCGGCGCACCGTCGTGGACGGCTGGGACGTGCGCACCGTGGCCGTGTGCCCGCCGGGGGAGCCGGGCGTGGCCGTGCGGGTCGAGGTCACGGACACCACCGGCGAAGCGCGGCGGCTGCGCCTCGGCGCGTGGCTCGACTCCACCGTGACCTGCGCGGGCGAGCCCTGGCTGGCGGGCGCCCCGCCGCAGGCGACGAACGGTCTCGGGCGCAAGGGCGCCCGGCGGGTGGGCCGGCCCGAGGACGGGTCGGCGGTCAGCGTGCAGGGGCTGGTCGACGAGGACGGCGCCGACGTCGACGACGGGGGCTCGCCGCGCGTGGCCGAGCTGGTGCGCGAGGTCCCGGCGGGCGGCACCGTGCGGCTGGCCTACGTGCACACGATCGCGCGGACCGCGGACGAGGCGGCGGCCGCCTTCGACCGCGTCGCGGCCGACGTGCCCGGCGCCGTCGAGGCCTCAAGGCGCACCTGGGACGCCGAGATCGAGGCGCTGTTCACGCCCGGCAACGACGAGTTCGGCGGCTGCCTGCCGCGCCTCGTCACGACCGACGACGCGCTACGCCGCCTGTACTGGTGGGGCGCCGTCGGCGTGCTGTGGTTCCGCCGCGACAACCCGGCGTCCGTCCTCGGGCGCACCTACGACACCCTCATGCCGCGCTACTGGCAGACCACCACGTTCATCTGGGACTACTCCCTGAGCTCGATGGTGCACGCGCTGCTCGACCCGCAGGTGATGCGGCGTCAGGTGGAGCACTGGGTGGGCCTGGACATCGAGAAGCACTTCGGCACCGAGTGGCTCACCGGCGGGCCCGTCGGCTACTGGTACTCGGTGAACCACTACGCCATGACCCGGCTGGTGCACGACTACCTGCGCCTGCACGGCGACCACCAGCTGCTGGACGCCGAGGTGACCACGCCCGACGGGCGCACGTCGACCATGGGCGACGAGGTGCGGGCGTGGGCCACGGCGTGGCACGGGCTGCGCTCGGCCTCCGGGTCCGGGCTGGCCGACTACGGCGACGTCGACAACCTGCTCGAGTGCGTGAGCTCCTACGTGCACGAGGTGGCCAGCCTCAACGCCGCCAACGTGTGGAACCTGCGCACGGCCGCGCGGATCAGCAAGCTGCAGGGGCGCCACGACGACGCCGCGCGGCTGCGCGCGGAGGCCGCGGACCTGCTGCCCAGGGTGCTCGACCTCGCGGTGCCGGGCGAGGGCTTCTTCCACGCCCGGCAGCCCGACGGGTCGCTCGTGGCCACCCGGCACTGCTACGACTTCGCGACCGTCGGCACCACCATCGCGGCCGACGTCCCGGCCGCGCAGCGCGACGCGATGGTCGAGTTCTTCGTCCGCGAGCTGCGCACGCCGTCGTGGATGCGCGCGCTGTCGCCGTTCGACGACGACGCCGGCTGGTCCGTGCGCGCCGACCACCAGTGGAACGGGGCGTACCCGGCGTGGCCGGCCGACTCGGCGCGGGCCGCGATCGCCCTCGGGCACCCCGAGGCGGTGCTCGAGTGGCTGCCCGGCCTGGCCCGCACCGCCAACCAGGGCCCGCCCGGGCAGGCGCACTTCGTCGAGGAGGCGGTCGAGCCCGTCGCGGGCGGCGCGCGCAAGACGCCCCCGCAGCCGCCGTACCTCATCGACTGGTCCTGCTCGTCGGCGGGCGCGTGGTGCGAGCTGGTGCTCGCGGGCGTGTTCGGCGTCGACGTCGCCCTCGACGGCACGGTCACGGCCGGTGGGTGCGTCGGCGACCTCGACCCGGACGCCCGGCTGGAGGGGCTCGTCGTGCAGGGGCGCACGTACGACGTCGTGGGCGGGGAGGTGCGGGAGCGATGAGCGTGCGGGATCGCGCGAGCGGCGGGGGCGGGGACCGCGCCGCCGGCTGGGCGCGCCTGCTCGACGACGGGCGCGCCGCCCTGCCCGACGCGCTCGCGTCCGTGGACGAGGCGGTCACGGCCGGGGGCGAGCGGGCGCTCGTCGTGCGGGTGGCCGGCGGGCTCTCGGTCGACGTGCTGCCCGACCGGGGCCTGGACCTCGGCGCAGCCTGGTGGGCGGGCGTGCCGATCGCCTGGCGCTCGCCGCACCCGGGCGACCCCGGCGCGGGGCGGGGCTGGGAGGACCGCTTTCTGGGCGGGCTGCTCGCCACCTGCGGGCCGGACAACATCGGGCCGCCGCGCGGCGAGGCCGGCCAGCACGGTACCCACCACCTGACGCCGGCCCACGACGTGCGGTGGTGGCGCGAGCGGTCCGCTGACGGCGATGACGGCGCTGACGGCGCTGACGGTGCTGGCGGCGCCGACGGCGACGCGGGCGGCGAGCTGGAGGTGCACGTGTCCGGCACCGTCGCGCACACGACGCTGTACGGCGCGCGGGTGGTGGTGGGCCGGGAGATCGTCGTGGCCACCGGACGCCCCTGGGTGGAGGTGCGTGACGTGGTCCTCAACGTCGGCGACGCTCCGGTCGGCGTGCCGCTGCTCTACCACGTGAATCTCGGCGCGGCGGTGCTGGTGCCCGGCTCGCGGCTGCGGGCGGACGCGGACGAGCCGGTGCCCGCGGAGCCGCTCCCGCCCGGCCGGGACGCGGTGACGTTCCCCGGGCCGGCACCCGGGGCGGTGCCCGTCGTCGCCGAGCACCCGCGGGTTCGGCCCGACCGTGGCCTTGCGCGTGCGGTCGTGGGCCCGACGGGGCTGCCGGCGGGGGCGTCGTCGGGACCTTCGGTGGGAGCAGATGCGACGGGGGCGCCGGAGGTCGTGGTCGAGTGGCGCGCGGACACGATGCCGCGCCTGTACTCGTGGCTGTGGCCCGCGGCGGGCTCGTGGGTGCTCGGGGTCGAGCCGGCCAACGCGCCGCTGGTGGGCCCGGAGCGCGGCCTGCCGCACGGCGGCGCGCCGGTGCTGGCGCCGGGGGAGTCGTGGGAGTGCGGCGTGCGGGTCGGCGTCCGTGCCGACGGGGGCGCGGACGCCGAGGACGAGCGGTGACCGGCCGGGCGGTCCCGGACGCCGCCCCGGGCACGGTGCTGCCCGTCAGCGTGAGCGTCGAGGCACGCAGCTACCTCGCCGGGCTGGCCGCGAACCGGCCTGCGGAGCCGCGTTCGTACCCCGCGCCGGGCGACCGCGACGGCTGGCTGCGGCTCGTGGCCGAGGTGGACGAATGGTTCCGCACCGCCGTGGTGCGCGACGGCCTACCGGTGACGACACGGGAGCGCGACGTCGCGGGCGTGACGACGTACCTCCAGCGTCCCGACGGCGCGGACCCGGACGGTCCGGTGGTGCTGGACCTGCACGGCGGCGGGCTGTTGTACGGCGCCGGGGAGGTGTGCCGTGCGTCGGCGGCCACCACAGCGGTCCGCACCGGGCTCGTCGCGTGGGGCGTTGACTACCGGATGCCGCCCCTGCACCCGTACCCGGCCGCCCTCGACGACGCCATCGCCGTCTACCGGGCGCTGCTGACCGAGCGTGACCCGGGCGACGTCGTCGTGGCCGGCGGGTCGGCGGGCGGCAACCTGGCGGCCGCGCTGCTGTTGCGCGCCCGGGACGAGGGGCTGGCGATGCCGGGCGCCCTCGTGCTGCTGACGCCCGAGGTCGACCTCACCGAGTCGGGGGACTCGTTCGTCACCAACGCCCCGCACGACCTCGCCCTGGCGAGCCTGCGCGAGGTCAACGCCCTGTACGCCGCGGGCGCAGACCTCGCGCACCCGTACCTCTCGCCGCTGTTCGGCGCCCTCGCCGGCTTCCCGCCCACGTTCCTGCAGACGGGCACGCGGGACCTGTTCCTGTCCAACACCGTGCGCATGCACCGTCGGCTGCGGGCCGCGGGCGTCGAGGCCGAGCTGCACGTGTTCGAGGGGATGCCGCACGGCGGGTTCGGGGGAGACGCGCCCGAGGACGAGGAACTCGCTGCCGAGGTGCGGTCCTTCGTCGCCCGGGCGCTCTCGGCGCCGCGCCTGCTCGACTGACGTCGTGGCAGTCCGGGCTGGTCACCGAGCAGCGCGTCTGGCCCCGACGATCGAGGTGTGAGGATGCGCGAGTGACTGGCGAAATGGGAGTGTCCGACGCGGAGTTGTGGGACCTTACGGACGAGCACGGGATCTCACAGGAGAGGTTTTCCGCCGGGGCGCGACGGGATGGCCGCCAGGCTCATTCCTGAGCTCAACGTGTTCAACCCGGCGCGCCCGGGGACCGCTCGACGAGCGGTCCCCGGGCGCCGTGTGCCCCGCTGCGGGCCGTGGGCTGACCGCGCTACCCCTGCGACTGGGCCTCCGGGCGGACGATGGAGGCTGGCGAGGACGGCGGCCGGCTCCCTGTGGATCGAGGTGTGGGCCTCGAAGCCTGCCTGGCGTGGCGCGGGGTCGCCACGGGATCAGGTGCGACTGCGGCGGACCAGCCCGAGGACGAGGCTGATGACGAGGACCGCGACACCGACCCAGATGAGGAACTGAGCGGCCTGGACTGCGAGCCCCAGGATCAGGAGCACGACACCGACCAGGATGAGGATGAGCCATGCGGGCATAGTGACCTCCGTTGCTATCGAGCGGCGCCCTTGCGGTGCCGCTGTGGCGAAGGACTCTGCCACAGAATGCGCGCTTAGTGCACATCGCCTGCCTTGGCCCGGTGCGCGACCCGGGGTCTGCTGCACGGATAGGTGACACCTGACCTGTGGTGCCTGCGGGTGCTGCTGGAAGGATGTGTCCCGTGCCCAGACCCCATCCCAAGGAGTTCCGCGACGACGTCGTGGCGATCGCCCGCAAGGGCGAGGCCCCGATCAAGCAGGTCAGGAAAGACTTCGGCATCAGCGAGTCGTGCCTGCGCAACTGGCTGCAGGCCGCCGCCGATGTCGAGGACGGCTCCAAGCCCGGCGTGACCGCGTCGGAGTCGGCCGAGCTGCGCGAAGCCAGGAAGCGTGTGCGGCTGCTGGAGCAGGAGAACGAGGTGCTGCGCCGCGCGGCGGCGTACTTCGCCCAGGCGCACCTGCCGGGAAATGAGCTATCCGCTGGTCCGTGAGCTCGCCGCCGACGGTATCCCCGTCGCGGTGACCTGCCGGGTGCTCAACCTCGCCAGAGCGCCGTACTACCGGTGGCTCGCCAACCCGATCACCGACCGAGAGCTCGGGCGGGCGCATCTCGCGAATGCCCTGTTCGACGCCCACACCGACGACCCGGAGTACGGTTACCGGCTGCTGGCCGACGAGGCCCGCGACGCCGGCCGCCGCGCGTGCGACCGCACGATGTGGCGGCTGTGCCGCGACGGGCGCTGGTGGAGCGTGTTCGGCAAGAAGCGCGGGTCCAAGGGCGGCAAAAAGCCGGGCCCTCCCGCGCACGACGACCTCGTGCGGCGGGACTTCACTACCTCGGCTCCGAACGAGCTGTGGCTCACGGACATCACCGAGCACCCCACGGCGCAGGGCAAGGTCTACCTGTGCGTGATCAAGGACGTGTACTCGGGCCGGATCGTGGGCTACTCCATCAGCGACCGCATGAAGTCGCGCCTGGCCGTCCAAGCGCTCGAGAACGCCGGCGCCCGGCGCCGCGCCGAGGGCGCCGAGGTGGCCGGATGCATCGTGCACTCGGACCGCGGATCGCAATTTCGCTCCAGGAAATTCCTCGCCGCGTTGCGTGCCCACGGCCTGGTCGGGTCCATGGGGCAGGTCGCGTCCGCGGGCGACAACGCGGCGATGGAGTCCTTCTTCTCGCTGCTGCAGAAAAACGTCCTGGACCGGCGTCGCTGGACCACCCGGGACGAGTTGCGCATCCGGATCGTCGCCTGGATCGAACGGACCTACCGCCGCCGCCGCCAGCAGCGTCTCGGACGATTGACCCCCATCGAGTACGAAGCCATCATGACCACTCAGGTCGCACTCGCCGCCTGAGATCCGCTGTCACCTATCCGTGCAGCAGACCCCTCGTACAGCCACCTGCCGGGCAGCGTGGTGGGCCGGGGATCTGCTCGACCGTGCGGGCGAGGCCGACGTCGACAGCTCACAGCCCGCAGCGGCGAGCGACGACACCCCGCCTCCTCACGGCAAGCAGTCCCCGGCCGGACCCGGGCGTGGCGGTAGTCCTTACTCCTTGTGGAACGCGTCCTTGACGATGCCGGCAGCCTTCTCCAGACCCGACGGCTTGCCGGTCGTCCCGTGCAGCCGCTCGTCCGGCTTGGTGGGAGGCGGCATCGGCACGCCCGCGGGCGGCTCGGCCACGTACTCGAACTCGCCCTTGCCGTCCGGTGTCGGGCCGCTCGCCCATCGCCCCTCGGACGCGTGCTCGCCGTCGGAGAAGTTGATGTACTGGTAGGCCACGTCGCGGTCCTCCTTGCCGAGGGGGAACGTGCTGGGCACGGGCAGTTCCTCGACGCCCTCGTCGCGCAGCTCCTGCGCGGCGGCGAGCCACTGGTTCTGGTGCATTGTGTCCCTCGCGAGCAGGAACGACAGGAGGTCCTTGACTCCTGGGTCGTCGGTCATGTGGTACAACCGGGCGACCTGCAGACGCCCCTGCATCTCCGCATTCGCGTTGGCCGTGAAGTCGGCGAGCAGGTTGCCGCTGGCCGTCACGTAGCCTGCGGACCACGGGTTGCCGTTCGAGTCCACGGGGCGGGCTCCCGCGCCGGCGACGATCGCCTGCTGCGGGTCGGTGCCGCCGACGATCGCGGCGACGGTCGGGTCGTCCTGCACGGCGCCCTCGACGGCTCCCATGGGCGCCTTCTCGAGCAGCTGCGAGATCATCGTGGCGAGCATCTCGACGTGCCCGAACTCCTCGGCCCCGATGCCGAACAGCAGGTCGCGGTACTTGCCCGGCAGGTGGGCGTTCCACGACTGGAAGCCGTACTGCATCGCGACGGTGATCTCGCCGTACTGCCCGCCCAGCACCTCCTGCAGCTTGCGGGCATACACGGCGTCCGGCTTCTCGGGCTTGGCCTGGTGCTGCAACGCTTGGCGATGAAAGAACATGGATCGCTCCCGTCCGAGAGCGCGCACGAGCACTCCCGACCTTGGTCTAGGGGTGCACGCCACTTCTCGACGCGAACACCACCACCCTCACCCGGACCCATTCCGCCCGCACCCGGCAGACGGCCAACCCTTGCGTCCTCGGCACCCGAGCTCGCCGCTGCGCCACGTCCCGCAGTTGGGCCGGCCTGCTCTGGCTCAACGTGCACAAACGATCAGTTCTGCGCCGCCTCGCCGACCTGTCGAGGATCAACAAGAACCGATGTTGCACCCGGGCGCCTCGGAACGATGTAGAGGTGTGAGACAGAGGATGAGTCCGTGACGGCGCATCTGACGGCGGATTGGCGACGGTGTGCCGGCCCGGTTCGCAGAAGACCTCGGCACATGCCGGGAGGGCACGGCCAGCACACTCGTCACCAGCACCCGGCGCGTGCGGGTAGTCATGCCGTGACCCACGGCCCAGTCGCTGCTGGCAGCGGAAGCCCGTTGTTCAGGTGCGGGCTCATCCGGCATCCGTCGAATATACCGACAACAACGCCCGGCTCGTCAGAACTCTCCTATTCTGGAGTCGCTCAGAATCGGGTTCTGGATGTTTCGAAACCCCGTCAGGGACGCCCAGAGATTCGGGCGGCTACCTCGTGGGTTCCGCCGCGGCACGTCGCGCTGGTGGGTCGACGTCGCGCACGCCGACTCCGTTGCAGCCTGGCCGACGTCCTGTACGTCACCGACGGGCGCCCCAGCCGGGCGCAAGTGCGCGAGCCTCCGCCCTCGCTTACCGTCGAAGGCCTGGACGGAGCGCTCGACCCATCTGCTCACGGCCCCCGGGGTCAGTCGTCGGATCGACCCCGACCGAGTGTGAGGACCCACCCAGAATGCGACCACCACGGCTGCCCGTCACCGCGCTGGCCGCTGCGCTCGTCCTGGCGGCTGGCGCCTGCACCAACCCGGCCGCGCCGAACGGTCCTCGCGGCGAGGCCGCGTCGGGAGGGGACGGGTCGACGCTGCGGCTGGCCGAGACGAACGAGTACGAGTCGCTCAACCCTCTCGACTACATGTTCGGGATCACGTCGAAGATCTACGACGGCCTGTACGACATCGACCCGGAGGGGGTGATCGAGCCGGACCTCGCCGCGGGCGAACCGGTGCCCGACGCCGACCTCACCCGCTGGACGGTGACGATCCGCGAGGGCGTGCAGTTCCACGACGGGACCGACCTCACGGCGGACGACGTCGCGGCGACCTACCGGGCCGTCGTCGACCCGAAGTACGGGTCGCCGCTCGCCGGGACCTTCGATCTCGTGGACGACGTCGAGGCACTGGACGACACCACGGTCGAGTTCACGCTCAGCGAGCCCTACGCGCCGTTCCCCAGCACCCTGACCGTCGGTATCGCCCCGAGCGAGAAGCTGTCCGGGACGATCGTGGACTCCTCGCTGAACCAGGAGCCCGTCGGGAGCGGCCCCTACCGGCTCGACGAGTGGCGGCACGGGGACTCGCTGGTCCTCACCGCGAACGAGGAGCACTGGCCCGAGGGGCAGAGCCCCGCGGTGGAGCGCATCGTCATCGCCTTCGTGCCGGACGAGAACGCGCGGGTCCAGCGGCTCGTGGCGGGGGAGTTCGACGGCGCGCAGGTCTCACCCCGCGCCGCGCAGACGCTCGACGGCGACGAGAACCTGACCGTGTACACGAACGAGACCGCCGACTACCGCGGCATCACCCTCCCGCCGGGGGTGGAGGCCTTCACCGACCCGAGCGTGCGGTACGCGCTCAACCTGGCCGTCGATCGACAGAACATGGTCGACGGCATCCTCCGCGGCTACGGGACGCCGATCGCCACCCCCTTCACCCCCGCCCAGGGCGAGGCCTACGACGCCTCGGTCTCCTACGCCTACGAGCCCCAGGAGGCGGAGCGTCTCCTCGACACCGCCGGGTGGGCGAAGGACGCCGACGGGGTGCGCGCCAAGGACGGCGAGCCGCTGCAGTTCTCGCTGATGTACTTCGCGGAGGACACGCTGCGCCGCGACCTGGCGATGGCCGTCGCGTCCGACCTGGAGAAGATCGGGGTCACCGTCGACGTCGAGGCCGTCGACCGGCCGACCGCGGCGGCGCAGATGAACGACAAGGCCTTCGTCCTCGGGGGAGGGGACCAGCCCTACGACCCGGACACGCAGGTCTACTCCCTGCTCCACTCGGACTACGCGGCCTACGACCCGGACGACCCGTACTCGAACCCGTCCGGCTACGCCAACCCCGACGTGGACGCGCTGCTGGACGCGGCGAGGACCACCCCGGACCCGACGAGCCGCGCCGCCATGTACCAGCAGGTGCAGCAGCTGCTGCACGACGACCCGCCGCTCCTCGCGCTCGCCGTGCTCGACCACACCTACGTCGCGTCCGGCCTGGACCGGTACGCCGGGGTGGAGCACGTCGTCGAGCCCCACGAGCACGGCGTCGCGTGGGGCCCCTGGTGGAACGTCGACCAGTGGACAGGGCAGTCGTGACGACGACCGCCCGCGCGCCCAGGGCCGAGTCGAGCGCCACGCCAAGGGTCGCGTCGCGAAGGCGCACCATGATGCAGGTCACCGCCCGTCGCCTCGCATGGTCCGTGCCCCTGCTCGGCGGCGTCAGCGCGCTCGTGTTCCTCCTGGCTTCCTTGGCCCCCGCCACCGCCGCCACGGGGTTCCTCGGTGCCCGGGAGGAGTTCGCCGGCGGAGCCACCCGCACGGCGATCGCCGCCCTGCTCGACGGCGGCACCTGGTGGCAGGGCTGGCTCGGGTGGTGGCAGGGCCTTCTCAGCGGGGACGCCGGGGACTCCACCACGCTGCGCAGCCCCGTCCTGGACGTCCTCGTCGCGCGGCTGCCCTGGACGCTGCTGCTCATGGGCGCCGGCCTGGTCATCGGCATGTCGATCGCGGCGCCGATGGCGGTGGCCGCCGCCCGCAGGCCGCACGGCGTGGCGGCCGCCGTGCTCCGGGGGGCCGCCTGGACGCTGTCCGCCCTGCCCGCCTGGGTGACCGGCCTCGGGCTCATGCTCGTGTTTTCGCTGGCGCTGCGCTGGCTGCCCGCGGGCGGGCTCACCGCCCCGGGCGACCCCCTGACCCCGGCCTCGGTCGCCACGCATCTGCTGCTGCCGGCCGTCGCCGTGGGCCTCGGCCAGGTGCCCTGGATGATGCTGCACCTGAACACCGCGCTGGTCGAGGCGCGCTCGTCGGACAGCGTCCTGGCCGCCCGTCTGCGCGGCGTCGACCGGCAGACCGTCACGCTCCGGCACGTGCTGCCGATGGCGGTGACGCCCCTGATCGCGCTGACCGGGTCACGCCTGGCCGAGGTCGTCGCGGGCGCGGCCCTCGTCGAGACCGTGTTCGCCTGGCCCGGACTCGGGCAGGCGCTGACCGGCGCCGCGACCGGGCAGGACCTCGCGCTGCTGGCGGGTGTGAGCGTGCTGCTCACCGCCGTCGTGCTGGCGGGGAACCTGCTCGCCGACCTTGCGCTCATCCTCACCGACCCCCGGGTCAGCGGCGATGACCTCTGAGCGCCCGAACGCCGAGATCTCGGTCGACACCCATGCGTCCAGTCGCGCCACCGGCATCGCCTGGCGTGCCCCGGGCACGACGCACGGGCTGGAGGCCGCGGCCGCCCGCGGGTGGCAGCGCTGGGCCGCGGTCGCCGTGCTCGGACTGGTCGTGCTCTACGCGCTGGCCGTCCCGCTGCTGGCCGCCCGCTTCGGCTGGTGGGGCGGCGCCGGCCGGAACTCCGTGGACTACCTCGGCGGGCTCACCGCCCCCACCTGGGAGCACCCCTTCGGGACGGACGTCGCGGGCCGCGACCTGTTCGTCCGCTCCGCGCAGGCGCTGCGGATCTCCCTGCTCGCGGCGGTGCTCGGGGCCGGGGTGGCCACCGTCGTCGGGGCGATCATCGGGGCGACGATCGCGCTCGTCGGCGGGCGGGTCGACCAGGTCGCGTCCCGCACGATCGACGCCTTCACCGCCGTCCCGCACCTGCTGCTCGGCATCGTCATCGCGTCGGTCTGGCGGGGCAGCCTCTGGACGGTCGTGCTCGTCGTGGCCCTCACGCACTGGAACCACACCGCCCGCCTCACCCGCGCGCACGTGCTGACGCTGAAGGAACGACCCTGGGTCCGCACCGCGCTCAGCCAGGGCTACACCCGCCCGCAGGTGCTCAGGCACCACGTGGGCGGGCACGTGCTGAGCCAGATCACGATCGCCGGCGCGCTCCTCGTGCCGCACGCGATCTGGCACGAGACCACCCTGACGTTCCTCGGTCTCGGCCTCGCCCCGCACCAGCCCTCGCTGGGCTCCCTGATCAACCTCGCCCAGCAGTCCGTCCTCGGCGGCGCCTGGTGGACCCTCGCCGTGCCGATCGCGCTGCTGGTCGTCGCCACGATCACCCTGGCCGCGGCCCTGCGACGCAAGGACCCGCATGTCGTCTGACCGGCCGACCACGATCACCGTCACCGGGCTGCACGCCCGCATCCACGGCGTGCGCGTGCTCGACGACGCCGGCCTGCACGTGGCCCCCGGGCAGCTCCACGCCGTCGTGGGCCCCTCCGGGGCGGGCAAGAGCACCCTGCTGCGCGCCCTCACCGGCACGCTGCCCCCCGGGGCCGAGACCGCCGGCACGGCGACGCTGACCACGCCGACCGAGGCCGTCGACCTGCTGTCCGCCACCGAGGACACCTTCGCCACCGTGCGCGGCTCGATCATCGGCTACGTGCCGCAGGACGCCGCGGCGTCCTTCACCCCGGTGCGGACCCTGCGGGCCCAGCTCGCGGAGATCCTCACCCGCCCTGCCGGACGGCGCCGCCGGCTCCTGCCCGGCCACCCGCACATGACCCCCGCGACCGTCGCCGAGCACCTCGACCAGATGACCCTCACCGTCGGCCTGGATCCCGCGCTGCTGGACCGCTACCCGCACCAGGTCTCCGGCGGGCAGATCCGGCGCGCGGCCCTCGCGGCCGCCCTCGCCTGGCACCCGCCGCTGCTGCTGGCCGACGAGCCCACGCGCGGCCTGGACCCCGACGCCGCGGTCCTCGTCGGGCAGATGCTGCGCACCACCGCGGACGCCGGGCACGGCATCCTGCTCGTCACCCACGACCACGACCTTGCCCGCCGGTTCGCCGACGCCGTCACCGTCATGGATCCCGCCGGGCCCGTGTCGACCGGCTCGGTGCGTGAGCGCCTGGCCCCGACAACCACGCCACGGCCCGGGCGACGTGCGGGCCGCCCGCCCCACGACGGGAGCCGTCCGCGGGGGACCACGGCGGGCCTGGCACTGCACGGCGTGACTGCCTCCTACCCCGGCCAGCGGGTCCTGACCGGTCTTGACCTGACCGTCGAACCGGGGCAGGTGCACGGCCTGACCGGGCCGACGGGCTGCGGGAAGTCGACCTTGGCGGCCATCGCCACCCTGCTGCGCGCCCCGGACAGCGGGGACGTCTACCTCGACGGCCGGTGCGTCACCCGCCTGCGCGGGCGCGACCTGCGAGCCACGCGCCGGCGCATCGCCTGGCTCCACCAGGAGCCGTCCCAGGCGTTCGACCCGCGGCACACCCTCGCGCGCTCGCTGGCCCTGCCCGCCCGCCTGTCCGGCAGGCCCGCGCCCGACCTGCCCGCCCTCGCGGCACAGGTCGGGCTGGGCCGGGACCTGCTCGACCGGCACCCGCACCAGGTCTCCGGCGGCGAGCTCCAGCGGGCCGCCCTCGCGCGCGCCCTCACGCTGGACCCCGACTTCCTCGTGGCGGACGAGGTCACCGCGATGCTCGACCCGGCCACCAGCCGCGCCATCATGCGCCTGCTGACCGAGCGGGCCGACGCCGGGACCGGTGTGCTGCTCATCTCCCACGACCACGCCCTGGTCGAGGCGCACGCCGACACCGTCACCGCCATGACCGGCCCCGACGACGGCACCGACCATGGCCCCGACGACGGCCCCGACGACCCCGCGGAGGTCGCGCCCGCGCAGCGCGCCTGACCCGCCGGAGCCATGCCCGAGCGGGTCCCGGGCCGGCCCCGGAGCCGTCCCCCGGGCCGCGTCACAGCGCCTTGACATCGGATCGGGCCGAGTGCCAGAGTGACGGCATTCCGGAAACGTTTCCAGCGATGCTGTGGGGACGGGTCTGGAAACGATTCCAATTGCCGTCGACGATGAAGGTGGAGCGACAGTGACGTCATCACGCGCCACGTTGATCGAGGTGGCCCGGCACGCCGGGGTCTCCCTCGCATCGACGTCGCGGGCACTGCATGGCACCGGGGCCAGCCCGGCCATGATGGAGCGCGTGCGCGCCGCGGCCGACGAGCTCGGGTACAGCCCCGACGTGACCGGCCGGTCCCTGCGGATGCGCAAGACCTTCCAGGTCGCCTTCGCCGTCGCGGACATCGGCAACCCCGTCTACGTCGAGATGCTCACGGCCATCCACGAGGTGCTCGCGCCGCACGGGTACCGGGTGGTGGTCATGTCCACGGGGGACACCGCCGAGAGCACCACGGATCTGGTGCGCAGCCTCGGCAGCGGGTTCGTCGACGGCCTGGTGATCAGCCCGCTGCGCACCGACGACGCCCTGGTCGACGAGCTCCGCCGCGCGCCCGTGCCCGTGGTCGTGATCGGCCGGGCGCTCGACGAGGACAGCATCGACTCCGTGTCGACCGACTCCGCGGGCGGCATCGGCCAGGCGGTCGACCACCTGGTGCAGGCCGGGCGCCACCGCCTCGGGTTCCTCAACGGCCCGCTCGACACGACGCCGGGTAGCGCCCGGCAGCGCGGCTTCGACGCCGCGACCGGTGCGGCGGGCTTCCCCGCCGAGCGGGTCGTCGTCGAGACCGCCGACGACTTCACGGTCGCGGCCGGGCTGCGCGCGGCCCGCGCCCTCCTGGCGCCCTCCGCGGACGGTTCCCGGCTCGACGCCGTGGTCGCGGCCAACGACCTGCTCGCCATCGGCGCCGTCCGCGCCGCCCGGGAGCTCGGCCTGGCCGTCCCGGGCGACGTCGCCGTCACCGGCATGGACGACACCGAGCTCGGCCGCGTCTACGAGCCCAGCCTGACGAGCGTCTCCCTCGGCTCGGCCGAGCGCGGGGCCGCCGCCGCCCGCGTCATCCTCGCCCGCCTGGACGACGACGAGGCGCCCGCGCAGCACGTCGCCATCGGCCCGCGCCTGCTGGTGCGGGAGTCGACGGCAACGCCCGACGCAACGACCGACGCAACGACCGACGCAACGACCGCCGCGACCGCCGGGACCGCCGCGACCGCCGATATGACGACAGAGGGGAGCCCTCGATGACCGCCCCCACCACCCCGACGAGCCCCGCGACCCGCACTCCGGGCGCGGCCGCGCGTCCCGTCCGCCGCCGCGGCGGGCTGGAGCGGGGCCGCCGCCGCGAGGCCGCCGCCCTGGTGATGCCGTCGCTGCTGCCGATCCTGGTGCTCAGCGTCGCGCCGCTCGTCATCGGCATCGCCCTGGCCTTCACCGACGCGCGCCTGGTGCGGCACCCGGAATACGAGTTCGTGGGCGTCGACAACTTCGTCCGGCTCGCCGGCAACTCGTTCTTCTGGGACTCGTTCCGCATCGGCCTCATCTGGGCCGTGTCCGTGACGATCCTGCAGCTCGTGCTCGCTCTCGGCCTCGCCCAGCTGCTGAACTCCGGGCTCCGCCTGCAGGGGCTGACCCGCGTGCTGGCGCTGATCCCGTGGGCGATGCCGCCGGTCGTCGTGGCGATCATGTGGAAGATGATCTACTCGCCGAACGCGGGGCCGCTCAACGCGTTCCTCGGGTCGCTCGGGCTACCGGACGACATCAACTGGCTCGCCGACTTCTCCACCGCGCTGCCGGCCGTCATCGTCGTCGGCGTCTGGGTGGGTATGCCCCAGACCACCGTGACGCTGCTCGCCGGCCTGCAGCAGATCCCGGGGGAGCTGCACGAGGCGGCCTCCATGGACGGGGCGAACGCGTGGCGCCGGTTCACCGCGGTGACCTGGCCGAGCCTGCGACCCATCGTCGCGTCGATCACGTCGCTGAACTTCATCTGGAACTTCAACTCGTTCTCGCTGGTCTACGTGCTCACCGAGGGCGGGCCGGGCGGCCGCACCATGCTGCCGATGCTCTTCACCTACCTGGAGGCGTTCAAGAACCGCAACATCGGGTACGCCGCCGCGATGGGCGTCGTCCTCGTGGTGGTCGTGGTCCTCCTCCTCGCCGTCTACCTGCGGTCGCAGTTCCGCGACGACCGCGCCGTGCAGAAGGGCTGAGCCGATGCGCGCACTTGTCCGCCCCGCCCAGTACGTGGCCCTGGCCGGCTACATCGTCTTCCTGGGGTTCCCGCTGCTGTGGCTGATCTCCGCGTCGGTGAAGTCCTCCGCGGAGCTCAACTCCCTCACCGTGAGCCTGATCCCGTCCCAGTGGCACTGGGAGAACTACGCCGACGCGCTCGCCCGGCAGGGGCTCGTGAGCTCGGCCGCGAACAGCCTCGTCGTCGCGCTCACCTCGACCTTTCTGGTGATCCTCATCGCGATGCCGGCGGCCTATGTGCTCGCCCGGCTCAAGGGCGCGTTCCGGATCGCCGGGGTCGGCTGGATCCTGGTGAGCCAGGTCTTCCCGGTGATCCTGCTGATCCTGCCGCTGTTCCTCATCCTGCGGACCATGAACCTCACGGACAGCCTCGTGGGGCTCACGCTGGTGCACACCACGTACACGCTGCCGTTCGCGCTGTGGATGCTGCAGGGCTACGTCGCCGGCATCCCGGTCGAGCTGGAGGAGGCCGGCTCCATGGACGGCGCGAACCGGGTACGGGTGCTGCGCCGCATCGTGTTCCCCCTGCTCGCGCCCGGCATCGTCGCCACCGCGATGTTCAGCTTCGTCTCGTCGTGGAACGAGTTCTTCTTCGCCCTCGTCCTGCTCCAGTCGCCCGAGAACTACACGCTGCCGATCACGCTGACGTCGTTCATCGGCGGCGAGGGCAAGGTCGCGCTCGGCCCGCTGGCGGCCGGCTCGTTCCTGGCGGCCATCCCCAGCATCGTCTTCTTCTCGATCATGCAGAGGAAGCTCACCGGCGGCCTCATGGCCGGCGCCGTCAAGGGCTGACCGCCCCGCACCTGCTCCCCACCACCCGACCCGGCACCACCTCATCCGAAAGGCAGACCCATGAAGACGCGTGGAGTGTCCATCGCCGCATGCCTCACGGTCACCACCCTGCTCGTCGCCTCCTGCAGCGGTGGCGGCGACGGGGACGGCGGCCCGGTGACGCTGAAGTTCCAGTCCCTGTCCGACCAGCCGGCCGCCATCGAGGCGACCGAGACGATCGTCGGGGAGTGGAACGACGCCCACCCCGACGTGCAGGTCGAGATCGTCCCCACCGGTTGGGACGGTGTCTACGACAAGCTCATCACGCAGTTCAACGGCGGCGCCGCGCCGGACATCATCCACTACGAGGCCGCGAGCATCGTCCCCTTCGCCCGCGACGGCTACCTCGCGGACCTGTCGGAGTACATGTCCGACGAGCGTCGCGCCGACATCCCCGAGGGCGTGCTCGAGTCGGTGACGGTCGACGACCAGGTCGTCGCGTACCCGACGGAGCTGCAGTCCTACATGGTCTTCGCCAACAAGAAGCTGCTCGAGGACGCGGGGGTCGAGATCCCCACCGGCGACACCATGACCTGGGACCAGCTGCGCGAGATCTCGAAGGCCACCACCCAGGGCAAGACGTACGGCCTCGGTTGGGGCCTGTCGAGCCCGACCGCGACCTTCATGACGATGGCCCCGGGCTTCGGCGGCCAGTACTTCTCGGGCACCGGTGCCGACGCCCAGATCACGATCGGCGAGGGCGAGATGGCCCTGCCGGAGCTGGTGAACACGATGGCGTACGACGACAAGTCGATCCTGCCCGTCACCCTCACCCAGTCCGGCTCGGAGGCGATCGCCTCGTTCTACGCCGGCCAGACGGCGATGACCGTGCAGGGCTCGTTCCAGGCGGCGAACATCGCCAAGGACGCACCGAAGGACCTCGACTGGGTGGTGCTGCCGCCGCTCGCCGGGCCCGAGGGCGCCGGGCAGGCCGCCAACCCCCAGACGCTGTCGGTGAACATCGACTCGGAGCACGTGGAGGAGTCGGCCGAGTTCATCGAGTTCTTCACGGAGGCGGACAACCTGGCCGCCCTCAACGAGGCGGACGCGCTGATCCCGGCGACCACGTCGGCCCAGGAGCTCATGGCCGACGAGCTCGGTGACGAGAACGGCTGGAGCACCATCCTGTCCTCGGGGCAGCACTTCGTCTCGGCGCCGTACCTGTTCGCCGACTCGTACGCGCAGTGGAAGGACACGGTGGCCACGCCGGCCTACCAGCGCTTCCTGGCGCAGGAGATCGACGCTCCCGAGCTGTCGACGCAGCTCACCGACGGGTGGGACGAGATCACGCAGTGACCGTCGTGGGGGCGGCACACCGCCGCCCGCACG